>NZ_JADCQA010000002.1:576-265295 GCF_014947095.1 Stenotrophomonas sp. B2 | reverse complement strand
GGCGGGGGGGGGGGGGCCGGCCCCCCCCCCCCCCCCCCCCCCCCCCCCCCCCCCCCACCCCGCCTTCGACAGTTTCCCTCTGCTGTTTAGTGCCAGCTGCTGTTGGCGGGTGCCGACCGTTGGTCGGCACGGGGTCGGATCCAACCTCTGATTCATTTCCGGCCGGCGATGAATAGACTGGGCGCATGTCCATCGAACTGCGCCACCTGCGCTATTTCCTCGCCGTTGCCGAGACCCTGCACTTCGGCCAGGCGGCCGAGCGGCTGGGCATGTCGCAGCCGCCGCTCAGCCAGCAGATCCGCCAGCTGGAGGACCTGATCGGGGCGCGCCTGTTCGTGCGCAGCCATCGCCGCGTGCAGCTGACGCCTGCCGGTGAACTGCTGCAGGAGCGCGCGCGGGCCATCGTGCAGCAGGTGGAGACGGCAGTGGACGAGGTGCAGCGCGCACAGCGCGGCGAGCAGGGTGAGCTGCATATCGGGCTGACCCGGGCCACACCGCTGTCGCCGCAGATTCCGCGCTCGATCCTGCGCTACCGCCAGCAGTATCCGCAGGTGCGGCTGCAGCTGAGCGAGATGAACACGCTGCAGCAGATCGACGCCCTGCTCGACGGTTCACTGGACGTGGGCATCATCCGCAAGCGCGCGCTGCCGCCGGAACTGGTTGCGCACAGCCTGTTCGTCGATCCGCTGGCGTTGATCGTGCATGCCGACCACCCTGCCCTGCGCCGGCTCCCGGAACAGGGAACGCTGTCGCTGCGTGCGTTCGCGCAGGAACCGTTCGTGGCCTTTCGACGCAGTGCCGGCGCCGGCATCCATGACCACATGATCGCGCTGTGCGCGGCTGCCGGATTCACTCCACGCATCGTGCAGGAAGCCGGTGAGGCGTCCACGCTGATCAGCCTGGCGGCGGCTGGCCTGGGTGCGGCGATCCTGCCGTCCTCGTGCGACCACATCCGGGTGGAAGGCGCGCGCTTTGTCGCGCTGGCCGATGCCGGCGCGCACTCGGAGGTGCAGCTGGCATGGCGCCGTGAGGGAGTGACGCCGCTGATCCGCAACTTCGCCGGCCTGCTGCGCGGCGCATTCGCCGAAGAGTGACGCGCCGCGCTGCGCGCTCGCCGGGCAGGGCCCGGCGCTACCCGGTCAGGGTCGAAACGGTAGCGCCGGGCCATGCCCGGCGAGCATCAGGCCGTCACCGGCTGCGGGGCCCGCTGCTGCAACGCCCAGACGATGCCACCGCCAAGCAGGGTCAGCACTGCCGCGAACGCGCACACCCCCAGCCAGTCCCACGCGGCGTAGGCAAGCCCGCCCACACCGCCCAGCACGCTCGACCCCAGGTAGTAGGCGAACAGATACAGTGCCGAGGCTTCCGCGCGCATCATGCCCGCCCGGCTGCCGACCCAGCTGCTGGCGACCGAATGACCGCCGAAGAAGCCGAAGGTCACCAGCGCGATGCCCAGCGCCATCGTGGTCAGCCACGGCATCGCCAGCAGCGCGATGCCGGCACCGATAAGCACGAAGGAGATCGACAGGACACGCCCACGGCCGTACCGCGTGGCCTGTTGGCCCATCCATGCCGAGCTGAACGTACCGACCAGGTAGACGCTGAAGATCAGCCCGACCACGGTCTGGCTGAGGTGGTACGGCGGCGCCAGCAGGTGATAGCCGAGGTAGTTGTAGAGGGTGACGAATACGCCCATCAACACGAAGGAGGTGGCGAACAGCCACGGCAGGCCGGGATCGGCGAACAACGTGCGCCAGCGCGACGGCAGCTGGCGCAGGCCGCCGCGACGGGCCTGGAAATGCCGCGATGGCGGCAGCTGCAGCCACAGCAGCACGGTGCTGGCCACGGCGATGATCGAGACCACGCCGATGCCCCAGCGCCACCCCCAATGGTCGGCGATGATGCCGGCGAGCAGGCGCCCGCTCATGCCACCAATCGCGTTGCCGCCGATGTACAGGCCCATCGCCAGGCCCAGTGCGCGGCTGTCCATTTCTTCGACCAGATAGGTCATCGCCACCGCCGGCACGCCACTCAGGGCCAGGCCCAGCAGGGTGCGCAGCACCAGCAGCGTGGTCCAGTCATCGATCAGGGCGGTACTCAGCGAGAGGATGGCCGAGGCCAGCAGGGCGACGATCATCAACGGCCTGCGGCCCACGGTGTCGGACAGCAGCCCGGCCAGCAGCATCGCCACGGCCAGCGTGCCGGTGGTCAGTGACAGCGACATCGCGCTGCCGGCGGCGGAGACGCCGAAGTGGCGGCTGAACTCGGGCAGCAACGGCTGCACCGTGTACAGCAGGCCAAAGGTGGAGAAGCCGGCCAGGAACAACGCGACCGCCGTGCGGCGGAACGCTGGCGTGCCCTGCTGGATGCGCGTCTCGGGGCTGGAATCGGCAGGAGGGAAGCGACGTTCGGGGGCCGCGGCGGTTTCGCCAGTCATGGGATCGATGGGCCGTTGGGGGCGGCCGGGGTGGAGGGAACGGGCCCCAGACTAGGCCCGTCCACCCAGTCGATCCATAACCTGAAAAGTCAGGATTGATATCCCTGACGTATCGATTCAGCTCACAGGTGCTGCCACTGGAAGCCATCGCCACGGCGGTAGTACACGGCCACCGCGCGCCCGTAGACCTTGTCGGCGTCGACGAAGCCGAAGAAGCGTCCATCGAAACTGTTGCCGCGATGATCCCCCAGTACCAGCAGCTTGCCGGCCGGTACCACCAGGTCCGCAATGTCGGGACCACCGCCCATGTCCAGGTCCAGGCGGGCACGGCGGCTGCCGAAGGCCTCCACGTCCTGCAGGTCGGCCATCTGCAGCGGGTGGCCGTTGATGCTCAGGTGGCCCTCGTGCAGTTGCACGTGGTCGCCGGCCACGGCGGCGACCCGCTTGATCAGGCGGGTGCCGTCGGCAGGCGAATCGAATACCGCCACCTCGCCGCGCTGCGGCTGGCCGGTGGACAGCAGGGACGTGTTGGTGAACGGCAGGCGCAGGCCATAGGCACGCATGTCCACCACCACCCGGTCACCGGGCTGCAGGGTCGGCTGCATCGAGCCACTGGGCACCACGTAATGATTGGCGAGGGTGTCGCGGGCGGCGGCGAGCAGGCCCAGCATGAGCAGCAGCGGCAGCGCCTCCTTCTTCAGCCAGGCGAGAGCGCGTTGCGGGAACGGCGGTCGGGCAACAGCATCCATGTCAGGTTCCGATGGGGTGGCAGGGTCTTCAGACCCCATCCGGGTGCAAGTGGTGCCCGGTCGCGCCGGGCCATGCCCGGCCGAGTGTTGGAACGGCCGCGCCATGTGCTCGCCGGGCATGGCCCGGCGCTGCCGATGCAGGGTTACGCAGGTTTTACGCCCGGGCCCGGCGCCCGGCATCGCACCTTTACGGGCACTGCGCGCATCGTCTGCCCACCGCGCCGAACGGCGCTTTCCGCAAGGTGTTGTATGACCCTCCTGGTGATCCGCCACGCCTCTTCATCGGCACCGCGTCCGCAGCTGCCGGCGCAGTTGTCCGGCCACCGCGTGCTGTGCAGCGACTGCGCCAGCCTGTCCGAAGTGCGCCAGTGCCTGTGCCAGCCGCAGGCGCGCTCGGCCGACTGGGTACTGCTGGACGTGGGCGTGGCCGACGAGGCGCAATGGCAGGCCGAGGGCAGCGCGCTGCAGGCCGCCCTGGAGCGGCTGCCGGCGCAGTACATCGAACTGCAGAGCGCCCGCGAACCCGGCCTGGACGCGCGCCTGCGCCTGCAGCATGGGCCGGCCGCGGTGGTGGTCGACCAGCGCAGCCAGCAGGCCGGTTATCCGCTGTCGCTGGCCATCGTCGGCCGCCGCCTGGCGCAGGAGGGCTGAGCCATGTCGATCTTCATCATCCGCGGCCCGGAAGCGGCCGGCACATTGATCCGTACCGCACTGCCGCTGCCGGCACCGGTACTGAAGTCGCTGGTACACCGTGCGATCGATGCCGGCACCAGCGTGGCCATCCGTGCCTGCGGTTCGGAACAGGAACTGCTGGATGCCCTGCGCGTGGCCGATCACAGCCGCGGCGAAGTGACATTGCTCGATCCCGGCGCGTGTGCCGGCAGCCTGCGTCTGCAGCGCCTGCTGCCCTATCTGCACAACGCCTACGTGGAGGTGCATGACGACGGCGCGGTGGCTGAGCCCTGTCTGCCGGCCGGCATCGGCCAGCGCCTGGGCATCGCCGCCGGCTATGGCGCGCAGAGCTACGTGCTGGCGCTGGATATCGCGCTGGATCACCTGGGCCTTGCCGAACAGGCGAACCCGGTGCACGTGGGGACGTAACGCTGTTTGTAGAGCCGAGCCCATGCTCGGCTGCCTTTCCAGGAAACATCAGCCGAGCATGGGCTCGGCTCTACAGAAGAACGTCGAGCATGGCTCGACGCTACAGAAAGAAAAACGGCGGGGTCGCCCCCGCCGTTTTCGCTTTCTTACTTCAGCCCGCGGAACTTCAGCAGCGGCTCCACCGACGGGTCCTTGCCGCGGAAATCGCGGTACAGCGTCGACAGCTCCACGCTGTTGCCGCGCGAGAGGATCTTGTCGCGGAATTCCTGGCCATTGGCCGCGGTCAGGCCGCCGTTCTCGGTGAACCACTGGAAGGCGTCATGGTCGAGCACTTCCGCCCAGAAGTAGGCGTAGTAGCCGGCCGAGTAGCCACCGCCCCAGATGTGGTCGAAGTAGGTGGTGCGGTAGCGCGGCGGAACCTGCGGCAGATCGACCTTGAACTTCTTCAGCGCGCTGGCTTCGAAGGCTCCGACATCCTGCAGCGGCGCGTCGGCCTTCTGCGTGTGCCAGGCCAGGTCCAGCAGCGCAGCCGACAGGTACTCGGTGGTGGCGTAGCCCTGGTTGAAGCTGCGCGCCTTGAGGATCTTGTCGACCAGTTCCTGCGGCATCGGCTCGCCGGTCTTGTAGTTCTTGGCGTAGTTGGCGAACACCTTCGGATCCAGCGCCCAGTGCTCGTTGAACTGCGACGGGAACTCGACGAAATCGCGCGAGGTGGCCGTACCGGCGATCGAGGGGTACTTCACGTTCGAGAACATGCCGTGCAGGGCGTGGCCGAACTCGTGGAACAGGGTGGTGACGTCGTCGAAGCTCAGCAGCGCCGGCTGGCCTTCGGCCGGCTTGGTGAAGTTGCAGACGTTGTAGACCACCGGCTTGGCGCCGGTCAGGCCATCCTGCTCGACGAACACGTCCATCCACGCGCCACCGGACTTGCTGTCACGCTTGAAGTAGTCGGTGTAGAACAGGGCCAGCGAGGTGCCGTCCTTGTCGAACACTTCATACACCTTCATGTCCGGGTGGTAGGTCGGAATGTCGGTACGTGGCTTGAAGGTGATGCCGTACAGCTGGGTGGCGGCGTAGAAGACGCCGTTCTGCAGCACGTTGTCCAGCTCGAAATAGGGCTTGATCTGCGACTCATCCAGATCGTACTTGGCCTTGCGTACCTGCTCGGCGTAGAAGTCCCAGTCCGAGGCCGCAACCTGGAAACCGCCCTTCTGCGCGTCGATCACCTTCTGGATCTCGCCGGCTTCGGCACGTGCCTTGGCGGTGGCAGCCGGCACGGTGTCGGTCAGCAGCTTCAGCGCGGCGGCCGGGGTCTTGGCCATCTGGTCGCCCAGCTGGTAGTCGGCGAAGGTGTCGAAACCCAGCAGCTTGGCCTTCTGCGCACGCAGCTGGGCCAGGCGCTGCACGGTCTGGCGGGTATCGTTGGCATCACCGCGCTCGGCGCGGGTTTCCGAGGCCTTGAGCACGGCGGCGCGCTGGTCGCGGTCGCTCAGCGAACCAAGCACCGGCTGCTGGGTGGTGTTCTGCAGCGGCAGCAGGAACTTGCCGTCAAGCTTGCGCGCCTTCGCATCGGCAGCTGCGGTGTTGATCGCGTTCTCATCCAGGCCGGCCAGCTTGGCCTTGTCGTCCACGATGACGGCAGCGGCAGCGGTGGCGGCGACCAGGCGGGTATGGAACTGGGTGGAAAGCGTGGTCTCTTCCACGTTGAGCTTGCGCAGGCTGGCCTTGTCGGCGTCGGACAGCTGCGCACCGGCACGCACCAGGCCGTCGTAGTAATGCTCGACCAGGCGCTTCTGCACCGGGTCCAGGCCCAGCGTGTCACGCTGGTCGTACAGCGACTTCACGCGTGCGAACAGCTTCGGGTCGAGGCTGATCTCGTCCTGGTGCGCGGCCAGTTTCGGCGCGACTTCTTCCTGGATCTTCTGGCGCGCATCGTTGGTATCGGCCTGCACCAGGCCGAAGAAGATGCGCGACACGCGGGTCAGGGTCTCACCGCTGCGCTCCATCGCCACGATGGTGTTGTCGAAGGTGGCCGGCTCGCTGTTGTCGGCGATCTTGCGCACGTCGGCCAGGTGCTGGCGCATGCCTTCCTCGAACGCCGGCAGGTAGTCGCTGTCCTTGATCTTGTCGAACGGCGGCGCCTGGAACGGCAGCGTGCTGGCGCTCAGCAGCGGGTTGGTGGAGGCATCGGCCGGCTGCTGGGCCGGGGTATTCTGGGCTGCGGACACGGGGGTGGACTCCTTGCCGGAACAGGCCGCCAGCGCCAGGCTGATGGCGGCGGCCAGGACTACGGTACGCGACATGTAAAACGCTCCTTGGGCAGACGGGATGGGATGCCGACCGTCCACCCTACTCCTGTCGCGCTCGCCCGGCATGTGCCGGACGTGGCTTCTGGACCTTCACTGGCGGCCGGCTCAGACCGTACCGCGGGTCTTGCCGATCCAGGGCCGGTAGAACTCGCGGATGGCGGCCATGTCGGCCACGTCATCGCCGGTGGGATGGAACAGCGGACCGACGCCGATGACCTTCTCCGGATAATGGAAATAGGCGGTCAGGATCGGCACGTCGGCCATCCGCGCGATCTTCAGGAATCCGGCCTTCCATTCCTTGACCGCCTTGCGGGTGCCTTCCGGGGTGATCGCGAACCACATCCTGTCGTTGTTGCGGATCAGGTCCACGGCCTGGCCGACGGTTCCCTGCGGCGAGCTGCGGTCCAGCGGGATCACGCCCAGCCGGTGCAGCAGCGGGCCCAGCGGCCACCAGAACAGCGACGCCTTGCCCAGCACCTTGACCTTCATGCCCAGTGCGATCTTGGCCGCCATGCCCCAGAACCCGTCCCAGTTGGACGAGTGCGGGGCGATGATGAAGACCAGCTTCGGGATGTCCGGCAGGGTGCCGACCACCTTCCAGCCGCCCATGCGCAGGGTGCAGCGCGCCAGCCAGCGCAGGAACGGGTTGGATCTGACCTGCGGCATGTTCGGCGGGATGGCCGGCAGCAACGGAGTCGGGTTGTTCAAGCAATCACTCCCAGTCACGTGAGGAGCGCCCGCGCTTGATCTGCGCGCGCCCGCGTTTGGCGTCCAGACGACGCAGTTTCGACCCGAGGGTCGGCTTGGTGGCCTTGCGCGGTTTGGGCACGCTCAACCCGGCCTGGATGAAGGCCGCCAGCCGCTCGCGCGCATCCTCGCGATTGCGATCCTGGGTCCGGAAGCGTTGCGCGTCGATGACCAGCACGCCTTCGCCGGTCATCCGCCGGTCACGCCGCGCCAGCAGGCGCGCGCGCAACGGTTCGGGCAACGAGGGCGAGTTGGCCACGTCGAAACGCAGTTCCACCGCGGTGGACACCTTGTTGACGTTCTGGCCACCGGCACCACTGGCACGCACGAAACGCTCGACGATCTCGCCGTCGGGGATTTCAAGCTGCGCGCTGATGGTGACCGGTCCACTGCCCATCCGCGCATTGTAACGGCAGCCACGTGGCGGAGTGCGGCATCGCGCGCCGTATGCCGCCGATCAGGCACCGAACACGCCGCCTTCGCCTTGCCAGCGGGTATGCTGGCCGTCCCATGTACCGCAGGAAGCTTCGCATGATCCGCTCCGCATCCACCCTGCCCGCCCTGCTGCGCCGTGCTGCCCTTCTGCTGGCGCTTGCCGTGGCCAGCGCCCCGGTCCTGGCCGCCGCGCCGACCGACGGCGACATCAACCGCCTGCTGTCGGCCTCCCGCGCGCAGAGCATGATCGACACCATGCTGCCGCAGATCGAGGCGATGCAGCAGCAGCAGTTCCAGCAGGTCGCGTCGCAGCGCCAGCTCAATGCCCAGCAGCAGGAGCAGCTCAAGCGCATCCAGGCACGGACCAGCCAGACCCTGCGCCAGGCCCTGTCATGGCAGCAGCTGCGGCCGATGTACGTGGATCTCTACAAGAAGACCTTCAGCAAGGAAGACGTGCTGGCGATGGCCGAGTTCTACGAGAGCCCGGCGGGCCAGAGTCTGCTGGACAAGACCCCGGCGCTGATGCAGAACGTGATGGTGGCCATCCAGTCGCGCATGCAGCCGCTGTTCGCCGACCTGCAGAAGGATCTGGAAGCGATCGTCAACGAGCCGGAAAAGAAGTGAGGCGGTAGCGCCGGGCCATGCCCGGCGCTGCCTTCACTCCACCCGCCAGCCGAACAGGTCCAGTGCCTTCTGGAACTCCCGGTCCAGCGGCGCCCGCACATCCACCGTGCCGCCCTCGGGATGCGGAAAACGCAGGCGCTCGGCGTGCAGCAGCATGCGGTGCACCCCCTGCATGCGGAAGATGCGGTTGTGGCGGCCGTCGCCGTGGCTGGTGTCGCCGATCATGTGGTGCGAAAGATGCTTGAGATGCCGGCGGATCTGCCGGAACCGTCCGGTCTGCGGCTGGCAGCGCAGCAGCGCATAGCGCGAACGGGCGAACTCGCCGACCGGCACCGGCAGCTCGCCGGTAGCCAGGCACTGGAAGTCGGTGATGGCAGGCTTCTTGACCGGTTTTCCGGGGCCGCCGTCGAGGTCGTGGTCGACCCGCCAGGACGCCTCGGCCGGCCAGCCGCGGCAGATGGTCAGGTAGTCCTTGGCCACCTCGCCGCCCATCAGGGCCTTGCCCAGCGCACTGGCGGTGTCACGGTCGAAGGCCAGCAGCAGGCAGCCACTGGTGGCACGATCCAGCCGATGCACCAGAAAGATCGGGCGCCCGAGCTGCTCACGCAGGCGATCGGCCAGGAAATCATCTTCGCCACGGGCCAGCTTGCTGTCATGGACCATCAGCCCGGCCGGCTTGTCGACCACCGCCAGGCGTTCATCCAGGTGCAGGAGCCGAAGGGGGGCGGTGTCGGTCTCGACCGCGGCGAGGGTATCGGGTTCGGTGCTCACCGCGCGATTATACGGGCGGCCTGTATGGGGTCAGATCCCTTTTCCTGCGGAAAAGGGATCTGACCCCGGGTTTGTGCCGCGAGGCAGTCAAACGTTGCGCAGTGCGAGCAGTTCACCGTTGCCCACCGGCACCAGGCTGACGCTGACATCAGGATCGGCCACCAGTGCCGCACGCAGCGGCTCCATCTGTTCGGCGTGGGAGATCGCGTTGTCCACCACCAGCAGGCCACCGGGCCGCAGCACGCGGCGCAGGTGCGGCCACCAGCCAGCGTACTGCTCGCGATCCGAATCGAGGAACAGCAGGTCGATGCTGGCATCGGCCGCCTGCGCCAGCCACGCCCCGGCGTCAGCGTGCACCAGGGTGATATGCGCCTGCAGGCCGCTGCGGGCGAAGGTCGCGCCGGCCAGGGCCACCTTGTCGGCAGCGTACTCCAGCGTGGTCACATGGCCGTCGATGGCAGCGGCAGCCTCGGCCAGCCACAGCGTGGAATAGCCGTTGGAGGTGCCTATCTCCAGCACGCGCCGCGCCTGTCCGAAACGTACCAGCAGCGACAGCAGCGCACCGGTATCCGGCGTGATGTTGAGCAAGCGCCGGGCCCGCTCGCTTTCGCGCGCATCGTTGTCGGCGCCAAAGCGCACCAGTTCGTCCTTGAGCGCCTGCAGCACGGCGGCTACTTCCACCACGCCCGGGCCAATGCGGCCACACCCACCGCGCCCGACAGCCAGCTCCACATCGGCAGGTCGCCCCAGTACCAGCCGGGCGGCTGCAGCACGTACATCAAGGCGGCAATGGCAAGCAGGCCGACGCCGGTGATGGCACCGACCGCATGCTTCTGCAGGCGCTGCACGCTGGCATCGAGCGATACCAGATCGCGCGAGCGCATCGCCAGCTCGTGACGTCCCTCCACCTGCTGGGTCAGCCAGGCATGCACCAGGCGGGGCATGTCCGGTGCGTGGGTCATGATTTCCGGCAGGCGCTTGCCGAGCTCGCGCATCACCCTGCGCGGGCTGTAGCGCTCGCGCAGGATCTTCGCCAGTACCGGCTTGGCCACCGCCCAGATATCGATCTGCGGGTCGAGCTGGCGACCGACGCCTTCGATGTTCAACAGGGTCTTCTGCAGCAGGATCAGCTGCGGCTGCAGCGTCAGCTGGTAGCGCTGCGCCACGCGGAACAGCTTCATCAGCACTTCCGCCAGCGAGATCTGCGACAGCGGGCGGGTGAAGTACGGCTCGCACACCGACCGCACCGCCGCTTCCAGGTCGTCGATGCGCACGTGGTCCGGCATCCAGCGCGCCTGCACGTGCAGCTCGGCGATGCGGCGGTAGTCGCGGTTGAAGATGGCCATGAAGTTCTCGGCCAGGTAGTACTGATCTTCCTGCGACAGCTGGCCCATGATGCCGAAGTCCAGCGCGATGAAGCGCGGATCGCTGCGGCGTGCCGGATCGGGGTCGACCCAGATGTTGCCGGCATGCGCATCGGCGTGGAAGAAGTTGTCGCGGAACACCTGGGTGTAGAACACCCGCACGCCCTTGGCGGCCAGCGCCTTGCGATCGATCCCGGCGGCGTCCAGTGCCACGATGTCATCGGAGGGAATGCCCCACACGCGCTCCAGGGTCAGCGCGCGCTCGGCCGTGTGGCTCCAGATCACTTCCGGCACGTACAGGTCGTCGGAGTTCTCCCAGAAGCGGCGCAGCACGCTGGCGTTGGCGCCTTCGCGCTGCAGGTCCAGCTCGGCGGCCAGGGTGTTCTCCACTTCCGCCACGACTTCGCGCGGGCGGATCTTGTCGGCACGCGGGTGGGTGCGCTCAACCAGCGCGGCCAGTGAATTGAGCAGGGCGATATCGGCGTCGATCTGCTTCTCGATGCCCGGGCGCAGCACCTTGACCACCACCTGGCGGCCATCGGCCAGCGTGGCCGCATGGACCTGCGCGATCGAGGCCGACGCCAGCGGTTCGGTATCGAAGCTGGCAAAGGCTTCGCTGACCGGCAGGCCCAGCGCGTCCTCGACGATGCGGCGCGCGGTGTCGCCGTCGAACGGCTTGACCCGGTCCTGCAGCAGGGTCAGTTCGTTGGCCACGTCCGGCGGCACCAGGTCGCGACGGGTCGACAGGATCTGCCCGAACTTGACGAAGATCGGACCCAGGTCCTGCAGCGCCAGGCGCAGGCGTGCGCCACGCGATTGCGCGGCGATGTCGGCCGAGGCCCGCGGAACGAAGGGTTTGGCCAGGCGCAGCCAGCGTTCGGCCGGCGTGTCCTGCAGCAGGTCATCCAGGCGGTAGCGCAGGATCACCCGGCCGATGCGGCTGGCCCGCAGCACCGCCTTCATGCCGCACCCCGCAGGCGCTGCACGCGTGCACCCAGGCGCTCGACATCATCGCGCAGCACATCCACATCGTCGTGGAACGCGTCCAGCTCGGCGCGCGGCACCACGTCGCGCGATTCCTCGGTAATGAATTCGGCTGCACTGTGCGCCAGATCGATCACGCCCTGGCGGGCGTGCTGCAGCGCGCCGCGCAGTGTGTTGGCCACCTGTACGCCCAGCACCTCGCCGAACACGCTGACGAACGGCTGCTGCCAGTCCGGGTCGAAGCCCTTGGCCAGCTGCTGCAGGCGGCGCGCCAACTCGGCATCGCCGGCCACGCGCACGCGTCCCTTGCCGGTGCTGTCGGCGCGCCGGGCATTGGCCAGCAGCGGCAGCTGGGCCAGCACCCCCGACAGGCTGCTGCGTACGGCCAGATCGGCTTCCTGCGCATCCACCGGCCCCACCCGCAGCTGGTCACCGTCAACGCTGATGCGCATGGCCAGCGCAGGAGCCTCCAGGGTCAGATCGATATGGCGGCCATCCAGACCGGCCAACGCGTGGCGGGTATCCGGATCCAGCGCCAGGGCGCGGTTCAGGGCGATCTGCAGGGCACGGCCGGCGACCGGCTTGAGGGACTTGAGCAGGGAAAGAGCCATGGCCCCATTCTACCTTCGTGGGTGCCGGGCTTGGGCCGGGCAGCGCGGATGGGTGCGGGTTCATCTCCGCCTCACCTGCCGGGCGAAGGAAGGTCCATGCTGTGGGGCCACGCAACGTCCAGGACATCGCATTGCCCATGAGCAGGACCCGGGTCGGCATCATTTTCGGTGGTACGTCCTCCGAGCACGAAGTCTCGCTGCAGTCGGCGAAGAACATCCTCGACGCACTCGACCACGAGCGCTTCGAGCCGGTGCTGATCGGCATCGACAAGCAGGGCCGATGGCATCTGAGCCAGGCCGGGAGCTTCCTGCTCAACGCCGATGATCCGGCGCGCATCGCGCTGCACCGGTCCGGCGTCGCGCTGTCGGTGCACCCGGGCGCCGGACAGGCGCAGCTGCAGCCCGCCGATCCGGCTGCCGTGCTCGGCCAGATCGACGTTGTCCTGCCGATCGTGCATGGTCCGCTGGGTGAGGATGGCGCGCTGCAGGGCCTGCTGCGCATGGCCAACCTGCCCTTCGTCGGTTCACCGGTGCTGGGCTCGGCCGTGGCCATGGACAAGGACGTGACCAAGCGCCTGCTGCGCGATGCCGGCCTGCAGGTGGCGCCCTGGCAGTGCATCCGTCGCCACCAGGCTGCGAACATCGATGTCGACGGCGTCATCGCCCGGCTCGGTCTGCCGCTGTTCGTGAAGCCGGCCAACCAGGGTTCGTCGGTGGGGGTGAGCAAGGTCAAGGACGCTGCCGGCTTCGCGGCCGCGCTGGAACGGGCGCTGCGCTACGACCACAAGGTTCTGGTGGAAGCGGCCGTGGCCGGCCGCGAGATCGAATGTGCGGTGCTCGGCAACGAGCAGCCGCAGGCCAGCGTGTGTGGCGAAGTGGTGGTGCACGACGAGTTCTATGCCTACGACACCAAGTACCTCAACGAGAACGGCGCCGACGTCGTGGTCCCGGCCGACATCGATGATGCCACGCAGCAGCGGATCAGGCAGATCGCCCTGCAGGCGTATCAGGCGCTGGAGTGCGCCGGCATGGCCAGAGTGGATGTGTTCCTGACCGGCGATGGCCGCGTCGTCATCAACGAGGTCAACACGCTGCCGGGCTTCACCCGCATCAGCATGTACCCGAAGCTGTGGGGCGCCAGTGGCGTGGATTACACCACGCTGATCACGCGCCTGATCGAACTGGCGCTGGAACGGCACGAAGCCGATCAGAGGCTGCTGTAGGCCAGACAGTACCCGGTACTACAGCAAACAACCGCTTCCGCCGGAGCAGTACCGGCCATCGACCGGCACTGCTCCGGGGCTCACTAGCCGCGCTTGCGGAACATCGAGATCACCGCCAGGACCAGGAACACCACGAACAGGATCCAGGCAATGTTGCTGGCCGCGCCGGCGATGCCGGAGAAACCGAGCACGGCGGCGATGATGGCGATGACGAAGAAAATGACGGCGTAATGCAGCATGGCGCTCCTCGCAGATATTCGGCCGTGGGTGGCGTGGGGTCCATCCTCCCGGTCCGGCGGTGTGCAACCGGTGATGGCCGGTTCTGCGCGCGATGAAGTCTTCAGCGCCGTGAGGCTGCCGTCATGACGACGCGGCCTGCAGCCGACGCAGCCCTTCCTCGATGCTGACCTGCGGCACATAGCCGAAATCACGGCGCGCCGGCTCCATGCTGTACCAGTGCGGCGTGCACAGCTGCTCGGCGAGGAAACGCGTCAACGGCGGCTCGCCGCGCAACCGCAGCAGCGGCCACAGGCGCTCGCAGATCGCACCGATCCGGTAGGCGGTCCTGAAGCTGATTGCCTTCTCCACAGGCGGTGCGCCCACGGCCTGCAGCAACTTGTTGACCAGCTCGCGCATCGGCAGTGGCTCGCCATTGGAGATGAAGTAGGCCTTGCCGGCGCAGGCCGCCGCCGGGCCCAGCGCCTCGAATGCCAGGAAGTGCGCCAGCGCGGCGTTGTCGATGTAGGTGGTGTCGACCTTGTTGCTGCCATCACCGACCAGGCGCAGCCGGCCCTGCCGTGCGCGCTCGGCCAGACGCGGCACCAGCTGCTGGTCGCCCGGCCCCCAGATCAGGCGCGGACGCAGCGCCACCGTGGCCAACGTCGCGTCGTTGGCGGCCAGCACCCGTTGTTCGGCGATCGCCTTGGTCGCCGCGTACGGCGCCTGGAAATCCTCGCCGTAGGGCACCTCGTCCGCGCCCAGTCCTTCCACCGGGTGGGTGGCACGATGGGTCACGCTCGGTGTGGAGGTATAGACCAGCCTGCCGATGCCATGCGCACGGCAGGCAGCGATGACATTGTCGGTGCCGACCACATTGGCCTGGTGGTAGCTGTCGTAACTGCCCCAGGCGCCGGCCTTGGCACCGTTGTGGAACACCGCATCGACACCGGCCACCGCATGCAGCACGGCCTGCGGGTCCGCCAGGTCGCCACGGATCTGGCCCACTCCCAGCGCCTGCAGCGCCGGGTAGTGGCTGCGGTTGAATGCCAGCACCTGGTGGCCGCGCTCGACCAGCCCGCGGCACAGCGCCTGGCCAAGGAAACCACCACCACCGGTGACCAGGATCTTCATGCGCGCTTCTCCAGTTCGGCGCTGGCCCAGACGGCGAGCTTCTCGCGGCCGATCTTGGCGTTGTGACGGATATCGACGGGAAACGCCGGATGCACCAGGAAGTGCTGCAGCCCGGCCTCGGGCAGGCGTGCGCCGGCAAGGGCGCGCAGCGCTTCATGCAGCGCCGGGCTGTCGGACTGTCCACGCTGCAGCTCCACGCACAGGACCGGCACCTGCGCGCCCGCAAGACCCACGCCGACCAGCGCGGTGCGTGCCACGCCCTGCACCGTGTTGAACACCGGCTCGACCTGTTCGGTGTAGAGCGGGCCGTGCGGGGTTTCCACGCGCTGGGTCTTGCGTCCGCAGAACCACAGACGGCCCTGCGCGTCGAAATAGCCGACATCGCCCATGCGATGCACGATGCGGGTACTGCCATCGGCCAGCGTTTCGGCAATCTTCGCCGCAGCGGTGGCCTGCGGACGATTGAAATAGCTGTCGGTGGCGGTGGGGCCGGCCACGGTGATCTCGCCCACCTCGCCGGTGGCCAGCACGCGCACCTGCGACCAGTCGGCCAGCGGTGCATCGTCGATGGCGATGATGCGCACTTCGTTCGGGGCCACCACGTTGCCCACGCAGGTACCCGCACCGCCCTCGGTGGCCGCACGGGTGCGCTCCAGTTCATGGCCTTCCACCACCGCCACCGGCAGGCATTCGGTGGCACCGTACGGCGTCCAGAACTGCGCGCCGGCCGGCAGCAGGCCACGGATGGTGGCGACCACATCCGGCGGAACCGGGGCACCGGCCGAGGTCACCCGGGTCACCGACGGCAGCGGCCGGCCATGGCGGGCCAGGACCCGCATCAGCGCAGGCGAGCCGAACAGCTGGGTCACGCCGAAGCGTTGGATCGCATCATGCAGGCGTGCCGGATCGGCCTGCGCGGGCCGCGTGGGGTCCATGTCCGGGATCACCGAGGTCAACCCCAATGCGGGATCGAACAGGGCGAAGGGCGGGAAGGTCGGCAGGTCCACCCCGCCGGCCTCCATGCCGAAGGCGCTGCCCAGCAGCTCGATCTGGCCGAGGAAATGGCGATGGCGGTAGACCACGCCCTTGGGCACGCCCGTGGAGCCGCTGGTGAACAGGATCGCGGCCATGTCCTCGCCGTCGGTGGCCGCCAGCATCGGCCCGGCCTGCGCGCCCGCGCGCTCCAGCGCGGCCAGGGTGGTCCCGCCCCAGGCCAGCCGCCGTCCCACCGTGACCAGGCGGGTCGCCGACGGCGCCCAGCGCAGCGCCAGCCGTGCCACGTGGGCCAGCGGGATGCCGATGAAGGCCTCCGGCTGGGCTTCGTCCAGGCACTGCTTCAGCGCACGCCGGTCGATGCCGGGATCGACCAGCACCGGCACCGCACCCAGCTTGAACAGGGCGAACATCAGCAGGAAGAACTCCGGCGAGGGCCGCACCATCACCACCGTGCGCACGCCGCGCCCGATCCCGTAGCCGGCCAGGCCGGCGGCCATGGCGTCGCTGCGGGCATCCAGCTGCCGATAGTCCAGGGTCACATCGTAGGCCGCCATGCCGTTGCCGGCGCCGCGGCGGCCGGGGCAGCGGATGGCGATCTGGTCGGGGCGTTCACGGGCCAGTTCAGGCAACCGCGCAGCAATGTTGCAGGGTCGGTTCATCCGTTCATTGTCGCCGCTTACGGAATTTCTTGCGCGGCGGCTCACTTCGTGGAAAATCCGCAGCCTCGTTCCCGATTCCGACTGCCGCCCGAGGCGGCTTGCCCATGCAACACCCCTGCATGACCTGCGGCGCCTGCTGCACCCAGTACCGCGTGGCCTTCCACTGGATGGAATCGGACGAGGTCACCCCGGGCGGCGTGCCCCACCAGCTGACCGAAGTGCTCGATCCGCATCGCCTGTGCATGCGCGGCACCCACTCCAAACCGGTGCGCTGCGTGGCACTGGATGCGCAGATCGGCGTGTATTCGCGCTGCACGATCCACCCCAACCGGCCCAGCGTGTGCCGCGAAGTGGATGCCTCATGGGAGTACGGCAAGGCCAGTCCACAGTGCGACAAGGCCCGCATCGCCTACGGCCTGGACCCGCTGACGCTGGCCGACTGGCGCTGGCGCGACGAGGCGGACAACGACGACGATCATCCGGACGACAACGGCAGCAGCCCGTCGTCTCCGCCGCAGGCGCCGATCGCGGCGTGACGGTCGGGGTCGGGCCCGTTTCCGGCACGGAAGGGCTCTGACCCCTGTACGACAACGCCGGGCATGGCCCGGCGCTACCGAGGGGATCCGATCAGATCGGGTTCGCGTCCAGGAAGGCGCGGATCTCCGGCACCAGCACCTCGTGCTTGTCTTCCAGCACGTAGTGGCCCGCGTCCTTGAAGGCATGCACCTGGGCCTGCGGCAGCGCCGCCTGGAAGCCCTGCAGGAAATGGTGGTCGAACACGAAGTCGCGCAGGCCCCAGCCTATGAAGGCCGGGCGATCGGCAAACGACGGCAGCGCCTTGCCTGCACGCTCCAGCAGCGACCACGCCTTGTCGGCCGGGCCCAGCGGAATGTCCTGCATGAAGCGGATGGTGCTGATGCGGTTGGCATAGCTGTTGTACGGCGATACATACGCGCGGCGCACGTCGGCGGGCATCTTCCGCTCAACGCCCAGCCACGATGCGCCGGCGGAGAAGGCATTGAAGGTGCGGATGATCCACTCGCCGATCTTCCAGTGCCGTCCGAGCGCGATCTGCCACGGCATCTTCTTCGCTGCCGGCATCGGGAACGCGGCGGTGTTGAGCACCACCAGCCGCTTGACCTGCGCGTGGTGCGACAGCGCCCAGCCAAAGCCGATCATGCCGCCCCAGTCGTGCACGGCCAGGGTCACCGGGCCGGTGATGCCCAGGTGCCTGAGCAGCGCATCCAGGTCATCCACGCGCGATTGCAGCGTGTACGCATAGCCACGGTCATCGGGCTTGTCCGACAGACCCATGCCGATGTGGTCGGGCACGATGCAACGGTACTTGTCCGACAGGCCGGCCACCAGCGTGCGCCAGTAATAGCTCCACGACGGATTGCCGTGCACCATCACCACCACCTCACCGTCGCGCGGGCCCTCGTCGAGATAGTTCATCGACAGGCCGGGGCGGACCTCGAAGCGCTGGGGATGGGCGGGGTAACCGGGAAGCTTGGACATCGGGTCGCACCTGTAAAAAGGGCCGGTAGTACCGGCCCCAGGATTCAACGCAGGGGTCTGTTTACCAGACCACTTCGGCCATCGAGCAGTTCAGGCCCGAGCCGATGCCCAGAAGCGCGATGCGATCACCCTTCTTCAGCTTGCCCAGCTGCTTGAGCTTGCTCAGCACGATCGGTACCGACGCCGGGCCGATGTTGCCGTGCTCGCCGAAGATGGTCATGACCTTCTTCGGGTCGATGCCGAAGTTCTTGATGAACGCTGCGGTGTGCGGCTGGCTGACCTGGTGGATGACGAACTGGTCCAGTTCTTCCACCGCCCAGCCCAGCGCGATCTTGGCCGCAGTGAAGGTCTTCTGCGCCAGCTTGATGCCTTCGATCAGCAGCAGGCGGGTGTCGGTCACCATGCGGTCCAGGTTGCCCAGGCACAGCTGGTTCCATTCGGTCGCCGAACGGGTGACGCCGCCCTTGTAGCGCGGGGCATCCGGCACCAGTTCCGAGCGCGCCATCACCATCGCGGCAGCGCCCGAACCGGTGGTCAGCGCCGCCAATTCGTTGCGGAAATCGTCGGCGGTGACGTCCGGTGCGGTCATGCGCTCCAGCGTCTTCTCGTACACCAGGTTGGCGGTTTCGCCATCCACCACCAGCGCATAGTCGATGTCACCGCGCTCGATCATGCGCGCTGCGATGTCCATGCCGTTGATGAAGGCCAGGCAGGCATTTGCGACATCGAACGTCATGCATTCGTCGCTGACACCCAGATTGCCCGAGACGATGGAGGCCGTGGACGGCTCCAGGTAGTCGCGGCTGACCGAGGTATTGACCAGCAGGCCGACCTGGGTGGCTTCGATGCCGGCATCTTCCAGTGCCTTGCGACCGGCCATGGTGGCCGCGTCCGAGGCCAGCACGCCGTTGTCCCACAGGCGGCGGGCGTGGATGCCGGCGATATCGCCGAGCACGTCGGTGCGGATGCCCAGCCGGTCCAGCGTCGGCTGCAGGCGTTCGTTGATTTCCTTCGTCGTCAGCGTATGAGGCGCATCGACGTGTGCCAGGCCGGCGATCGAGACATTCTTGAAGAGCATCGAGGTTAGCGCCAAGGCTCAGGCAAAAGGGGGCGCTATTCTATAACCCCCCGGGCCTTCACCGCATCTTTACGAATTCAGGCTTGCCCGTATGGTGAAGGATTCAGCGCGGCGGGCACTGGAAGGCGGCAAAGCGCTGGCTGCCATCGGCAGGCGGTGCGGCGGCCTGTACGGTATTGGCGCCGGCGCTGGGGGCCTCGTTGCGGGCCAGCGTTTCCAGTTCTTCCTGCACGCGCAGCGGGTTGCGGTTGTAGAAGCCGACCTTGCTCTTCACGGTGACCACCACCTCGCCCTTGGTGATGCAGCCGGTCGGCGCCGGCCCGGCCGGCAGCACGCGGACGGTCTTCCCGGCCGGTTCGATCGGCACCCAGGTACAGGCGGTGACGGTGAGCAGCAGGGAGGAAAGCAGCAGAACGCGCATGGGCAGATCCTGGAAGGGTATGAGGGGGATTCTGCCTGAACCGCCTGAATCGAGGGTAGCCGGGAGGCCTGCCCGCCGTGGCGGGCAGGCCTGTCCCTTACTTCTTGACCGGCTTGCCTTCGGCATCCAGCACGGTCACCTCGCCCAGGTTCAGCGCGCGCACGGCCGCCTCGGTCTGCTTGAGGTCGCCCACCACTACCCAGGTCAGCGCCTGCGGCTTGATCTCGGCCGCAGCCTGCTGCACCTGGGCCGGCGTCATCGCCTCGATCTCGGCCTTGCGACGCAGCACATAGTCATCCGGCCGCTTGAACTGCACGATGCTGCTGATGGTCGCGGCGACCGCACTGGCGGTCTCATAGGCGCCCGGCAGGCTCAGCGTCTGGATGTTGCGGATGCGGTTGACCTCGGCAGCGGTGGCCGGCTTGCTGCCCGTGCTGAACTCGACGATTTCCTTCTGCATCTCGGCCAGCGCCGGGCCGGTCTTGTCGATCTGCACGGGGGCACTGGCCGCCCACGGCCGCTGTCCGACCGAGTTCGGCGCACTGCTGCGCGCGCCATAGGACCAGTGCTTGTCCTCGCGCAGGTTCATGTTCAGGCGCGAGGTGAAGTCACCGCCGATCACACCGTTGGCGATATCGAAGCGGGTCGAGCTGGCGTCACTGGACGGCGGCACCACCTGGCCGGCGAACAGGTTTGCCTGCACCGCACCCGGCTGATCGATCAGGAACACGCGCGGGCCCTTCGGCAGCGCCACATCGGTGGCCGCCTTCACCTGCGGCGCATCGCCCGTGGCCTTCCAGTCGCCCAACTGCTTGTCCAGCAGGGGCACGATCTCGGCCAGCGTGGTATCGCCAACCACGATCAGGGTGCCGTCCTGCGGGCGCAGCCAGTCGCGGTGGAAGTCGACCAGATCCTCGCGGGTGAGGCTGCTGATGGCCGCTTCATCGCCGCTGCCAGTGAACGGAATGGCGTACGGATGGCCTTTGCCGTACAGCAGCGGCGGCAGCACGCGCATGGCCACCGCGTTCGGGTTGACCTTCTCCTGCTGGATGCCGGCGATCCAGGTGGCCTTGACCCGGTCGATCTCGGCCTGTTCGAAGCGCGGCTCGCGCAGCAGATCGCGGTACAGGGCCAGCGATGGCACCAGGTTCTCCTTCAGTGCCGACAGGTCCACGGTCACCGAATCCAGGCCGGCACCGGCGTCCAGGCTGGCACCCAGCGCATCGGCGGCATCGGCGAAGGCCAGCGAGCCGAGCTTGCCGGCGCCTTCGGTCATCAGGTTCATGGTGAAGTTGGCGGTGCCCGGCTTGCGGCCCTGGTCGGCGGTGAAGCCACCCGGGAACTGGTAGCTGAACTGCACCACCGGAATCTCGTGGCGCTCGGCCAGCACCACCTGGGTGCCGTTCTTCAGCGTGGCGCGCTGCAGGGCGGGGAACTTCAGCTGCGGGAATTCACGGGTCTGCGGCACGCCGGCCTTGCGGTCCACCTGCTCCGGCAGGGTGCTGTACTTCGGGTCCACCGCCGGCACGTTGAACGGCTTCGGCGCCTGTGAGGGATCTTCCTTCAGCGCCACGCGCTCGCCCGGTTCGACCACCAGCGTGTGGCTGCCGACGTCCAGCCACTGTGCGCCCAGGCGCTTCAGGTCGGCCGCGGTCGCCTTGTCGATGTTGGCCAGCGACGTGCGGAAGCAGCCCGGGTCGCCGGTGTAGACCGCGCATTCGGCCAGTGCGTCGGCCTTGCCACCGAAACCACCGATGCGCTCGATGCCGCGGATGAACGCTGCGCGCGAGCCGGTCTTGGCACGCGCCAGCTCGTCGGCCGTGGGGCCCTCCTTGATCAACCGGTCCAGTTCTTCGTCGATGATCTTCTCGACCTTGGCCGGATCCTGGCCCTGCTTCACCGTGGCCATGACGATGAAGTTGGAACCCAGCTGCGAGGCGTAGGCGCCGGCGCTGATGTTGTCCACCAGCTTGTCCTGGTGCTGCAGTCGCTGGCTCAGGCGCGAGGACTTGGCGCCGCCGAGCACATAGGCCAGCAGCTGCAGCTGGTCGACGTCGGTGGTGCCGACCTGCGGCACGTTCCAGGCGCGGTAGATGCGCGACTGCGGCACCTTGTCGGTCATCGTCTCGCGGGTGTCGGCCGGGCGCTTGGCCACGTCGACCTTCGGCTGCGCCATGCTCGGACCGGCCGGGATGCTGCCGAAGTAACGGGCCACCTTCTCCTTGGCGGTGGCCACGTCGATATCGCCTGCCAGCACCAGCACCGCGTTGTTCGGGCCATACCAGGTGCGGAACCAGGTCTTGACGTCATCCAGCGAGGCCGCGTTGAGGTCGTTCATCGAGCCGATCACGCTGTGGTGATACGGGTGGCCGGCCGGGTACATCGCACGGTTGAGCTTCTCCCAGGCCTGGCCGTAGGGCTGGTTCTCGCCCTGGCGCTTCTCGTTCTGCACCACGCCACGCTGCTCGTCCAGCGCGGCCTGGTCGATCGCACCGAGCAGATGGCCCATGCGGTCCGACTCCATCCACAACGCCATGTCCAGCGCGGTGGTCGGCACGTTCTCGAAGTAATTGGTGCGATCGGTATTGGTGGTGCCGTTCTGGCCGGTGGCACCCACCTGCTTGAACGGTTCGAAATACTCGCCGTCGTGGTTTTCGCTGCTCTGGAACATCAGGTGTTCGAACAGGTGGGCGAAACCGGTGCGGCCCGCAGGCTCGTCCTTGCTGCCGACGTGATACCAGACGTTGACCGCCACGATCGGCGCCTTGCGATCGGTATGCACGATCACGCGCAGCCCGTTGGGCAGGGTGAACTGCTCGAACGGAATATCGACCTTGGCCGGCGTGACCGTCTTGGCCGCCAGTGCAGGAGTGGGCGCGAGCGTGCCCAGGGCAGTGCTGAGGGCAACAGCGAGCAGTGCAGCACGCGGGCGCAGGGCGAGAGACATTTCCGGATCCTTGGTCACGTTGGTGAAGCCCGATCCTAGCGTGCCCATCCGGTGCCCGGAATCCGCCAGCAGTCACTGGGGGTGTTTGCCCTCGCAGCCGTTCAGGGCCTTGTCGACGGCCCCCGACAGCAGTCACGTCTCCCCCGCCCCCGCGTCCGGACAGTGTCCGCGCCCCCTCGGATGGACAGGTGTCCGCCCCGCGGACACTTTCAGGCGGAATAAAAACCCTTTCAAATCAATGATTAAAAGTTGGCACGGGGTTTGCTTGGTACTTCCTGCGCCAACAAGGGCTTCAGACAAAAGCTGACTGAAGACTGAACAAATGCAAGAAATCGAAAATTTCCCTTGCATCCCCCGAATTGGTGTTCTACCTTACTACCACACCACCGCTCAACAACACTAAACAGGCCCCGTCATGAACGCCAAGACCATTGCCATCGCCATCGCCCTGATCGCCGGCACCGCGGTTGTTTCGTCGGTGCAGGCCTCCGAATCCATCAAGACCCTGGCCACCGTGCAGGTTCGCCCGGCCGCCGACCAACTGGCCCAGCAGGCCTGGGAACAGGCCAGCGGCATTCCGACCCTGGCCACCGTGGAAGTGCGCCCCAGCGCCGACCAACTGGCCGAACGCGACGGTTTCACCGCCGCCCCGGTCGCCGCCGCCCTGCCGATCACCACCCTGGCCTCAGTGGAAGTGCGCCCGAGCCTGGAACAGCGCGTCGCCCTGGCCGCCGAACTGGAAGCACAGCGCTACGCAGCCACCCTGGCCGCCGCCGCCACCAGCGTTGCCAACCAGGTGATCGTCAACCTGCCGACCCTGCAGGTGCGTCCGAGCGCGGCCGACCTGCAGGCCCTGGCCACCGAAACCGCCCAGGTCCTGCTGCGCCCGTAAGCGGTGCCCGCCCTGCCCTGGCAGGGCGTGCGCCGTACTGGCAGCCGTCGCAGGTACACTGCGCCGATGAATGCCGCACCCCCGTTCCACGTGATCCTGTTCCAACCGGAAATCCCGCCCAACACGGGCAATGTGATCCGGCTCTGCGCCAACACCGGCGCGCAGCTGCACCTGGTCGAGCCACTCGGCTTCGCACTGGAAGACAAGCAGCTCAAGCGCGCCGGCCTGGACTACCACGAGTACTCGCGCCTGCAGGTGCACCCCGACCTGGACACCGCGCTGGCGCGGATCGCACCGAATCGGTTGTTCGCACTCAGTACCCGCGCCAGCGTGCGCTACGACAGCGTGGCCTTTGAAGAGGGCGATGCCTTCCTGTTCGGCCCGGAAAGCCGTGGCCTGCCGCAGGACGTGCTCGATGCACTGCCGGATGGCCGCCGCCTGCGCCTGCCGATGCGGCCGGACAACCGCAGCCTCAATCTTTCCAACACCGTTGCCGTGGTGATGTATGAAGCCTGGCGGCAGCACGGGTTTGCCGGCGGCGCGTGAGAGGAAGCAGCCGAGCATGGGCTCGGCTCTACACGTACGTGTGACCTGCTTATGGTGGGTGCGGACCTTGGTCCGCACCGATGCCCGGATGCGCGCCGAGGAAATGTGCCGACCAAGGTTGGCACCCACCGGAACCCGCTGTCAGAACGCGTTGATGCCGGTCAGTTCGCGGCCAATCACCAGCTGGTGCACGGTCTCGGTGCCTTCATAGGTGATCACCGATTCGAGGTTCAGCGCGTGCCGGATCGCCACGTGTTCGGTGGTGATGCCAGCCCCACCGAGCAGATCGCGACACTCGCGGGCGATGTCGATGGCCATGCGGCAGTTGTTCCACTTGGCCAGGCTGACCTGCTGCGGCTGCAGCTGGCCGGCTTCCTTCAGCCGGCCCAGTTGCAGGGCCAGCAGCTGGGCGGTGGTGATGCGGCGGGCCATTTCCGCCAGCTTGATCTGCGCGCTCTGGGTGGCGGCCAGCGGGCGGCCGAACAGCACGCGCTCCTTGGCGTAGCCCAGCGCTTCATCCAGGCAGGCGATGGCCGCGCCGATCGGGCCCCAGCTGATCCCGTAACGCGCCTGGGTCAGGCACCCGAGCGGCCCCTTCAGGCCCTTCACGTTCGGCAGGCGGTGGCTGTCGGGCACGCGCACATCGTCGAAGAACAGCGCGCCGGTCAACGAGGCGCGCAGGCTCATCTTGTGCTTGATTTCCTGCGTGGTGAAACCGGCCATGCCCTTCTCCAGCACGAAGCCCTGGATGCCGTCCTCGGTCTGTGCCCAGACGATGGCCAGGTCGGCCACCGGGCCGCTGGTGATCCACATCTTGCTGCCGCTGATGCGCCAGTCGCTGCCGTCGCGTACCGCTCGGGTCTTCATGCTGGCCGGGTCGGACCCACCGTGCGCCTCGGTCAGGCCGAAGCAGCCGATCAGTTCGCCGCGTGCCATCGCCGGCAACCACTGCTGGCGCTGTTCCTCGCTGCCGTACGCGTAGATGGGATACATGCACAGCGAGCTCTGCACCGAAACGAAGCTGCGCAGGCCCGAATCGCCGCGCTCCAGCTCCTGGCAGATCAGGCCATAGCTGACCGCGCCGAGGCCACCGCCACCGTATTCGACCGGCAGTGTCGCGCCCAGCAGGCCCAGCGATGCGATCTCCGGTACCAGTTCGGCCGGGAAGCGCGCCTGGTCGAAGGCATCGCCGATGATCGGCAGCACGCGCTCGTTGGTGAAACGGGCCACGCTGTCCTGCACGGCGCGCTCTTCCTCGCTGAGCAGGGAACGGACATCGAACAGGTCGTACGGATCCAGGGCCATGGCACTCACACGCAGTCGGGACCGGGCCATTGTCGGTCATCCGGGAAGCGCGTGCCGACCAGGGTCGGCTCCCATCCGGCTGCAGGCGTACGCTGCACTGCAGCAATCACGACGTGAACATCGGCGATCTAGCTCGATCACGCCCGTCCCGGTACCCTGACACATTCAAACAACCGTTTCGCCGTGGCTGCACGCGCGATTTCCAGGCAACCGCCGGTGGCCCTGCTACCGGCACTACCCACGAGTCATGCAATCGATGAGCGCTGAAGCCAACGCCCTGCCCCCGCGTGAAGTAATGGAGTTCGACGTGGTGATCGTCGGTGCCGGCCCAGCCGGGCTGGCCACCGCGATCCGCCTGCGCCAGCGTGCGATCGAAGCCGGCCGCGAACTGTCGGTGTGCGTGCTGGAGAAGGGCTCCGAGCCCGGTGCACATGTTCTGTCCGGTGCGGTGATGGACCCGCGCGCCCTGACCGAACTGTTCCCGGACTGGGCCGAACGCGGCGCACCGCTGAAGCAGAAGGTCACCCGCGACGAGTTCCTGTTCCTCAGCGAGACCGGGTCGCGCAGCACGCCCAATGCGCTGCTGCCGGAGTGCTTCCACAACGAAGGCAACTACATCATCAGCCTGGGCGAAGTGACCCGCTGGCTGGCGCAGCAGGCCGAGGCGCTGGAGGTTGCGATCTTCCCCGGCTTCGCCGCCGCTGAGGTGCTGTACGGCGACACCGGCGAAGTGATCGGCGTGGCCACCGGCGACATGGGCATCGAGAAGGACGGCAGCATCGGCCCGGCGTTCGAGCGCGGCATGGCGCTGCATGCGAAGTACACGATCTTCGCCGAAGGCGCGCGCGGCCACCTTGGCCGCCAGCTGATCGCCCGTTACAGGCTCGATGAAGGCAAGGACCCGCAGGCCTACGGTATCGGCATCAAGGAACTGTGGCAGATCGACCCGGCCAGGCATGAGCCGGGCCTGGTGGTGCACGCCGCCGGCTGGCCGCTGGACAGCGACACCTACGGCGGCGCGTTCCTCTACCACACCGACGGCGGCAAGGTCGCCATCGGCTACGTGGTCGGCCTGGACTACAAGAACCCCTGGCTGAGCCCGTTCGAGGAATTCCAGCGCTTCAAGACCCATCCGCAGATCCGCAAGCACCTGGAAGGCGGTACCCGCATCGGCTACGGCGCGCGTGCGATCACCGCCGGCGGCCTGCTGTCGCTGCCGAAGACGGTGTTCCCCGGTGGCGCGCTGGTCGGTTGCGAGGCCGGTTATCTCAACGCCAGCCGCATCAAGGGCAGCCACGCCGCGATCAAGACCGGCATGCTGTGCGCCGACGCCGCGTTCGACGCGCTGGCCGCCAACCGCCAGCACGATGAGCTGAGCGCCTATCCGCAGGCCTTCGAAGCCAGTTGGCTGTTCACCGAACTGCAGCAGGCAAAGAACTTCAAGCAGTGGTTCAAGAAGGGCCAGACCGTGGCCACGCTGATGACCGGTGTGGAGCAGTGGCTGCTGCCCAAGCTGGGCGTGCGCAACCCGCCGTGGACGCTGCACCGTACGCAGCCGGACCACGCCTGCCTGGAGCCGGCGGCCCAGCACACCCGCATCAGCTACCCGAAGCCGGACGGGGTGCTGACCTTCGACCGTCTCAGTTCGGTGTTCCTGAGCAGCACCAACCACGACGAGAACCAGCCCAGCCACCTGACCCTTAAAGATCCGAGCATTCCGGTGAAGGTGAACCTGGCCGAGTACGCCGGCCCGGAAGCGCGCTACTGCCCGGCCGGCGTGTACGAGTTCGTTGGCGAAGCCGACAACGCACGCCTGCAGATCAACGCGCAGAACTGCGTGCACTGCAAGACCTGCGACATCAAGGATCCCACCCAGAACATCGTCTGGGTGACCCCCCAGGGCGGCGGCGGCCCGAACTACTCGGGCATGTGACCGCAGCGGGCTGCGACCGCGTGTCGCAGCCCGGCCCGCGGCGGCCACGGCTATCCTCTCCGCCCATGCGTGCCTTCCGTCTGCTCCCTGCCCTCGTCCTGCTGCTGGCATGCAGCGGCTGCCAGCGCACGGCCACGCCACCGGCCACACCTGAGCAGGCGCGACAACAGGCGATGCAGCGCGCGTTCGAACTGTGTGCGGGCTGCCACACGGTGCAGGCCGGTGGCATCCACCGGTTCGGCCCCAACCTGCACGGTGTAATCGGACGCCGCGCCGGCAGCCTGCCCGACTATGGCTATTCGCAGGGCATGCGCCGGGCCGATATCGTCTGGACCGCGCAGACCCTGGATGCCTTCCTGCAGTCACCAACGCAGCAGGTGCCCGGCACGCGCATGTACAACGCGTTTCCCAGCGCCGAACGACGTGCGCTGGTGATCGCTTACCTGCAGCAGCAGTCCGCTCAGTGAGACAGCCCCTGCAGCTGCTGCTGCAGGCGTGACAGGAACGCCTGGACCTCGGCGAACAACGGCGCGCTGTCCACTTCTCCGGCGTCTTCCAGGCGTTCGACCAGGGCATTGGCCTGCGTTGCCAGCGCGTGCGCGCCCACCGCCCCGAGCCCGCCGGCCTGGCGATGCAGGTGCAGGGCGGCGGCCTCGCGGTCGCCGGCCTGCACCGCACGCTGCACGGCCGCGATATCCACCTCGCTGGCCTGCAGCAGGGTGGCGGCCAGCTGCACGGCGACCGCATGCGAACCGAAGCGCCGCTGCAGGCCCGCCAGGTCCAGCGATGCGTCGCCCTCCACCGCTGCGGACGACTCGGCGGTCGCCTCCGGTGCCACGGACGCCTGCGGCAGCCATCGCATCAACGCCGCGCGCAGCGTAGCCAGCGATAAAGGCTTGGCCAGCACCTCATCCATGCCGGCCTCGCGGCAACGTCGCGCGTCGTCGTCCAGCACGCTGGCCGTCAATGCCAGTACCGGCATGCGCGCCTGGCCCTGGCGGCCTTCGCGCTCGCGCAGCAGGCGGGTGAACGCAAAGCCATCGAGAACCGGCATGCGGCAATCGGTGATCACCAGGTCGAAGCGTTCCGACGCCAACCGGTCCAGCGCCTGCTGGCCATCACTCACCAGCACGTGCGGAAGGCCCAGCTGCTGCAGCCGCCAGGCCATCATCGCCTGGTTGGTCGGATGATCCTCGATCACCAGCACGCGGCTCTGGCGCAGCGCGGTCGGCAGCAGCGCCGCCTGCTCGTGCTCGCTCGCCAGCACGGCGACGTCCTCGATGCCGGCTTCCACCAGCGACAGACGGACCTCCGCGCGGGTGCCCTCGCCGAGCGTGCTCTGCAGGGTCAACGTGCCGTCCATCATCTGCACCAGCCGCTGGCAGATGCTCAGGCCCAGGCCGGTTCCGCCATGGTCGCGCTGGATGTACGCACCGGCCTGGGTGAACGGCGCGAACAGGTGCTGCAGCTGTTCCGGCGCGATGCCCATGCCGGTATCGATGACGCTCAGGCACAACGGCTGACTGCCATCGGCGGTGGTCGGCCCGAGCACCTCCAGCCGCAGCCACACATCGCCCTGCGCGGTGAACTTGATGGCATTGCTGAGCAGGTTGAAGACGATCTGCCGCAGGCGCACGCCATCCACTTCATGCGCCGCAGCCAGCTGCGGATCGATCTGCACGTGCAGGGCCAGGCCACGCGCGCTGGCCTGCGCCGACATCAGCCGGCACACGCCTTCCAGCAGGGTCCGCAGTGACAATGGCACCGGTTCCAGGCGCAGCGCACCGGCTTCGATGCGCGAGTAGTCGAGGATGTCATCGAGGATCTGCCGCAGCATCTGCGCAGAATCCTCGATCACGGCAAGGATGCGCTGCTGTTCTGCATCCAGCGGCGAGTGCGCCAGCACTTCCAGCATGCCCAGTACACCGCTCATCGGCGTGCGGATCTCATGACTCATCGTGGCCAGGAAGCGTGATTTGGCCTCGGCCGCCTGTTCCGCCTCGATCTTGGCCGCCGCCAGCGCATCGGCCTGTGCGCGTGCCTGGGTCACGTCCACCCAGTAGCCGCTCCAGGTGACGGCACCGGCCTCGGTGACGTAAGGGTGAGCCTGGCTGCGTACCCAGCGCGCGGGCGTGCCGTCATCACCCGGCAGCAGGCGGAACTCGAAGGCCAGCGGCGCGAACTGGCGGGCCGCCTGGTCGATGGCCTGCAGCACGGCCTGGCGGTCGGTGTCCTCGATCCGCGCCAGCAGCGCCTGCGCATCCTGCTCGGCACGCTGCCGCGGAATGCCGAACAGTGCCTGCAGGTCGCCGGCGATGAAGGGGAAGGCCAGGCTGCCGTCCGCGTCGCGACGTGCCTGGTAGACCACCGCCGGCAGATTGTCGGTGACCTCGGCCAAGCGCTGCTCCAGATGGCGGCGCCCGGCCACCTCCCGGCGCAGCCGCCAGTGACCGACGCCATGCACCACCGCCCCGGTCAGCAGCACCAGCAGCAGCGGAAGCCCCCAATGCAGCACGGCGTCCCAGTCCACGCCACTGCGATACTCCACGGCCAGCCAGTCGCCCCGCAGCGCCTCATGCTCCCGCGGTGACATCTGCAGCAGCAGGCGGTCGAAGGTGGTCGCCAGGGCGGCATGGCGACGGTCGACAGCCAGCGCCAGCTGGTCGCCGAATCCGGCCGGCGCAAGGATCTGCAGTCGGCCCGGGAAGCGGTTGCGCAACAGGTGATCGACCAGGACCAGGTTGCCCACGTAGGCATCGGCCTCGCCATCGGCCAATCGCTGCAGCGCCTGTTCGCCACTGCGCGCGGGAATGATCTTTGCCCGTGGCGCCTGCTGCAGCACGTAGCCGCGCAGGCGTTCCGGGTCGGACAGCAGCACGCGCTTGCCCTGCAGATCGGCCAGCCCCAGGATCGCCGGGCTGTCGCGCGTGCCGACGATCACGCTCGGCACGCTGATGAAGGGCTGGCTGAACACCCAGTCCGGCCCCAGGTAGCGCGAATCGGTGGGAATGCCCATCACCGCCTGCACTTCACCCTTCAACGCCTTCTCGCGCACCTCGAACCAGTCATGGCTGGTTTCCACCTGCAGGTTGGCGCCGACCTGGATCAGCCGCCGCAGGTACTCGCTGGTCAGGCCGCTGGGCTGGCCGTCGTCGTCGGTGAACGAAAGCGGCGCGGCATTGGGCGCGAAGGTGATCTTCAAAGGCTGCTGCAGCACGCGCTTTTCGGCCTGGCTCAGGGCCAGCTGCGCCGACGCGGACCATTCCGGAGGCCGCAGCCAGCGCTGGGCCAGCGCGTCCCGCTGCGCCTGGCTGGTGGCAGCCAGCGCAAGATCCAATGCCTCGGCCAGCGGTTGCTTGCTGTTGGGGACGCCGAAGTGCGCCCGCTCCGGCGGCAGATCGCTGGGCCGCAGCAGCACCACTCCCTTCAGCTGATGGGCCGCGATCAGCTCGGTGGCGACATAGGCATTACCGATATAGACGTCGGCCTTGTCGTCTCTGACCATCTGCAACGCCGCCAAAGTGCCATTTGCGACAAGTTGTCGAGCGCGTGGAAACCGTGCACGCACCTGCGGTGCGGTCAGGAAATCCTGCTCGATCACGACGCGCAGTCCGTCAAGATCCGGCATCTCCGAAGCACGCAGGTCTCCAGGTCGTCCGACCACCGCCAGCGGCGCCTCGGCATAGGCCGAGGTGTAGACCATGCAACGGGTTCGGTCGGCACTGAGGCCGATGTTCATGACCACATCGATCTCGCCCCGGCATGCCGCGTCCAGCACGGATGGCCAGTCCGGATAGCGGCGCGCCTCGACGTTCACGCCCAAGCGACGAGCCAGAAGCGACAAATAATCCGGTCCCAGGCCCACCTGTTGGCCTTCACGGATCGACTCGAAAGGGGGCCAACCACTGTCATACTGCCCGACAACGATGCGAGGGTGCGCAGCCAGGTATTCGCGTTGCAGGGGACTCAACGGCAATGGGCCGGGCGCGAGTTGCGCCCAAGCGACGGCAGGACCCAACATGGCCAGCAGCAGGACCCGCCCGCGAACAGCCCAGCTACGCATCGGCGTTGATCTCCTAGAATCCTGCCAGGAGCCGCGATGGTCGCGGTCCGGCGTGCCCGGTGGTCATACTAGAGCATGAGCTTGCGCATCATCATCGCAGACGACCACCCCGTGGTCCGTATCGGAACCCGCGCCGTCATCGAGTCCAGCGGCGTTGGCCAGGTCGTCGGTGAAGCCGACAGCGCCCAGGCGCTGATGGCGCTGCTGACCAGCCAGCCATGCGACCTGCTGGTCACCGACTATTCGATGCCCGGCAGTCCCCAGGCCGATGGCTTCGCCATGATCGGCATGATCCGGCGCCGCCATCCCGACCTCAAGGTGCTGATGCTCAGCGTTTCCAGCAACCTGGCGATCCTGCGCATGGTGCTCGACAGCGGCGTGCTCGGCCTGGTCGACAAGAGTTCGTCGATGGACGAGCTGCCGCAGGCGATCCAGGCGGTGAACCGCGGCCAGCTCTATATCAGCCGCAGCCTGCGCGAGCGGGTCGAGGCCGCCGGCAGCTGGCGCATGCGCGAAGGCGACGGCAAACCGCTGTCGCCGCGCGAACTGGAAGTGCTGCGGTTGCTCGGCACCGGCATGACGGTGAAGGAGATCTCGGTGCAGCTGCACAAGAGCGTCAGCACCATCAGCCGGCAGAAGGGCGATGCGATGCTGAAGCTGGGCCTGAAAGGCGATGCAGAGCTGTTCGACTATCTGCGTGACGGCAAAATCTGAATCCTGTCCATCCGGCCATTGAACTTTCAGGCAGGCTTCATGCCGCCTGACGCTAGATGAATACGCACGCCGCCCAGTGGCCCACGCAATGTTCCGGCAATCTCCGGGCGCCAGCGTGGTCACTACGGCAGCCAGGGCGCCCGCGCCCTCCCTGCCCACCGTGGCATGCCCCTACAGGAGAACCGAACATGCTCAGTACTTCCGCTCTCAGCTTCCGTGGCGTGGCGATGGCCCTGGCCCTGCTGGCCGGTGTCGCCGTGGTCAGCGACGCCAGCGCCATGTCGAGGAAGGACAAGCGCACCGTCGTCGGTGCGGTGGTGGGCGGCGTCGCCGGCCACCTGATCTCCAATGGCGATCCGGCCGCCACCGTCGGCGGTGCCGTGGCCGGCGGCGCGATCGGCAACCTGACCACCCCGGACCGCCACGACCGTCGTTATGACCGCCGCTACGACCGCGGCTACCAGCGCGGCTACGACCGGGGCTATGGCTATCGGGACCGCGGTCATGACCGCCGCTGGCGCGACAGCGATCGCCGCTACTACCACGACCGCGGTCGCCACCGCGGCTGGTAACCCTCGCCGGCACTGCCCGGCATCACCGGCAACGGGCGGGTCGATGACCCGCCCGTTTGCGTCCGGGCCGTCCATGGCGTTGAATGCGCAGCCCTGGATGACTCCTTTGCCCCCGGCCCCCGCATGACCTCCACCGCCCACCGCGTGCAGGGCCTCAACAACGATGAGGTCGCTGCCGACTGGCCCGCGATCGATGCAGCCGAGGTTGCCTGGCTGGCCCGCCGTTATCCGGTGCTGGACGCGGACAGCGCCCTGCGTTGGCACAGCCCCCGGCCGTTGTCGGCCGCCGCGCTGGCCGAAGGTGCCCGCGGCCGGGTGTTCATCAAGCGCCACCACCGCAGCGTGCGCAGTGCCGCCTGCCTGCAGGAGGAACACCGCTTCATCGCCCATCTGCACGCTGCCGGCGTGCCGGTGGTGAAGGTTCTGCCCACCGCAGGAGGCGACAGCGCCATCGAGCATGGGCCGTGGACCTATGAACTGCATTCACCGGGGGTGGGTGACGATCTGTACCGCGACGCCGCCTCCTGGACGCTGCTGACGGACACCGCACGGGCGCGTTCTGCCGGACGCATGCTGGCCCGGCTGCATCAGGCCGCCGCCAGCTACCACGCCCCGCAGCGCAGCACGCATGTCCTGGTGGCACGCGACGAGCTGATCCGCGCCGCCGACCCCATCGGCGCGCTGGAAGCGGGTCTTCCCGACCGCCCGGGACTGGCGCGCTACCTGGCACGGATTCCGTGGCAGGCGCAGCTGCGCCGCGACGTCCTGCCCTGGCATGCCGGCCTGGCCGAGCGCCTGTCCGCCGAGCCGCCGCTGTGGGCGCACAACGACTGGCATGTGTCCAACCTGCTGTGGCGCGGCGACGACGTCAGCACCGTGCTGGATTTCGGCCTCGCCTCACCCACCAGCACGCTGTTCGACCTGGCCACCGCGATCGAGCGCAATGCCGTGGCCTGGCTGGAGCTGGAGCGGGGCCATGAGGCGGTGCGCATCGACATCGCGCTGGCGCTGCTCGACGGCTACCGCGAAGTGCTGCCGTTGTCGGCCACCCGCCTGCACCTGCTGGCGGACCTGCTGCCGATGGTCCACTTCGACTTCGCACTGTCCGAAGTGGAGTACTTCGAAGGCATCACCGGCTCGACGGCGAACGCCGATGTCGCCTGGTATCCCTTCATGCTGGGCCATGCCGCGTGGTTCGCCAGCGCACCCGGCCAGGCCCTGCTGCAAGCGCTGCATGCCGCCGCCTGAAGGGCATCGGCTCGCAAATCCCTGCCATCTGTAGTGAAATAGCGGCCTGAAGCGGGGGTGCCTGGATCTGCAGGCTGAGAGAGTCCCTTGGAACCTGATCCGGTTTGCACCGGCGTAGGGAGCTTTGAGCCGCAGCCACACCCCCGTTCCGGGCCGGTGCACCTGCGCGCCGTCGCTTCGTCTCCCCTGTTGTCCGAAGACGAATCGAATGAACCGCTGCCTGCGTCCCACCCTGCTCGCTCTCGCCCTCTGTGCCGCGCTGCCACTGCATGCCAGCGAGGCTGGAGCCTCCCCCGACGTGACAGCCGACAGCGGCGAACGTTCGCCCACCGAGCTGGCAGCGGTCCGCGTGCAGGCCGGCAGGCCGGCGGCCGACAGCGCGCGGGTCAGTGCATTCGGCGCCGGCTCCTGGAAGGACACCCCGGCCTCGGTGAACGTGCTCGAACGCGACTACCTCGACCGTCGACAGGTGCGCTCGTTGTCCGAACTGGCCAGCAATGACGCCTCGCTCGGAGATGCCTACGCGCCGGTGGGCTACTACCAGAACGTCGCCATCCGCGGCTTCGCGCTCGATGCCGCCACCGGCTACCGCTTCAACGGCCTGGCCATCGCCGGCGAACAGCGGCTGGCGCTGGAGAACGTGCAGGCGGTGGAGATCCTGAAGGGTGAAGCCGGCCTCGCCGCGGGGGTGATGGCACCCGGCGGCATCATCAACTACATCGGCAAGCGCCCGGCGGAAGTGCGCACGGCTACCCTTGGCACCGATTCGGAAGGCTCGCGCTATGCCGCCGTCGATGTCGGCCACTGGATCACGCCGCGTTTCGGCATCCGCCTCAATGCCGCCTGGGAGGGCAGCGAGTCCTACGTCGAGCATGCCGACGGCCGCCGCAACTTCTATTCGCTTGCAGCGGACTGGCTGATCGGCGAGCGCGGCAAGCTGGAAGTGGACGCCAACTACCAGACCAGTTCGCAGCGCTCGGTGTCCGGTTACCAGCTGCTGGGCGCACGGGAGCTGCCCCGTGGCGTCGACCGCGAGCACCTGCTGGGCTATCAGCCGTGGCAGCGCCCGGTGGAGATCGCCAGCACCAACATCACCGCCGTACACACCTACGACTTCAACGAGCGCTGGCAGTCGCGGCTGTCGGTGGGCCACAGCCGCTCGGTGATCGACGACAACGTCGCCTTCGCCTATGGCTGCTACTACGCCGACGCGTGCGCTGATGGCAGCGTGCCCGGCAACTACTTCGCCCCCAACGGCGACTACGACATCTACGACTACCGCAGTCCGGACGATACCCGCCGCAACCAGCAGGCACACGCCGAGCTGCGTGGCCGCTTCGACACCGGCAGCGTCGGCCACCAGCTGACGGTCGGCGCCGACACGTTCCGCCGCACGGTGGACAGGCGACCGAGCGTCAACGAGTACGTAGGCAGCAGCAACATCCACGACACGCAGGTGCCGGTGTACGAGCCCTCGCCGCTGATGCCCGGCCCGTCCGCACGGCGTCTGGACAGCCGCCAGACCGCCGTGTTCGCGCTGGACCGCATGCAGTTCGGCGATGACTGGCAGTGGCTGGCTGGTGGCCGCTTCGTCCGCCTGGACGAGCGCGCCTACGACAAGCGCGGCACGCCGCAGCGGCACAGCCGGCTGTCGCGCTTCCTGCCGCAGACCGCGCTGGTATGGAAGGCCACCGACCAGCTCAATGCGTACGCCAGTTATGTGCGCGGCATTGCGCTGGGCCAGGAGGCACCGTTCTGGACCTCCAACGCCGATGCCTTCCTGCCGGCGGTGCAGTCACGGCAGCTGGAAGCCGGCGTCAAGTACGTGCCAGCTGCCTCGCTCACCCTGGGCGCCGCGCTGTTCCGCATCTCGCAGCCCTACCAGTACGCCATGCCGGATGACAGCGATGCCGGTTACACCTTCGTCGAGCGCGGCACGCAGACCCATACCGGCCTGGAGCTGACCGCCAACGGCCAGCTGACCGATGCGCTGCAGATCGTCGCCAGCGCCAGCGTGCTGCAGGCGCGTGCACGCGATACCGGCACGCCGGGCCAGGAAGGCCATCAGCTGGTGAACGTGCCGAAGGTGCGTGCCAGTGTGCATCTGGCCTACGCACTGCCGTTCGTGCAGGGCCTGGATGTCACCGGTGGCTGGCGCTATGCCGCCGCCAATGTGGCCCGTGCCGACGGCGGCGTGCGTGCGCCGGACTATTCGGTGTTCGATGCCGGCCTGCGCTTCCGCCACCGCGTGCATGAGCGCGCCGTGACCTGGAACCTGTCGGTGGACAACGTGTTCAACCGCTTCTACTGGCGCGACACCGGCAGCAGCGGCGGTGACTACTACCTGTTCCCCGGCGCACCGCGACAGGCACGCCTGTCGGTGACGTTCGCGCTGTGAGCGGCGCCGTGCTCGAGTGGACCGCCGCGCTGTGCAGCGTGCTGGGCGTATGGCTGATGGCGCGCCGGCGGCTGGCAGCGTGGCCGGTCGGCCTGCTGTCGGTGGCGCTGTACGGCCTGGTGTTCGCCGAGGCCAGGCTGTACTCCGACACGCTGCTGCAGGTCGCCTTCGCCGGCTTCCTGGTCTATGGCTGGATCAACTGGCGCCAGCACGCCGCCGATGAGGGCAGCATCCGCATCGTGCCGCTGGCACGCGGAAAACTGCTGCGTGACCTGATCATCGGCCTGTGCGGTGGCGTGGCGCTGGGCACGGTCATGCACACCTTCACCGATGCGGCGCTGCCATGGCTGGACGCGATGCTGACCGCCCTGAGCCTGGTCGGCCAGTGGTGGCAGGCGCGCCGCCATGTGGCGTGCTGGTGGGTGTGGATCGGGGTGGACGTGGTTTACGTGGGCGCGTACCTGTTCAAGTCGCTGCACGTCACGGCCGCGCTGTATGTGTTCTTCCTGGGGCTGGCAGTATTCGGCCTGCGCGCCTGGAGTGCGGCGGCGCGGGAGCGCGAGCTGCTGCCGGCGCGGTAGTGCCGCGCAGTGCACTTCACTTCGGCTGCAGCACCAGCCCCAACCGCAACGGCTGGCGCATGTCGGCCGGTGGCGCCGACGACAGCGGCGCCGACTGCAGCGTCGCGCGCAGATCCGCGTCCGCCTGCGCATCGCCGAGACTGTCGAATTCCAGTTTCGCGATGCGGCCATCGGCTGCGATCCAGAGGCTGACCGGCAGCGGCGTGGGCACCTGTGGGTGCGCCTGCAGCCAGGCCAGCACGCGCTGCACCTTCGGGTCCTGCTCCTGCTGCAGGCGCTGCTGCAGCTCACTGCCTGCCGTGGCGGCGTAGGCCATCCAGTGCGGTGGAGCCTCATCGGCCGAGACGGCCCCGGCGCCGCCCAGTGCCAGAAGGCCGATCAGCGATGCCAGCGGTCGCCACCAGCGGCGACGGTCGGCGCGAAGTACGGATTCCATGGCAGCACCCTCATGCAGTCGTCCAGCGCTCCATCGTCGACGGCGCGGATGACAGGCAGATGGCGGGCAGGCATCACCCGCCCAGGTCGGCCAGCACCTTGCGCGAAGGCGCGAAGAAGGTCACGCCGGTCATCGCGGTGGAGAAGTCCAGGATGCGGTCATGCAGCGGCGCAGGGTTGCCGATGAACATGCGCTCGAGCATCTTCTCGATCACCCACAGGCGGCGCGTGTAGCCGATGAAGTACGTACCGTACTCACCGCGCCCCGGATTGGCGAAGGGCATGTTGTCGCGCAGGATGTCGTGCTCGCCGTCGGCGTCCTCGATGGTGCACAGCGTCTTGTGCGACTTCTGCGCATCGGCCGGTGCATCGTCCAGCTCGGTGTTGTCGTGCTTGGTGCGGCCGATGATCGCCTCCTGCACCTCGGTCTTCTGCGCGCGCCATGCGTCCAGGTTGTGCAGGTACTTCTGCACCACCACGTAGCTGCCGCCGGCATGCGCGGGATCCTCGTCGCCGACGATCGTGGCGTCCGGCAGCGACAACCCTTCCGGATTGGCCGTGCCGTCAACGAAATCGAGCAGGTCGCGGCCGTCGAAATAGCGGAAGCCGGCCACCTCATCGACCGTCTCCACCGCATCGCCGAACGCCATCAGCAGGTTGCGCTCGAACGCCACGATCAGGTCCATCGTGCGTGCCCGGATGTGGTACAGCAGATCGCCCGGGGTCGACACCGCGGTGTGGGTGGCGCCCTTGATCTCGCGGAACGGATGCAGCTCGCGCGGCGGCGTGCTGCCAACCAGCGGCTGCCACACACGGTGGCCGATCGCCACATTGCAGGTGAAGGTCCGTTCGATCTCCCGGATGGCCGTGTTCTTGATCAGGTCATCGGTGCTGGCCAGCACGTCGCGCACCTTCGCGATCGAGTCCGCATCATCCTTCACCTTCAGCACCAGGAAGGCGGCCGAGTGGGTCAGCGGCGCAGTGATCTGCTGCGGCTCGTTGTCGAGCGTGTGATTGAGGGCGGTGATCGGTGCGGGCTGGGAATTCACGGCAGTTCCTGCGGGCTTGAGGCGGGCGCATCGCGCATGGTGCAGCGATGTGCGGGCGATCATAGCGGAACGGCTTCCGCTGCGACGGAGCGGTTCTCAGTCGCGCGCCAGCCGCTTGGGGCGCAGAAAAGTGAAGCCCGGCGCGAGGCCGGGCTTCGATGGCGTGCGGGAGAGAGAGAGAGTCACACGCCAGTTACACGCACTAACGACAGAGCGTTTCTTACCAGGTGAAGCGCGGGCCGACGAACCACTCGCGGTCGCCCGCCTTGGCCAGCTTCACTTCGCCACTCAGGCCCCAGTTCTGGTTGAACTTGGCGGTGGCACCGACGCGGCCGTAGAACTCGCCGTCCGGGTTGTAGCCGTGCTTCTTGCTGAAATCTTCGTAGCCGGCCAGCGCGTAGCCTTCCAGGTACGGGTTGAACGCGGTGCGCACGCCCACTTCAGTGGAGTAGCCATTGAAGTCCAGGCCGCGCTTCTCGTCGTACTTCTGATAGGCCACGCGGGCCACCAGGTCGGTGTTCGGTGCGATGCCGTAGTTGTAGCCGACACCCAGGCGCCACTGGTCGACGTCATTCTTGAAGCGGTCGGTTTCCTGCGCGCTGTAGTCGCCGAAGATGTGGAAGTTCGGGTGGACGGCCACCGAGCCCTTCACGCCCCAGCCATCGGCGTCGCCGCCCTTGGCATCGGTGTTCACGTAGCCGCCTTCAACGTAGTTGTACGACAGGCCATCGGCAGCCGATGCAGCGAACGGCAGGGCAGCCAGCAGACCCAGGGCAAGCAGCGAATTCTTGTTCATCGGGACACACCTTTAATTATTTTGGTTTCGTCGACCGCCTCCCGGGAGGGGGAGAGAGGAGAGGCGGTCGACAGGTGTGAATTATCCGTTTGTTGGCGAAATCAGCCCTGAATATTGAACTGACCGGTACATGAATGAAGTTGCTGTTCAGGGAACTCTGGGGCTGGTCGACAGCGCATGCTGCTGCATGCCCGCGCCACCCTTACCCATCATGTCCCTTCATGCGGCTGACACCTGTCACTGGTTCGGGAAGGCTCCGGCGCGAATAGTAGGCGTCACCGCCCGGCGCCACTGCGCCGGCACTCACCAAGGGGACCTGTCATGAGCCTGTTCCAGCAACTCCTTTCGCATACTCCGATCTGGGTCTGGGTGCTGATGGTGTTTCTCATCACCCGGGGCATCGCGGCCATGAAGCCCGGCGAAACCTCGTTGCCTACGCTGGCGATCGTGCCGGCGGTGTTCGCGGCATGGGGGGTGTGGTCCATCAGCCACCGCTACGGCGCATCGTGGTCGGCCTGGGGCGAGTGGCTGGTCGGCATCGGCGCAGGAACGGGCCTGGGTTGGCTGTTGCTGCGCCGGGCGCGTGTAGCCATGAACAGTGCGACGGGACGGCTGTGGCGCAGCGCGGATTACAGCCTGCTGCCGCTGCTGCTCATCACGTTCCTGGTGAAGTATGGCTTCGAAACGGCGCTCGCAGTGTCGCCCGCGCTGAGCGCGAACGCAGGTTTCAGCGCTGCCTACCTGCTGCTGTCCGGTGGTTTCACCGGCATCTTCATCGGCCGCTACTGCCGGTATCTGTCGGCGGCACGCCTTGAGGGGCACAGCCGGATGGGGGCTGCCAGCTGAGGCGGGTGCACCCGGGAGGCGTCGCGCAGTGCCGTCACCCGGTGCCGGCTGCGGTCGTCGCCCCTGCGGCCTGCGCCAGCACTGCCGCTGCAGCGTCGCCCTTGCGCTCGCTGTAGCGATCCACCAGGTAGTCCGCCCGGCCCCGCGTCAACAGGGTGAACTTCACCAGTTCCTCCATGACATCCACCACCCGGTCGTAGTATGGCGAGGGCTTCATTCGTCCGTCCTCATCGAACTCCTGCCAGGCCTTGGCCACCGAAGACTGGTTGGGGATGGTCAGCATGCGCATCCAGCGCCCCAACACCCTCAGGGTGTTGACGGTGTTGAACGATTGGGAGCCGCCACTCACCTGCATCACGGCCAACGTTCTGCCCTGCGTGGGCCGCACGCTGCCGTCCTCCAGCGGCAGCCAGTCGATCTGGTTCTTGAACACGCCGGTGACGGTACCGTGCCGTTCCGGGCTGACCCACACCTGCCCCTCAGACCACTGCGACCACGCGCGCAGCCGCTGCACTTCGGGATGGCTCCTGTCCACGCTGTCCACCATCGGAAGCGCATGCGGATCGAACACCCGGGTTTCGCAACCCAGATGCTGCAGGAGCCGCTCGGCTTCCAGGGCCAGCTTGCGGCTGAACGACTGCGGCCTCAGCGAACCGTAGAGCAGCAGGATGCGGGGCGGTCCCAGATTCCCCGCGGCGAGCAGGCTGGGGTCGGGCTGGGGCAGCGAGGCTTCCCTCAGATTCGGCAGCTGGGTACTTGCGATCGTCTTATTCATTCGACTATTCTAGAAATATGGAAACGTCAAATGCAATCGTCGCGCTCACCGCGTTGGGCCACGCCACCCGCCTGGCGGCCTTCCGCCTGCTGGTGGAAGCCGGTCCAGCGGGGCGCGTGGCCGGTGACATCGCGGCGGCCCTGCAGGTGCCACCGGCCACACTCAGCTTCCACCTGAAGGAGCTGGTACAGGCCGGCCTGGTGGAGAACGAGAGCCAGGGCCGCAATGTCTGTTACCGCGCCAACTTCGCCGCCATGACCGGCTTGATCGAGTACCTCACGCACAACTGCTGCGCGGGTTCGCCGAGCGAGGAGTGCGGGCCCACTGCGCCCGCATGCAAGTGCTGAAGTCCGATCCAACCTCCTGCCATCACAACGACTGCACCATGACACGCAACGTCCTGTTCCTCTGTACCGGCAACAGCGCCCGCAGCGTCCTTGCCGAGGCCACGCTGCGAGCCTGGGGCGCTGAACGTTTCAATGCATTCAGCGCAGGCAGCCACCCCACCGGCCAGGTCAACCCATTCGCGCTCGCACAGCTGCAGGCCGAAGGAATCACCATCGATGGGCTGCGCAGCAAATCGTGGGATGAGTTCGTGGATGCTGCGCCCATGGACCTGGTGATCACCGTGTGCGATTCGGCTGCGGCAGACGCCTGCCCGGTGGTGTTTGGCGACTTCATTCGCAGCCACTGGGGCCAGCCGGATCCGGCCGCAGTTGCAGGCAGCGATGCCGAGAAAGCAGCCGCGTTTGCACGCGCGCATGCCATCGTGAAATCGCGGCTGCGTGCGTTGATCGATCTGCCCGGATCGTTGTGGTCCGACCGCGAGGCAATGCAGAACGCTCTGGATCAGATCGGCCGGTTGCAGCCGACCGACAGCACACCGTGACGGCGCCCGCGCGCATGCGCCTGTTCGAGCGCTACCTCACCCTGTGGGTCGCGCTGTGCATCGCGGCCGGTACCCTGCTGGGACACCTCCTGCCCGGCGCCTTTGCGGCACTGGCGTCCGCCGAAGTGGCCAAGGTCAACCTGCCGGTCGCGGCACTGATCTGGCTGATGATCATCCCGATGCTGCTGAAGGTCGACTACGGCGCAATGCGCCAGTTGCAGCAGCACTGGAAAGGCATCGGCGTAACGTTGTTCATCAACTGGGCGGTCAAGCCCTTTTCGATGGCACTGCTGGGCTGGGTATTCCTGCGTCACCTCTTCGCGGAATGGCTGCCAGCCGGCCAGATCGACAGCTATATCGCCGGCCTGATCCTGCTGGCAGCCGCGCCCTGCACCGCGATGGTGTTCGTGTGGAGCAACCTGTGCCGCGGCGATGCGAACTTCACGTTGAGCCAGGTCGCGCTGAACGACGCGATCATGGTGGTGGCCTATGCGCCGGTGGTCGCGTTGCTGCTCGGCATGTCCGCGATCACTGTTCCGTGGGACACCCTGCTGCTGTCAGTGGGTTTGTACATCGTTGCACCTGTCGGTGTTGCCGCCCTGCTGCGGCGCTGGATGCTTTCGCGCAGCGGCGAGGCTGGTCTGCAGCTGGCGCTGACCCGACTCGGCCCGGTTTCGCTGTCGGCCCTTCTACTGACACTGGTGCTGCTGTTCGGCTTTCAAGGTCAGCAGATCGTGGAGCAGCCGCTGGTCATCGCGCTGATCGCTGTGCCCATCCTGATCCAGGTCTATTTCACTTCGGGCCTGGCCTATCTGCTCAACCGTCGTCTGGGCGTCGCCCATTGCGTGGCCGGCCCATCGGCGCTGATCGGCGCGAGCAACTTCTTCGAGCTGGCGGTCGCAACCGCCGTCGGGCTCTTCGGTGTGCATTCGGGCGCCGCGCTGGCCACCGTTGTCGGTGTGCTGATCGAGGTGCCGGTGATGTTGTCGGTCGTTCGTATCGTGAACCGTACTGAAGGCTGGTACGAGAGGCAGGGTGCGGGTGACCGCGGGCGGTCGTAGAGGGCCGATGCCTGCTTCTGGCCCGCGCTGTCGCAATCGTCCAAGTTTCGCGGCACCCCGAAGCACTCAACCACGACTCGTGTCGCAAATTCCCCGAATGCGTGAGGCCCTTGCGCCATCAACGTCTGCGACTACTTAACCGTGTGCGAGGATGCTGAAAGCGTCGAGCATCGTGGGTTGAATACAACTCGGCTCATTTGCGTTGCGCAGTGACACAGGTACAGATGCGGTGCCACCCCAAAAGGTGGCCGGGTTCGAAATCCCGGATTGATGCTGAGTGTTTGCGCTTGCCAGCCGACGTCACCTTGCGTGGCGTCGGCTGGCAATCCGTCTGCCGGTCATGGCGGGCGGTGCGTGGGGACCTTCTGGTCCACCGGTTTGGCATCTACCGGATTTCGAACCATGTACCGCCCGCCACCTTTATCCGTGGCGGCTACCGTCTGTCCTGCACGGAGCCTCATCAATGACCACACCCGAGTTTCCCCCTCCGCATTCCGACAGCGCGCCGGCCAACGACGCCGATGCGACCCCCCAACAGTCCCCGTCCGACCCCAACACCTTCATCGCCACGCTGAAACGGATCGGCAGCGGCGCAGCCGCCGATGGCCTGCCCTGGCCGGAACGCCATCCGCTGCCTGGCCGTCAACTGGCGCTGGCCGATGCCGACTGCGCGCACGCCGGCCTGCGGGTGGCGCTGGAGATGCTGCTGGCCGCCGAGCGTGTCCGGCAGAACGGGCCGGAGGAGCAGTACGTGGGCGATCGCGTGATGGAAGGACTGGTGATGGCCTGCCTGTCACTGTCAGTGCAGGCCGGCACCTTGCTGCGTCCGGGCTGACAGGGAGGTTTCGCGCACCCTCGGCCGCGTGATCCGGGGCCGGCCCGTGTGGTTATTCTTGCGGCCAGGCTTCCGCCACCGCCCGGGACTCTTCGCATGCGCCGACCCTTCCATGCCGCGATCCTTCTTGCCACCGTGCTGCTGGCCGGTCCTGCCCTCGCGCAGCACGCCAGCAGCGCACCGCCGCCCGCTGAACGCCTGCCCGACGTGGCACTGCCTGCGGCACTGGATCGGGTGCTGCGCGACTACGAGCGGGCGTGGAGCGCCGGCGATGGCAAGGCACTGGCGGCGCTGTTCGCCGAAGACGGATTCATCCTGCAAAGCCACCAGCCGCCGGTGCGCGGGCGCGACGCAATCGCGGCCGCCTACGCCGGACAGGGCGGGAGCCCGCTGCGCCTGCGCGCGCTGGCGTACGCGGTGGACAGGAGCACGGCCTACATCATTGGTGCCTACACGTTTGGCGGCAACGTCAGCGATACCGGAAAGTTCACGCTGACGCTGACGCGCGCGGGCGATGGACCCTGGCTGATCTTCTCGGACATGGACAACGGCAACGCGCCGCCACGGGCGCGGTGATCGGGCGTTGCAATGGATCCACGCCATGCGTGGATATGCTGCGCGCGTGATGCCAAGCAAGCTTGGCACCGACCAGAGCCTGTGTCCGGTCCGGCACCCGCATGGGGTACTCCCTGATGACAAAACCCCGGCGCATGGCCGGGGTTTTCGGTTACTTGAACAGCGTGTCCGGATATTCCGGTTTCTGTTCGCGCGCCAGCAATGCGCGCAGGCCCTCTGCCGGGGTCTGCTCGCCGTGCAGTACGGCGCGTACGCCATCGGAGATCGGCAGGTCGATGCCGTGTCGGCGTGCCTGACGCATCACCTCATCGGCCGTCTGCACCGATTCAACCACCTGCCCGATCTCGCGCACGGCATCCTGCAGCGTCTGCCCGCGGCCCAGGGCCAGGCCCAGGCGGCGGTTGCGCGACAGGTCGCCGGTGCAGGTCAGCACCAGATCGCCCAGGCCCGCCAGACCCATCAGGGTTTCCGGCTTGGCACCGATTGCCGCGGCCAGCCGCAGCATCTCGTTGAGGCCGCGGGTGATCAGGCCGGCACGGGCGTTGAGGCCCAGCTGCATGCCATCGGCAACGCCGGTGGCCACGGCCAGCACGTTCTTCATCGCACCCCCCAGCTCGGCACCGACCATGTCGTCGCCGGTGTAGGCACGGAACGCCGGGCCATGCATCGCTTCGGCCACGGTCTGCGCGAACGCCGGCACGTCGCCGTGCACGGTGATCGCGGTGGGCAGGCCCTGGGTGACTTCCTTGGCGAACGACGGCCCGGTGACGACAGCCAGCGGCACGTCCTCGCCGAGGATCTCGCGCGCGACTTCATGCAGGAAACGGCCGGAGCCGGGCTCGAAACCCTTGGTCGCCCAGGCCACGCCAGCACCGGCCGGACGCAGCGGCGCCAGCGCGCGCACGGTCTCGTTGAACGCGTGCGACGGGGTCACCACCAGGATCCAGGCGGCACCGTGCACCGCCGACGCCAGGTCGGTGGTGGCATGCAGGCTGTCCGGCAGCGGGATGCCCGGCAGGTAGCGCGGATTCTCGTGGCGCTGGTCGATGGTCTCGACCACGGCGGCATCACGCCCCCACAGCACGGTCGGATGACCGTGCCGGGCGAGCAGGCTGGCCAGCGCGGTTCCCCAGGAACCGGCGCCCAGCACGGCGATCTTGTCAGCGGTAGTGCTCATCCGTGACGTCGCGACGGATTCAGGCGTTGCCGGCCGGCTCGGAGTCAGCCAGCGACGGTGCGTCGCCCTGCTCCTGGCGCTGGCGCAGGGTTTCTGCGTACAGGCCTTCGAAGTTGATCGGCTGCAGGAAGAACGGCGGGAAGCCGCCGGCCTGGATCAGATCGCTGACCAGCTGGCGCACGTACGGGAACAGGATGTTCGGGCACTGGGTGCCGAGCAGCACGTCGATCGACTGCGGGTCCAGGCCGACCAGGCCGAACACGCCGGCCTGCTTCACTTCGGCCACGTAGGCGGTGCGCTCACCGGCCTGGCAGGTCAGGGTGACGGCCAGCACGACTTCGAACGCGTTCTCACCCAGGCGCTGCACCTGCTGGTTCAGATTCAGCTGCAGCTCCGGCTGCACCTGGTCATTGAAGATGGTCGGTGCGTTCGGCGACTCGAAGGAGACGTCCTTGACGTAGATCTTCTCGACGGTGAAAGCGGGGCCGGTAGCGGCATCGACCGGCGCAGCGGCGCCGTTGGTGATCTCTTCGGACATTTCCAGTAACTCCAGGTGAATGCAATGAAAACTAGGGTCGAATTACTGCGATGGGGGCGGCATCAGGCCCATACAAGGCCGGATCCGCCACCTGCGGCAATCAGTTGCGGCCCTTGACCAGCGGCAGTTCGGCCTGCTGCCAGGCGGGAATGCCGCCCTCGAGCACGAAGACCTTTTCGAAACCGGCCTTCTTCAGCGCCTTGGCGGCGGTTTCCGATGCGTTGCCGTTGCGGCACACCAGAACCACCGGCGCCTGCTTGGCGCTGGCCACGAGCTTGTGCTCCGGGCCGAACGCGCTGGCCTGCGCATTGCGGCTGCCGGCGATGTGGCCCTTTTCGAAGTCACCGCTGGCGGACAGGTCCACCACCACCGTGCCGCCCGCATTCATCAGCTGGGTCAGTTCGGCGGGCTTGATGCCCTTGAAGCCCCGGAACAGGCGGCGGATTTCGGTGACGATGAGGGCCACGGTCAGGCCGACCAGGGCCGCGGACAGCATCGGGTTTCGGCCTGCAAAGGCCAGCAACTCTTCGTAATTCACTCAGGTCACGGGTCGATAAGCGGGCGCCGATTGTCGCACAAGCCGGACGCGGCCCGTCACTGCCCCTGCCACAGATCCGGCAGGCCGCCGGCCTGCCACCAGCGCTTGGCCTCGGCATCCCAGCGCCAGCGCTCGGTCACCACCACGGTGCGCTCGGCCTGGGTGTTCTGGTTGATGACGCCGATTTCCACCCGGCGCTCGACCTGGCCATCAGGAAGCGAGGCGCTGCTGCGCTCGCGGTAGGAGGACACCCGCAGCTGTGCATAACGGTTGAGCTCGAACTCGGTGGGCGGCTTTTCCTTGCGCAGCACCGGATCCAGGTAGCCGATGGCGTCGTCCATGCTGCCCCAGCGGATCGTCGCCCCGTAGGCGATCTGGGTCTCTTCCAGCATCTTGCGCTGCTTGCGGCTCAGCTCGTCGGCACCGGCCATGGCGCTGACCAGCAGCAGGGAACACAACAGGATCTGGATGAGGCGGCGCATCAGGGGTTTCCGCAGGGCGTCAGCCTGCCATCCTACCCTTTGGCGAAGGCAACGAAGCGACCGCTGAACTCGGCAGCGGCCCGGCCGTCGGCGGCCGGCTGGGTAGCGATGATGCTGATGCGGGCCTTGCGACGCTGGCGGAAGGTGGCCAGGAAAGTGTCCCAGGCACCGCTTTCGGCCGCCTCGGCATGCGCGTGCAGGTCTTCGTAGACCGGTGCCAGGTAGCGCAGGTTGCTGTCGGCCACGTAGACCTCGGCGACGTGGCCGGCCAGGCGCAGGCGCAGGCTGACCAGCGCCCAGCCGGACAGGGTCAGCACCGAGGCCAGGCTGCCGCCGAAGGCGTTGCCCTTGTCGTTGACGTTCGCCGTCAGCGGCGCGGTGATGCGCAGCACGCCATCGGCATAGCCGTCCAGGCGGATCTGCATGGCACGGACCGCAGGCATGCAGTCCAGCACCTCCTGCAGGGAGGCCAACGAGGAGCTCAGGGCATCAACGGACATCGGAGCAGCAACCACGACAACGGCGGGCCCGCATAATGCAGGCAATGGATGACCATACGATACCCACTGGCAGCGCGTGCCGCGGCGCGGGCTGGACGCTGATCTCGCTGCGTCCGCAGGGCCAGCATGCGGCGCTGCGCCGCGCCGTTGCTGGGCTCGGCGGGCAGCTGGTGGCGCTGTCGCCGTGGCGGCTGCAACGCTTGCAGGGCCCTGCCGTGGTGCGCCAGCTGCAACGCGCGCTGAACTGCGATCGGGTGGTGTTCACCAGCCCCGCAGCCGTCACGGCGGCTGCCGCGCTGCTGCCGCTGCGCCCGGCGCAGCACAGCCCGTGGCTGACGGTCGGCGAGGGCACCACACGCGCGTTGCAGGCGCACGGCATCAGCGAGGTTCACGCGCCGCAGCGGATGGACAGCGAGGGGCTGCTGGCCCTGCCGGTACTGGCGGCGGTACAGGGCCTGCGGATCGGGCTGGTCACCGCGCCCGGTGGCCGGGGCCTGATTGCCGCCCGGCTGCAGGCGGCGGGTGCCAGCATCGAACGTGCCGATGTCTATCGGCGCCAACCACTGCGCCTGTCGCCTCGCGCCCTGTCACGGCTGGGAGAGTGTTCTGCGCCCTGGCTGATGGCGGTCAGCAGTGGTGAAGCCCTGCAACGTGTGTGGGAGCAGCTGTCGCCGCAGTGGCAGCAGCGGCTGCAGGCCCATGCCACCGCGCTGGTCGCCAGCGAACGGCTGGGCGTGCAGGCGCAGGCGCTGGGCCTGCGGGTGGTACGCAGCGCGGGGCCGACCACCCCGCAGTTGATCGCCGCTGCACACACCACGCTCACCGGGCCGGCAGCGACCTGAACAGGGACGTGGGTCACGCTTGCCGCTGTCGTCGGCAACAGGGATGCTGTGCCTGACGCTGCCTGCCGGAACCCTTCCGGCGACGCCGCCGACAAGGAAGCCTGATGAACGACACCGCCCCCGTTTCCCCACCCCGCCGCTCCCTGCGCTGGCTGCTGCTGCCGCTGGCGGTGGTGGCCGTGCTCGGTGCAGGGGGCTATGCCGGTTGGCGTTTCTGGCAGCAGCAACAGCATGAGCAGGAAGCACAGTCGCGGACGATGGCGGTTCAGTTGCAGGGCCTGGAGGCCACGCTGGATGCGCTGCGTCGCGACCAGCGCGCAACCAGCCAACGCCTGCAGGACGCGGCCGCAACCAACCGTGTGCTGCGCGACGAGATGCTGGGCCTGTCGCAGCGCAGCGCGCTGCTGGAGGAAAACCTCGCCAAGCTCGCCGACAGCGCCAACCAGGGCCGGCAGGCCGTGCAGCGCGACGAGGCCGAACTGCTGCTGACCCAGGCCGCACAGCGCTTGAACTACGCCGACGATGTCGAAGGTGCCCGCCGTCTTTATGCACAGGCCGCGACCGCGCTGGCCGCGCTGCCCGACAGCGAGGGCCTGAACCTGCGCCAGGCGCTGGTACAGGAGCGCGATGCCCTCGATGCGTTGGGTGCCGGACCCCGCGTTCAGGCGCTGCAGCGACTGGATGCGTTGGCCGGCGCCCTGCAGGGGCTGCCGACCCAGGTGGCCAGTACGCCGGCCGGCGACCAGACGCGACCGTGGTGGCAGGCCGCTTTGGCGCCCTTCGTCGATATCAGCCCGAGCCGCCAGAACGGTCCGCTGACCGCCGCCGAACGGCGCAACGCCGACGATGCACTGCAACTGGAACTGACCCTGGCCCGGGCGGCGATCGAGCGCGGCGACGGTGCCGGCCGTGACGCCGCGCTGTCGCGCGTGGAGCAGTGGGCACAGCGGCGCTGGCCGGATTCACCGGCCCTGCGCGCGCAGCGTGCTGAACTGCAGGCCTTGCGCGAGCTTCCCTTGCAGACCAGCAACACCGTCCTAGGCAGCACCCTGCAACAGCTGCGCACCCAGACCGACCGGAGGCTACCCGAATGAAACCCCTGCAATCCCTGGTCGTGCTGTTGCTGGCCGTGGCCATTGGTGTGGTCGCCGCGCAATGGCTCGGCACCGACGATCTCAACCGCTACGGCGAAGTGATTCTGCGCTATGGCGGCTACGACTATCACAGCAACCTGCCGAAGGTGGCGCTGCTGACGGTGATTGCAGTGCTGGTGCTGTGGCTGCTGTGGAGCCTGATCGCCGCACCGTTCCGTGCGTGGGGCCGCTACCGCCGCAAGCAGGGCCGGGTGCGCCTGATCGATGGCCTGCAGGCTTACGAGCACGGGCAGTGGCAGCGCGCGGAAAAGCTGCTCGACGGCGCCGCCAAGGATCCGGAAGTGAGCGCGGTGGCGCTGGCCAATGCCGTGCGCAGTGCACAGGCACGTGCTGACGCCAGCGCAGGTGAGGCGCTGCTGCAGCGGCTGGGTGAATCCGATGCCACCCTGCAGGCGCTGCTGCGCGCCGAGCAGCTGCTGGCGCGCGACCTGCCGGTGGACGCGATCAACGTGCTGGACGTGGCCGCGATCCAGCCGCTTCCGCCGCGTGGCCTGTGGCTGCGCACCGAGGCACTGGCCCGCGCCGGTCGTGCGCACGAAGCGTATGGACAGCTGGGCGCCCTGCGTCAGAGCAAGGTGCTACCGGCCGAATCCAACAGCGAACTGGAAGCGCGCCTGGCCGCGCAGGCGCTGCTGGAAGCGGCCGACGTCAATGCGTTGGCCGCGCAGTGGGAGGCCACGCCGAAAGCGCTGCGGCCGACCCCCGACGTGGTGGGCGCCTATGCCAGCCGCGCGGTGGCGCTGAACTGGGACGAGCCGGCGCTGCTGGCGCTGGAGCACGCCCTGGACCAGCGTTGGGACGACGAACTGGTGGCCCTGTATGGCCGCCTGCCGGCCGAACGCCTCGCCACCCGCCAGGCCAACCTGCAGCGCTGGCGCAACGTGCATGACGATTCGGCGGCGCTGCGCCTGGCACAGGGCCGCGTCGCCCTGGCCCAGCAGCAATGGGACGCTGCCGATACGTTCCTGCACGAAGCGATCGCCAGCGGCGCCGGTGCCCCGGCCTGGGAAGCGCTGGGTGAGCTGTTCGCCCAGCGGGGTGAACATGCCCTGGCTGCACAGTGCCTGGCCAACGCGCTGCGCCTGCAGCGCGGCGAGGACAGTGTGGCGCTGGTGCGCACGGCAGGGGCCGGTGCCGATGAAGTGCCGCCGCGCGCCACCGTGGAAGATCTGCCGACGGTGCCGCAACCGCCGGTGTACAACGCCAACGAAGAGCGCGACGAGTTCGGCAACCCCCGTCTTCCCTGATCGGTGCAGTGCCGGCGAAGGATCGGCACCCCACCGGGTCCGCAACGAAAAAGCCGCCCATCCGGGCGGCTTTTCCATGTACAGCCTTCTGCAGCGATCAGCGCTCGACGATCGCCACCACGCCCATGCCGCCTGCCGTGCAGATCGACACCAGCGCGCGGCCGCCGCCGCGTTCGGCCAGCTGCTTTGCGGCCGTGGCGATCACACGCGCACCGGTAGCGGCAAACGGGTGACCGGTAGCCAGCGACGAGCCCAGCAGATTGATCTTGTCCGGATCGATGCGGCCCAGCGGTGCCTCCAGGCCCAGCCGGTTGCGGCAGTAATCCTCGCTCTCCCACGCGCGCAGGGTGCACAGCACCTGTGCGGCAAACGCTTCGTGGATTTCGTACATGTCGAAGTCCTGCAGGGTCAGGCCATTGCGCTTGAGCATCTCAGGCACGGCCACGGTCGGTGCCATCAGCAGGCCTTCGCCGTGCACGAAATCGACGGCCGAGACATGCGCATCGCGCAGGTAGGCCTGCGGCTCGTGCCCGTGGGCGCGGGCCCATTCCTCGCTGGCCAGCAGCACCGCCGCGGCACCATCGGTGAGCGGCGTGGAGTTGGCGGCGGTCAGGGTGCCGCGGCCGGACACCTTGTCGAACGCCGGCTTCAGCGTGGCCAGCTTTTCCAGCGAGGTATCCGGGCGCAGGATGTTGTCGCGCTCCACGCCGCGGAACGGCGCGATCAGGTCGTTGAAGAAGCCACGCTCATAGGCGGCGGCCAGCTTCTTGTGCGAGGACACCGCCCACTCGTCCTGCGAGTCGCGCGAGATGTTCCATTCCTTGGCCATGTCCTCGCAATGGTCGCCCATGCTCTTGCCGGTGCGCGGTTCGGCCACGCCCGGGAACTCGGGCTTGAGTTCGGAGAACTTGAAGCCGGAGGTCAGCGCGCGGATCTTGTCGCCGGTGCTCTTGGCGCGGTTGGCGGCCAGCAGGCGTGCACGCAGCTTCTTGCCGTACACGATCGGCACGTCGGAAGTGGTGTCCGACCCGCCGCCGATGCCCGATTCGATCTGGCCCAGGGCAATCTTGTTGGCGACGGTGATGATGCTGTCCAGCGACGTGCCGCAGGCACGCTGCAGGGTGATGCCCGGGGTGAGCGGCGACAGTCCGGAGGACAGCGTGGCTTCGCGGCCCAGGTTCCAGTCGCTGGAGTGCTTGATCACCGCACCCATCGCCACTTCACCCAGCTGCTGGCCGTGCAGGCCGAAGCGTTCGACCAGCGCACCCAGCGTGCGTACCGACATGCCGAGGTTGCCGACATCCGAATACGCGGTGTTCTGGCGGCAGAACGGAATGCGGACGCCACCGAGAATGGCGACGGGACGAGCGTTGGGCATGGAGATACCTGGCATGGATGAGGGTGTCTGCAACATGGCCTGCACGACAGAGCAGGCATAATGGGGCCAAGTGTAGCTGCCGCCCTGTGATGGGCCAACCTTGGAACCATGAGCAAACCCGACCCCGCGATGAATGCCCTTGGCGTGCTGGCCCTGGAACTGGCCGGCGGCGAGATCCCCCGCCAGGCGGTACTCAGCGCAGACCAGGCCGGTGAACTGGCCGAGCGCGTCGGCCGAGACCTGTCCAAGCTGGTGCCGGCCGTGGCCGAGCTGGACCTGGTCCTGGCCGCCGCCCATTTCGACCCGGCTGAAGTGCTGCGCCCGGGCTGGCCGATCCATCGCCGTCTGGAAGAACTGCAGATGCGCGCGCCGGGCCGCAACCAGGGCCCGCGGCTGCTGGCCTTCGGTACCGATGCCAATGGCGATGTGCCGCTGCCGTTCCAGGCCGATGCGACGCTGGTGGGTGGCGGCCTGCGTGTGCTGCCGTTCTTGCTGACCGGCAGTGATGTGGCGACCACCCGTGCGGTGGCCGATGCGTTGGAAGAGGTGCTGCTGGCCAATGGCATGGCCCATGCCGATACCGCGCTGATGGCGCAGAACAGTTTCGGTGCCCGCATCGAGCATGCGCGCTATTTCACCGTGAACGACCTGGCCGCGATGATGTCGATGCAGTACGACAACCAGGGCCTGGCCGCGCTGTGGCCGTTGATCGAGACAGCGATCATGGCGCCGGGCGAGGATGAATGGCTCGAGGCCGCACCGGAGCCGCTGCTGCGCTACAGCCATGGCGAGGCGCGCATGGCGTTGTTCGATCCGGCCGGCTGGTGCGCCCACTACAGTCATGACAGTGGCGACTGCGATCGCCTGCAGGGCATCTATGAGCAGTTCCTGATGCGCCAGCGGCAGATGGCGGCAGTGCTGGAAGCACACGGTGTGCCGGTGCTGTTCGTGCATTGCGAGGCGGGACAGGACGCGCGCGAGTTGCTGGCGCGCTGACAAGGAAACGGCGGCCGCGTGTTGTAGAGCCGAGCCCATGCTCGGCTCAGGCCGCCGGAAAAGCAGCCGAGCCTGGGCTCGGCTCTACAGAAAGGGATGCAAAGAAAAACGCCGGCCTGCGCCGGCGTTTTCCAATCCAGCGGGGCCGGCCTTACGGGGCCTTCTGGATCACTGCGCAGGCCAGGCGCGCACCTGCGTTGCCGGTCGGCTGGCTGGTGTAGTCATCCGGATCGGCGTGGACGATCAGGCCACGGCCGATGATGTCGAAATCATCGCCCTTGCCGATGTTCACGTTGCTCGACACCGGGCCATCGATGGTGGCCACGCCCTTGTCGTCGGCCTTGATGTTGGGCATGTCGCCACCGTGGTGCGGATCACTGGCCACGCTGCCATGGTCCTGCTTGCCCGGGTTGAAATGACCGCCGGCGCTGGTGCCGTCCGGCGCACTGCAGTCGCCCTTCTCGTGGATGTGGAAACCGTGTTCGCTGCCGGGCTTCAGGCCACTGATCTGGCCCGTGACGTGCACTTTGCCGTCGACCCGCTTGAAGGTGACGCTGCCCTTGGTCTCGTTGCCCTGGGTGGGTGCCAGCTCGGCCGTGGCCGAGGCATCGGCGGTGGACGCCGGTTCTGCGGCGGGCGCAGGCTCGGTGGTTGCGCTCTCGGCCGGCGCGGCCGGCGGCGTCTCGGTCTGCGGGGTGTCGGCCGGCTTGCCGCAGGCCGCCAGGCCCAGGGCGGCGATGGCCGCGAACAGCGAAGTATGGATCAGACGCATGGATGCTCTCCTTGGAAGATGGCCGGCGGCGATCAGCGCGTCACGCGGATCACGCCGCAGGCGATGCGAACGCCGGCATTGCCGGCAGGCTGGCTGCGATAGTCATCGGCATTGGCGTGCACGACCAATGCGCGTCCTGCGATATCGGTGGCGGCGCCTCCGCCCAGAGTAACGCCCTTGAGGTGGATGTCGACGTTGGCGCGGCCCTGGGCATCGGCACGCAGGTTGTCGATGTCGCCCAGGTGATGCGTGCCGGCACCGGCGCGACCGTGCGCGACCCCGCCGGGATTGAAGTGATTGCCCGCACTGCTGGCATCCACGGCGCTGCAGTCACCGCGCTCATGGATATGGAAGCCTGCCTGCTGCATCGGCTGCAGGCCACCGACCAGGCCGGTGATATGTACGCCTGCCGGTTCGACCTTCAGCACCAGCCGGCCACTGACGATGCTGGCCGACGCCGGGGCCAGATTCGCCTCGGCCTGCTGTGCGGTACTGGTCACGACCGGCGGCGGTGGCGTGGGCTGCGGCTTCGGCGTACTGCCACACGCGGACAGCAGCGCGGCGGCGGACAGCGGAAGAAGGGCAGGTAACAGGCGCATCGAAGACTCCTTGCAGGTGACACTACGGACGGCATCGTCCATGAGGGATCAACGGTTCGGCAAGCGGATGCGAGGATCGCGTGCAGGGACCGTTCAATGGGGGCCGCGGCGGCGGCCTGCGCCCAGCTTGCGGGTCAGCGTGTTGCGGCCCAGGCCCAGCCGCGCCGCGGCTTCCGCGCGGCGACCGTGGGTGATCTGCAGGGCAGCGTCCAGCAAGGCGTGATCGACGCGCTCGCGCACCTGCGCATGCAGCCCTTCCACGCCCTCCGCCAGTTGCCGCCGCGCCCACTCCGACAGCAGCGCCTCCCACTGCCCCGGGTCGGTGCCGCCGGTGCTGCTGCGCCGGGTGCGTGCCCGGTTGAGCGCGGTATCCACGTCGGCCACGCCGATGGTGTCGGCGGCGGCCAGTGCGGCCATCCGCCAGCACACGTTCTCCAGTTCGCGCACATTGCCCGGCCAGTCGTGCTCGCGCAGCGCCTGCAAGGCAGCGGCGGTCAAGCGCTTGGTCGGCGTATCCAGCCGGCGTGCGGCCGCCGCCAGGAAGGTGGTGGCCAGCTGCGCGATGTCCTCGCGGCGCTCACGCAGCGGCGGCAGCTGCAGGCGCACCACGTCCAGGCGATGCAGCAGGTCGGCGCGGAACAGCCCCTGCGCCACCCGTCCTTCCAGGTCCTGGTGGGTCGCTGCGATCACGCGCACATCGACACGGATCAGTTCGCGACCGCCGACACGGAAGAACTCGCCCTGCGCCAGCACGCGCAGCAGGCGCGTCTGCAGCGGCAGGGGCATGTCGCCGATTTCATCGAGGAACAGGGTGCCACCGTCGGCCTGCTCGAAGCGGCCGATGTGCCGGCGCTGTGCGCCGGTGAATGCACCGGCTTCATGGCCGAACAGTTCACTCTCCAGCAGCTCGGCGGGAATGGCGGCGGTGTTCAATGCCACGAACGGGCCCTGCGCACGCGGCGATTCGCGGTGCAGCGCGTTGGCCACCAGTTCCTTGCCGGTGCCGGTTTCACCGGTGATGAGCACCGCCAGCGGCGCCTGCGCGAGCCGGCCGATGGCGCGGAACAGCGCGCGCATCGGCGGCGTATCGCCAACCAGCTGCGGCGACGGGTCGGCGGAGGCCTCCGTGGCTGGTACCGGCGCGGCCAGTGCCGGCGCGACCGCCGGCAGCACGCGCTGGGCCAGCGCTACGGCATCATCCAGATCGAACGGCTTGGACAGGAATTCGTGCGCGCCGCCGCGGAAGGCGCCCGCCGTGCTGGCGACATCGGTGTAGGCCGACATCACCACCACCGGCAGCTGTGGCAAGGCAGCCTTGAGCTTGTCGAGCAACACCAGGCCGTCATCGCCGGGCATGCGCACATCGGTGAACAGCAGTGCCGGCGGAGAGCCCTCCGCCAGCGCCTGCAGGGCGGCGGCGGCGCTGTCGAAATCATCGACCCGGTAGCCCGCCTCGCGCAGCGCGGTGCACAGCACGAAGCGCACGGCGCGGTCATCGTCGACCACCCAGATCCGCTGGGGTGAAGGGGACGCGTCAGACATCGCGCGGGGCCTCCTCGGCCGGAACGGTGCCGCTGCCGATCGGCAGCAGCAGGGTGAATACGGTATGGCCGGGCCGCGAGCGGTAGGTCAGCGTGCCGCGATGCTCGCGCGCGACCTGCTGGGCCAGCGCCAGGCCCAGGCCGGTGCCTTCGGCGCGACCACTGACCAGGGGCAGGAACAGGTGTTCGGCCAGCTCCTCGGGTACGCCGCGACCGTCATCGGCGATCTCCAGCCGCAGCGCCAGCGTATGCAGCCGCTCGGCAACCCGCGCACCATGCTCCACGCGCGTGCGCAGGGTGATGGTGCCCGCGCCGGCCTGGATCGCATTGCGCACCAGGTTCCACACTGCCTGGGTAAGGCGGTCGGCGTCGCCATCCAGCTCGGGAATGCTGGGGTCGTAGTCGCGTTGCAGGCGCACCGCCCAGCCCGCTTCGTTCTCGGCCAGGCGCAGCACGCGCTCCAGTGCTGCATGAATGTTCAAGGCGGCATGCGGTGCGGCCGGCGCCGGCGACAGCAGCTGGTCAAGCAACCCGTTGAGGCGTTCGATCTCCGAACCGATCAGTTCAATCAGTTCGCGCTCGCTGGCATCGCGCTGTGCGGCACGGCGCGCCAGCAGCTGCGCCGCGCCTTTCAGGCCAGCCAGCGGGTTGCGCAGTTCGTGGGCCAGGCCCTTCAGCGCCGCGCTGAGTGCGCTCGGCAAGGCCTGGGTGGGGTCAAGCCCGGGGAACTCATCGACCGGATGCGCCTCCAGCAGCCAGCCGCCATCATCACGGCGGCTCATCCAGCCTTCGGCGAAGCGGGGTGCCTCTCCCGGTACCGCCAGTGCCAGCCGGTGCAGGCGCAGGCTGTCACGCTCGTCGCGGGCCAGGAAGTGGGCCAGCGCCTCGCCCTGCACCTCCAGCGCCGCCAGGGGCTGGCCCAGCAGGCGACGGCCGCTGACGCCCAGCCAGCGTCCGAAGGCCGGATTGCAGCCGGTGATGCGACCGTCGGCAGCGGCCCAGGCCAAGGGGGTACCCAGGGCATCGAGGGACGGTGGCGGCGCGGGGTCGGACATTGCACCAATGTAGTGCAAAAGCGTGGCAGATGCGTTCCTTCCGCAGCCCGAAGCGCCCCGCCGGGCTACAGCTTCATGCTGAGGCCGACGAAGACGGTGCGGCCGGGGGCAGGCGAGAACATCGGCCGGGCACTGTCCCAGAAGAAGCTGTCGTACCACGCGTAGGCGTACTCGCGTCCGGTGACGTTCTTCAGCTGCAGGTCCACGCTCCAGCGCGGATTGATCCGGTACGCGGCAGTAAGGTCGAGCACGGCGAAGCCGCCGAACCTGCCGGCCACGTTGCGCTCTTCCAGGTAGTAGTCGCCCTGCGCGCGCGCCTGCAGACCCAGCCGCAGTGCCTGGCTGGCCTGGTAGTCCACGCCCAGGTTGCTGATGTGGCGCGGGGTGGCGGCCACTTCGCGACCCTGCAGGGACACGCCGGGGGCGCGGTTGTCGCGGGTGATCTTCGCTTCCTGGTACGCATGCGAGGCCCACACTGTCCAGTCGTCGCCCACCTGCAGGCTCAACTGCGCGTCCACGCCACGGCGCCGGGTCTTGCCCAGGGTGACGGTGGTGCCGGTGGCCGGCATGTTGGACACCTCGTTCTCCGCATCCTGCTGCCATATCGCCAGGCGGGCCTGGGCGCCGTCAAAGGGCTGGAACTTCAGGCCCAGCTCCATGCCGGTGTTGGTGGAAGGACGCATCGGCGTCTGCCCGGGCGTGAGATAGGCCGGCGCGGTGGCGCCGGTCAGCACCTGGAACGTGCGGCCCCAGTTCGCGTAGACGTGGGTGGTGTCGCCCAGGCTGTGGATGACGCTCAGCTTGGGCTGGCCGATGGTGCCGTAGTCCTGCAGCCGCCCGCGGGTGCCATCCATCAACCGCGTGCGACCATTGAAGCGGTCCACGCGATAGGCCGGCACGATCTTCCAGGCGGCGGCTGGCTGATAGATGGCCTGCAGATAAGCGCCCACGTTGTCGAAGCTGTGGCGGTCGTCGTTCTGCACGCGGGCCGGCGGGCGGGTGAAATCGGTGGGTTCGGCGTAGGCATACCGCTCGCGGATGTAACCGTTGTCCTGCTGCTCGTAGTTCAACCCGCCCTCCACCGTCAGCGTGGCTGCGGGCTGCCAGGTAAGCGTGGTGAGCAGGCCGGCCTGGCGCTCGTCCCACAGCCGCCGCTGGCGCGGCAGGTTGCCGGTGGGCAGGTCGCTGAAGGTCACGCGCCGATCGTCCTGGTAACGGTTGTAGTACAGCCGGGTGCCGAGAACGAGCGCGTCGGACAGCTTCAGGTCCAGATGCGCGGCGAACTGGCGCATGTCGCGGTCGTCGCCGTCATGGGCGTTGCGCAGGTCGCTGCCACGGCGGTGCGTGCGCAGTTCCTCGGCCGTCATGAAGCCGGGCTCGTCCGCCTCGTGGTGATAGGCGCGCGCGGTCAGGCCCACGCGCAGGCCATCGTCCAGTGAACCGTAGAACCACTTGCCACCCAGCGAATACTTCCTGGAGGTGTCGTGCTCGCGATAACCGTCGCTGGCCTGGGTGCCGATGAAGTAGTTCTGCGCGAAGCCGTTGGATTCGCGGCCCACCGCCAGCTGCGCATCGCGCGTGTTGTAGCTGCCATAGGCCAGCCGTGCATCGGTGTAACTGCCGCCCTGGCGGGTACCGAAGTTCACGTTGCCGCCGATGTTGTGCAGCCCATAACGCGGATCGTTGGTCCCGCGCACCACCTCGATGTAGCTGATTTCCAGCGGGAACAGCATGTCGATGAAGCGCTGGTTGCCGCTGTTGACGTTGCTCGGGATGCCATCGATCAGGGTCTTGATGGCATTGAGGTAACCCTCGCCATTGAAGGCGCGGAAGCTGACCTTGCCCGACTCGGCACCCTGGCGTGTTTCGGTCAGCTGGATGCCGGGCATCTGCCCCAGCAGTTCCCAGCTGTGGGACACGGTGCGGTCTTCAATCTGGTCTGCGCCCAGAACGTCAACGGAGGTGAGTACCTGGTGCGCGCTGAGGGCGCCTTCCCGGTGCTGGTGGACATCGACCTTGCCCAGGGTGAGCGCCGCGTCGGCTGACTGCGCCAATGCGTCAGGGGCAAGGGGAGCCGCCGCCAGGGCGGCCAGCAGCGTGGGGGTCTTCATGGGGAAGGAGATGGAGTGCCAAAAATGAAACTTTATAACATTTCAGTTCTGGCAGCCATCGGGGACGCCGGTTTGCCGGGCGTCAGGCAGACGGATAACCGGTCGCTTCCCTGGCCTTCTTCCACGCGATTTCAAATTCGCGCGCGCTGATCTCGTCGTCGGAATCGAAATCCAGGAACGAGACGGGCTGGTCGGCCAGCATGAAACGGTCATCGCTCTGGCCGTTTTCATCGGCCCATACCAGCTTGGAGCCGTAGATCTCCACCTGGCGGACGATCCTGTCGCCCCGTGCTTCCATCAGCACGTTGCCCTTGCCGAGGCCCGATTCGGCCCAGTGCTTGTAGTACTTCTTTGCGTTCTTCATTGCCGGAGTCCTGGCTGTGGAGGCAGCCGGAGAGTTCAGAGGGCGGCATTATCGCCCAGCGGGCACCGCAGGGGCCGTGCGATGACCTGCCATTCGCCCGTCGATCACGGCAGAAGGCCCCGGCTCACCGCCGGGGCCCTGCACTCACTTCTGCTGCAGGAAGGCCAGCAGGTCCTGGTTGACCTTGTCCTTGTGGGTTTCGGTCAGGCCATGCGGCGCACCCGGGTAGACGATCAGGCGGGCGCCCTTGATCAGCTTGGCCGACATGCGGCCGGCAACGTCGATCGGCACGATCTGATCGTCATCACCGTGGATCACCAGCGTCGGCACGTCGAACTTCTTCAGGTCCTGGCGGAAATCGGTTGCCGAGAATGCGGCGATCGAATCGTAGGTGTTCTTGTGCCCGCCCAGCATGCCCTGCGCCCACCAGGCGTCGATCATGGCCTGCGAAACCTTCGCGCCGGGGCGGTTGAAGCCATAGAACGGGCCGGAGGGAATGTCGCGGTACAGCTGCGAGCGGTTTTCCAGCTGCGCCTTGCGCAGGCCATCGAACACTTCGATCGGTACGCCGCCGGGGTTGTCGGCGGTCTTGAGCATGAGCGGCGGCACCGAGCTGATCAGCACGGCCTTCTTCACCCGGCCGGTACCATGGCGGCCGATGTAGCGCGCCACTTCGCCCCCCCCGGTGGAGAAGCCCACCAGCGTCACGTCATGCAGATCCAGCGTGTTGATCACCGTGGCCAGGTCATCGGCATAGTGGTCCATGTCGTTGCCTTCCCACGGCTGGCTGGAGCGTCCATGACCGCGGCGGTCATGCGCGATCACGCGGTAGCCATGGTCGGCCAGGAAGATCATCTGCGATTCCCAGCTGTCCGAGTCCAGCGGCCAGCCGTGGCTGAAGGTGACCACCGGGCCATCCTTCGGACCCCAGTCCTTGTAGTAGAGCTGCACGCCATCGGCGGTGGTGAGGGTGCTGGCGGTACGGGCGACGGCGGTGACGGCGGTGGAGGGCGCCGCTTGCGCAGCCTGGGCGGACAGGCCGGCCTGCAGGGACAGAGCCAGGGCAGTGGCGGCCAGGGTGCGGGTGACGGTGTTCATGGTGGAATCTCCTGCGAAGTGAGTGGGTTTCGACAGGTCCACTTTGCGCCCCTTTCCGGGACTGCTTGCTACGTAAAGTCCTTAAAATTTGACCATTCGTCCGCCAATCCCCATGGCCCGCGACCGCTACCTCGCGCGGGCATCGCCGCGGCCCGGTCTGCGGTCAGCGGTCAGCGGTCAGCGGTCAGCGGTCAGCGGTCAGCGGTCAGCGGTCAGCGGGCCGGCAGCGTCACGCCCTTCGGCCACAGCATCCACAGGCTGCCCTGCTGCTTCATGTCGCCGGCCAGCTTCCCAGCGGCATCACCGGTGCCCCAGTACAGATCGGCGCGGACTTCGCCGGCAATGGCGCCACCCGTATCCTGCGCGGCCACCGGGCGTACCAGCGGCGTACCGTCCGGACGGGTGGTCGACAGCCACAGCAGGCTGCCCAGCGGTACCACGGTGCGATCCACGGCAACGCTGTAGCCGGCAGTCAGCGGTACGTTCAACGAACCGCGCGGGCCTTCCGGGCTGTCGGCGCTGCGCACGAAGAACACGTAGCTGGGATTGCTGCGCAGCAGCTCCGGAACACGCGCGGGATTCGCCTTCGCCCACGTGCGGATGGCGTCCATGGTGACGTCTTCCTTGCGCAGCTCGCCCTGCTCCACCAGCCAGCGGCCGATGGCGCGGTAGGGATGGCCGTTCTGCTCGGCGTAGGCCAGCCGCACCTGCGTGCCATCGGCCAGGCGCACCCGGCCCGAGCCCTGGATCTGCAGCAGCTGCAGGTCCATCGGATCGGTCAGCCAGGCCAGTACCGGCGCCTTGGCACCCTTGCCGGCGATGGTGCCTGCGTCGTCATAGGGCTTGAGTACCTTGCCGTCCAGGCGGCCGCGCAGGCGCTTGCCCTTCAGTTCGGGGTAGACGCTGTCCAGCTGCACCACGATCAGATCATCGGGGGTGCCATAGACCGGCACTGTTGCCGTGTCCGTGCGGCTGAGGCTGCCGGGGTAGATCGGCTCGTAGTAGCCGGTGATCAGGCCTTCGGCCTGCTGGCCACCCGCACGCAGCGCATACACGTCCAGATCACGCTGCAGGAACTGGCGGATGGCGGCCGGGTCCTTGTCTGAAACCGCAGCGGCTGTGGCGCAGGGTCTGGCCCAGACCGCATCGTTCTTCAGGCGGGTGCAGCTGCTGCGCCAGGCGACGAAGCCGGCCTGCAGGTCGCTGTCCGAGACCGGTGGCAGCGCACTCCATTCAACCCTGGCGTAGGTGGCCGCAGCGGGCGTGGCAGCGGCAGGTGCGCCTGGGCGGGTGCCGGTGGTGGAACACGCGGCGAGCAGGGCTGCACCGAGCAGGAGGAGCAGCGCGCGCGGCAACGACTTAACAGTGATCATGGTCGCAATGTAGTGGGGCGGGTGCTGGCCCGGCAACCTCATGCAGGTGTAGCGCCGGCCCATGGCCGGCGGAAGCGGATCCCGCGCTGTGCGCTCGCCGGGCACGGCCCGGCGCTACCGGCATTCCGACCCGGCGCTGGCGGTCACGGCGTCTGCAGCAGCAGCGAGTACAGGATGCGCGCGTCTTCCGCATCCAGCGTCTTCGGCAGATCATCGCTGCCACGGAATCGACGGTGGAACGCGGCCACCGCCGCGTCCCTATCCTCCAGCGGGTAACCGAAGCGGGCCAGCGCATTCCAGGCATCGAAGCCTTCCGGTGCGGGGCCATCGCTGGCACGCGGCCACACGCCGAAGCCGGCCTCTGCCAGCTGCTGCCACGGGAAGAAACGGCTGGGATCCTGCTTGCGCGTCGGCGCCAGGTCGGCGTGGCCGATGACCTGCCGCGGCGGAATGTCCAGGCGCGCGGTGAGGTCGCGCAGCAGCACGATCAACGATTCGATCTGCGCCGCGCTGAAGGGTGTGCGGCCGTTGTTGTCCAGCTCGATGCCGATGGACGCCGAGTTGAGGTCGGTGATGGTGCCCCATCGGCCCGTGCCGGCATGCCAGGCACGACGTTGATCGCTCACCAGCTGGTAGCGATGGCCGTCGGCGCCGATCAGGTAATGCGCGCTGACCCGGCCGCCACTGTTGGCGGTGCGCAGCGTGCGCAGGCTCTGCTGCACCGAATCCTGTTCGGTGTGGTGGATGACGATGATGACCGGACCCCGCGCGTTGTGGTTCGGCGAGGGCACCCAGGTCGCGAGCGGATTGCGCGGCTCCGGCGGAGCGGACGCACAGGCGGCCAGCAGCAGGCAGGCCGAGAGCAGCAGGGACGTGCGGATCGGGTGCATGCCCCTGATTGTGCGCGATCGGGATGGATCGTGCATGGAGGGGCACGCGGCGCGTGGCCGGTGCCCTGACGGACGCAGCCGGGCATGGCCCGGCTGCACAGCGTGCGGGCGGCCCTTCCGGACCGCCCGCCCCTGCATCAGGCCTCGTACGCGGATTCGCCGTGCGAGGTGACGTCCAGGCCGGTACGTTCGGCCTCTTCGGTCACGCGCAGGCCGACCACCACCTTCACCAGCAGCAGGATGACCGCGGTCACCACGGCGGACCAGACCACCGTCAGGCCGACGCTGACCACCTGCACCCACACCTGGTGGCCGATATCCAGATCGGCCTTGGTGCCGCCCAGCGACTGCGCACTGAACACACCGGTGAGGATCGCGCCGACGATGCCGCCGACGCCGTGCACGCCGAACACGTCGGCCGTGTCATCCACCTTCAGCAGCCGCTTGAGACCGGTGACGCCCCACACGCAGACGGTGCCGGCGACGAAACCAATGATGATGGCACCCAGCGGCCCGACCGTGCCGCACGCGGGCGTGATGCCGACCAGGCCGGCCACCGCGCCGGAGGCCGCACCCAGCGCCGACGGCTTGCCCTTGCCGATGGCTTCCACCAGCGTCCAGCCCAGCACTGCGGCGGCGGTGGCCAGCACGGTGTTGAGGAAGGCCAGCGATGCCACGGTATCGGCCGCGGCGGCGGAGCCGGCGTTGAAGCCGAACCAGCCCACCCACAGCAGCATCGCGCCGATGTAGGTGAACGGTACGTTGTGCGGCTTCAGCGCGGTCTGGCCGTAGCCAAGGCGCTTGCCGACGAACCACGCGGCGACCAGGCCGGCAACGCCGGCGTTGATGTGCACCACGGTACCGCCAGCGAAGTCGATCGCGCCCAGCTCACCCAGGTAGCCACCGCCCCAGACGATATGCGCCATCGGGATGTAGCTGAAGGTGAACCACAATGCCGAGAACAGCAGCACCGCACGGAACTTGATGCGCTCGGCGAAGGCACCGACGATCAGCGCGGTGGTGATGCCGGCGAAAGTCGACTGGAAGGCGACGAACAGATAATCCGGCAGGCCCGCGATCGGCGTGTTGCCCACCGAGTCGGGCGTGAAGCCCTTCAGGAACGCGAACTCGGTGAATGAACCGAAGAACGGATTGCCGGCGCTGAACACCGCGCTGTAGCCGTAGGACACCCACAGCAGCAGCACCAGCGAGAACACCACCAGGATCTGGCTCAGCACGGACAGCACGTTCTTCGAACGCACCAGGCCGCCGTAGAACAGGGCCAGGCCCGGCACCACCATCAACAGCACCAGCAGGGTGGAGGTCAGCATCCAGGCGACGTCGCCGTGATCGAATGCCGGGGCCGCAGCCTCGGCAGCCGCGGGAGCGGCGGCGGCCGGTGCCTGCAGCGGCTCGACCGCTACCGGTTCACTGCTCAACGGTGTCACCTGGGCCTGGGCGTGGGCGTTGCCCGGCCAGACGCCCGCGGCCAGCGCGCTGAGCAGCATCAGCAGGCACACGAGATGGAACCGGGCTTGCCACCCGGTAAGAAGGCGCATCTTCATTGGGGGAGTCTCCGGAAGGGGGTTACAGCGCGTCTGCACCGATTTCGCCGGTGCGGATGCGGATGACCTGTTCGACGGCGGTGACGAAGATCTTGCCGTCACCGATCTTGCCGGTACCTGCCGACGATTGGATCGCCTCGATCACCGCATCGGCGCGCTCGTCGGTGACCACGGTTTCGATCTTGATCTTGGGCAGGAAATCGACGACGTACTCTGCGCCGCGGTACAGCTCGGTATGGCCCTTCTGGCGGCCGAAGCCTTTCACTTCGGTCACGGTGATGCCCGACACGCCAGCATCGGAGAGGGCCTCGCGGACCTCGTCGAGCTTGAACGGTCGGATGATGGCGGAGATCAGTTTCATGCGCATGTCCCGATGGTGGATGGGGCCAGCGCGCCAACGCGCGATGGCATCAGGCAACCACGGGCCATCACATCGATGGCCGTGGCTGTTGCACCGGACACGAACGGGGCCGGGACGGTCGTGCCTCTCTCCTTGCACGACCGACGCGGGAGGGAGGGCGGCCCATGTCGCGTATCCGGTCTCTCTTGCCCCTGGATCAACGGACCCACGGTCCGCTCTACCACGGTGGGCCGGAGCCCACCCTGCGGCTCCCCAGCCGCAAAGATCGGAGGCGATGGCGGCGGGTGGGAGGGGGAAGCCCGCCGCCATCGCCGCCCGGTCAACTGGCGTAGTACAGCTGGTATTCCAGCGGGTGGGTCGCCGCGCGGAACTTGGTCACTTCCTGCATCTTCAGGGCGATGTAGCCGTCGATGAAGTCATCGCTCATCACGCCGCCGGCCTTCAGGAACTCACGGTCCTTGTCCAGCGCTTCCAGCGCCTGGTCCAGCGAGGAGCAGACCTGCGGAATCAGCTTCTCTTCTTCCGGCGGCAGGTCGTACAGGTCCTTGTCGCTCGGTGCGCCCGGGTCGATCTGGTTCTTGATGCCGTCCAGGCCGGCCATCATCAGCGCGGTGAAGGTCAGGTAGCCGGACTGGATCGGATCGGGGAAGCGCATTTCGATGCGGCGTGCCTTCGGGTTGGAGACCCACGGAATGCGGCACGACGCCGAACGGTTGCGCGCCGAATAGGCCAGCATCACCGGTGCTTCGAAGCCCGGCACCAGGCGCTTGTAGCTGTTGGTGCCCGAGTTGGCGAAGGCATTGATGGCGCGGGCATGCTTGAAGATGCCGCCGATGTACCACAGCGCCAGCTGGCTCAGGCCGCCGTAACCGTCGCCGGAGAACAGGTTGGCGCCGCCCTTGGACAGCGACTGGTGCACGTGCATGCCGCTGCCGTTGTCGCCGACGATCGGCTTGGGCATGAAGGTGACGGTCTTGCCGTTGCGGTGCGCGACGTTCTTGATGACGTACTTCATGCGCAGCAGCTCATCGGCCTTCTGCACCAGGGTGCTGAACTTGGTGCCGATCTCGCACTGGCCGGCGGTGGCCACCTCGTGGTGCTGCACTTCCACTTCGATGCCGACCTGTTCCAGCGTCTTGCACATTTCCGCACGCAGGTCGTGCAGGGTGTCGGTCGGCGGCACCGGGAAGTAGCCGCCCTTCACGCCCGGGCGGTAGCCGCTGTTGGCGCCATCGTACTTCGCGCCGCTGTTCCAGGCGGCTTCTTCCGAGTCGACCTTGAAGAAGGTGTTGCCCATTTCATTGGCGAAACGGACCGAGTCGAAGATGAAGAATTCCGGCTCCGGGCCGAAGAACGCCGATTCGGCGATGCCCGAGGACTTCAGGTAGGCCTCGGCGCGCTTGGCGATGCCGCGCGGGCAGCGGCCGTAGGCCTGCATGGTGGCCGGATCGAGGATGTCGCAGCTGATCACCAGGGTCGGATCGGCGTAGAACGGATCGACATAGGCGCTGGACGGATCCGGCAGCAGGACCATGTCCGATTCGTTGATGCCCTTCCAGCCGGCGATCGAGCTGCCATCGAACATCTTGCCTTCTTCGAACAGCGACGCTTCGACGATGCTGACCGGGAAGGTGACATGCTGTTCGACACCGCGCATGTCGACAAAGCGCAGATCGACGAACTCGATCTGGTTGTCCTTGATCAGCTTCTCAACGTTTTCCACGGACATCGGTACGACCTCGGATGGGAATGAATGCCTGCTGAGGTACAGCAATGACCGTGCCAACTTTTTGCGCCCTGCAAGTCCTTGATTTCACACAGCGTGCACTGAGTCAGTGCGGCACAGCCTGCACCAAAGGGGTGCGCAGGCACGCGGATGCACCCCTTTGGTGCGGCATGGATGGTCTATCCTCTCGACCTTCTTCCGCCGCACGCGCCCGCACTGCCCATGTCCGACCTGCTCTCCGCCCTGCTGCTGGGCATCCTCGAAGGCTTGACCGAATTCCTGCCGATCTCCAGTACCGGCCACCTGCTGATCGCCCAGCATTGGCTGGGCGCACGTTCGGATTTCTTCAACATCATCATCCAGGCCGGCGCGATCCTGGCCGTGGTGCTGGTGTTCCGCCAGCGCCTGTGGAGTCTGGCCACCGGCCTGGGACAGCGCGAGAACCGCGACTACGTGTTCAAGCTGGGCGCGGCATTCCTGGTTACCGCCGTGGTCGGGCTGCCGGTGCGCCTGCTCGGCTGGGAACTTCCGGAAACGGTCAGCCCGATCGCCTGGGCGCTGATCATCGGCGGCATCTGGATGCTGCTGGTGGAGCTGTATACCGCGCGCCTGCCCGACCGCGACCAGGTTACCTGGACGGTGGCGATCGGTGTCGGTCTGGCACAGGTGGTGGCCGGCGTGTTCCCCGGCACCTCGCGCTCGGCGTCGGCCATCTTCCTGGCCATGCTGCTGGGCCTGAGCCGTCGCGCAGCCGCCGCCGAGTTCGTGTTCCTGGTCGGCATTCCCACCATGTTCGCCGCCAGCGCCTATGCGTTCCTCGAGCTGGCCAAGAAGGGACAACTGGCCAGCGAGAACTGGGCCGATGTCGGCGTGGCGTTCGTTGCCGCCGTCATCACCGGCTTCATCGTAGTGAAGTGGCTGCTGGGCTACATCAAATCGCACCGCTTCACCGCGTTCGCCCTGTACCGCATCGCGCTGGGTGCCGCACTGCTGCTGTGGTTGCCGTCCGGCACCTGAACAGCGGCGGGGAACGGCAACCCCGTTGCCGGCCCCGCCCCGTTTCCCCCTCGGTTCCCCAAGGAGAATCACCATGAACCGCAAGCTCACCCTGCTCCTCCCGCTGGCCCTGCTGGCCGCCTGCAGCCAGACCCCGGCCCCGGCCGGAACCGGCGGCGACGACGTGGCCCCGGCGGCGACCAAGGCGGCAGACCAGCAGACGCTGGCGCACCTGGACGCGCAGCGCCTGCAGAGCCAGCACTGGCGGCTGCAGAAGGCCACGGCCGCCGACGGCAAGCGCATCGACGCGCTGTTCGCCCGTGAAGACAAGCCGGTCACCCTGGACTTCGTCGATGGCCGCCTGTCGGTCAGCAATACCTGCAACCGCATGAGTGGCGGTTACACCCTGGCCGACGGAAAGCTGAGTGTCAGCGCGATGGCCTCGACGATGATGGCCTGCGCGGACAAGTCGCTGATGGCGCTGGACGAGGCCGTATCCAGCCGCCTGCAGGGTGAACTGAAGGCGGAGCAGGATGCCGCCGGCACGCTGACCCTGACCAGCGCACAGGGCGACACGCTGGTCTTCGCTCCGGAACCCACCGCTGAAACCCGCTATGGCGGCGCCGGCGAAACCGTGTTCCTGGAAGTGGCCGCCCGGACCGAGAAGTGCTCGCACCCGCTGATCCCGGACTACCAGTGCCTGCAGGTCCGCGAGGTGAAGTATGACGACAAGGGCCTCAAGCAGGGCGAGCCGGGCAAGTTCGAGAACTTCTACGGCAACATCGAGGGCTACACCCACGAAGACGGCGTGCGCAACGTCGTGCGGGTGAAGCGCTACGAGGTGAAGAACCCGCCGGCCGATGCGCCGTCGCAGGCGTATGTGCTGGACATGGTGGTCGAGTCGGCCGTCGAGAAGAAGTAAGCATGCAGAAGGGCGGCCGCAGGGCCGCCCTTCTTCGTTGCCGCCGGGCGTACTGCCCGGCGCTGCAGAAACACGCTGCGCGGTCAGGCCAGCGCCGGATTCAACGTGTAGGTGCCGTGCAGCGCCGCCTCGGCCAGCACATGGCCATGCATGGCGCGATGGACATCCGCGGCGGTGAAGCGCTCCGGCAACGCCAGCGCGGCCACGTCCAGCGCGAACACACGGAAGAAGTAGCGGTGCAGCCGCTCGTCGTTGAACGGCGGGTACGGGCCGTCGTAGCCCAGGTAATCACCGGCCATGTCCGGATTGCCGGCGAACCAGCCGGTGAAGTCGTTCAGGCCCTGCCGGCTGCCGGCCGGACCGGCCGGTGCGGCCTTGCCCTTGACCACGAAGCCATCGCTGCAGCTGCCCGCGGCGATCTCGTGCACGCTGGCAGGGATGTCGGCCATCACCCAGTGCACGAAGTCGCAGCGCGGCTGGTCGCGTGGCACCGTCATATCGCTGCGGCCGACGGTGTCCGGCACGGTCGGCACATCCGGGTCCACGCAGATCAGCACGAACGAGCGGGTGCCCTCGGGCACATCGCTCCAGGCCAGGTGGGGATTGCGGTCCGGCGCGAAACCGGCGGTGTCGCCGGCGGCGAATTCGCGGTCGATCGGTGCGCCGTTGGTCAGGCTGTGGCTGCTCAGTTTCATCGGACGGTCCTCACTCTTCCGGGTAGCCCAGGCGCACCGCGATCGGTGTCAGCTGGGCGAAAGCGGCGCTCATCACGTCGCGGTAGTGGCGCCAGTGGCCCGGCGGGAAGCGCGGCACGCCAAGCTGGGCTGCCACGGGCATGGGGCGCTCGAACAGGCGTCCCAGCAGCTCGGCCATCGCCTGCGCATCATTGCCGATGTGGTCGATCCGCAGCAGCACATGCGGGTACAGATCTTCCTCGTTCAGGGTCGCGACCTGGGCCAGCGCACGCGCCAGCCATTCGCCGGCCTCGGCCAGCGAGGTCATCGCCAGCGGCGCGGCAGCGCCATAGGCCACCCAGTCCAGCAGCATGTCGCGCGGATCACGCAGCACGATCAGCAGGCGGCCCTGCGGCAGCTGGGGGCGCAGGGCCCACAGCAGCGCGTTGTCCCACCACAGCAGCCAGTCGATGATCGTGTCGCCCTGCACGCCGCGCGCCGGCAGCTGCTCGCGCCAGCGCTGCACCAGCCGCTCCGGCGTCAGCACGCCGGACGCCAGGTCCTGCAGCGTGTGGTAGTTCTGGAACGCGTCATCCGGCGGGTTGCTGGTGTAGCGATCACTGCGTAACACCGGGCTGGCAGCGGCCAGGCCGGTCGCCACGCGCTCCACACCCGAACCCGGTGCGCCCCACAGGAAAATCGGCGCCGACGTGTTGGATTCGTCGACACTGCCCTTGTCCGGCCAGCTCGGCGGTGCCTTCGCCTGCGGCGGCAGCGGCAGGCGCTGCGGCGCCTGGTCGGCCTGCAGCGCCAGCCAGGTTGCCAGGGCGGCATCCGGTTGCCCGGCGCGATCCTGGATCTCGCCCAGCCAGGTGCGCAGGTCAGCGCGATGGCCCTCCGCGGCCTGTTCGATCAGCGCCTGCACGCGGGCGACGGCAGCAGCGGGGTCGCGCTGCAGCAGGCCCTCGACAAGGCGGGACTCGGCGCTGACACGGCCCGGCTCGAGGCTGACGATGCGTTCTGCGATGCCTTCAGCCTGTGCGTGCTCACCCGCCATGTCGTGCAGCCGCAGACGCGCCTCCAGGGCGGGCACATGGCCAGGCATCGCTTCGATCCAGCGCTCGACCACGGCAACCGCCGCATCGCTGCCCACCTCTTCCACCGACAGGCGTGCCAGCCACAGGTCATGCAGCTGCGGGTTGTTTTCCAGCGCCGCATCCAGGCGTGCGCGTGCTTCTTCCTCGCGGCCCAGCCGCTGCCACGACATCAGCAGCAGCTGCAGCATCTGCCGGTCTGCCGGCTGCGATTCCAGCAGCGGCAGCAGGTGTTCCAGCGCCTGCAAGGGCTGCCCGCTGCGCAGCGCCAGCTCACCGGCCAGGCGCCGCAGCGATGCGTGGTCCATGCCTGGCTGCTGCAGCGCCACCTGCATGGCCTCGGCGGCGGCCTCGAGATTGCCCTGCCGCAACGCCAGCTGCACGACCAGCCCGTGCAGGGACGACAGCGACGGGTTGAGCTCCAGCACGCGGCGGAAGGCCTGCTCGGCGAATGCCAGCATGTCCTTGCCCAGATAGGCAAAGCCCAGTGCATACAGCACGCGCGGATCATTCGGCTGGGCCTGGTTGGCCTGCGACAGCAGTACCAGCGCGCGATCAGGATCGTCACGGCGCAGGGCGATCATGCCGTCGATGTGCAGCAGATCAGGGTGATCCGGTTCAACGCGCGCGGCCAGGGTCGACAGGCGCTGGGCTTCATCGAAGTCATTACGGCCGATCGCCAGGTGCGCCTGCATCAGGTAGGCGGAAAAGGCGTTCGGATTGAGATCGGTGGTACGCAGCAGCGCCTCGTCGGCGCCCTGGTATTCGCGCAGCGCCAACAGCAGGCCGGCATGCTGCAGATGCAGCTGGGCATCGTCGGGGGCCAGCCGCAGCGCCTGCTGCAGGGCGTCCATTGCGTCGCCGGGCTTGCCCTGCTGCTGCAGCGCAAGCGCCAGCCAGCGGTGGGCCGCGGCCAGGCCGGGTTCGTCACGGGTCCACGCCTGGGCCAGCTGCACGGCCTGGCCGGCCTCGTTCTGGCGCAACGCTTGGATGATCTGGTCTTGCATGGCGGTCCGGTTCAAGGGCAAACCCGCATTGTAGCGGCCTGCGCGCCGGTCCCGGTTCAGGCCTGCAGAACCCGCCGCAGGCGCTGCGCCACCCAGCGCTCGGAGAAGCCGTCACCACGCCAGTTTTCCAGGAAACCGCAGTGACCGCCCCAGCACGCCGTTTCCAGATGCGCCTGGCGTGGCAGCTGCCAGTCGCGGAACGTGGAATACGGGATCACCGGATCATCCTGTGCCATCAGGATGTCGGCCGGCACCTGCAGCCCGGACAGGCGATCACCGGCAATCGAGTAGCCGTCGAAATACGCCTGCAGCGAACCGAAGGTGGTATGGCGCTCGACCAGCCATGCGGTCAGCGCGCGGATGTCCAGCTTCAGCACGCGATCGTCGCAGTCACTCAACTCGGGGAACAGGTCGCGCTTGCGGCGCAGCGAGACGGTCCACTTGCGGCGGAAATACCAGTCGTACATCGCCGGGCCGTTCTCGATGCTCTCCATGGTCAACGCCGGGTCCAGCACCGGGCACACCGAGGCCACCCGCAGCAGCGGCACGCCGGCTGCCGGCGCACGCAGGGCCAGGCGCAGCACGAAGTTGCCTCCCAGCGAGTAGCCAGCGGCGACCAGCGGCAGGTGCGGCCAGCGCTGGGCGACGTCGCCCGCGGCATGCACCACTTCGTCGATCAGGTTGGAATGGAAGATGCCGGGGTTGAGGTGATGGGTGTTGCCATGGTCACGGAAGTTCAGCCGCACCACGTCGAAGCCCTGCTCGAGCATGCGCGCGGCGGCCATGCGCATGTAGCTGGACTCGGCGCTGCCTTCCCAGCCATGCAGCAGCAGTGCGATGCCACGCGGCTCACGCCCCTCGACGTGGCTGTGCCAGCCCTGCAGGCGCACGCCCTCGCCACCATCGAGGATCATTTCCTCGCTGACTGCGCCGGTGGCGGCCAGCAGCAGCAGGCCGCGCTGCAGGCGCATGCGGCTGGAACTGAGCATCGACTGCAGGTGGGGATTGCGCAGCCAGCGCGGCGGCTGGTAATCGGCCGCAGTCAGCATCGACGCGGATGCGTCGACAGGCGGTGGCGGGACCAGGGCCACCACGGCCTCACTCCCCGCTCATGGCCGCCACGATGCGCGCGCGCGAGGTTTCCGCGATGCGCCGACGGCCTTCCAGGTCCTGGGCACCGATCGGTGCCAGGAAGTGCACTTCCGCACGTCGCGCCGGCTCACCGAGCAGGCGCAGGAAATTGGCGAAGAAACTCTCGCCGGGGCCGAAGGCCACGATCGTCTGCGCGTCGCCCTTCTTTCCGTACACCAGCGCCACCGGCTGCACCGGCACACCGGTCTCGACTGCCGCCTGGAAGATCCGGGCGTGGAACGGGCCCACTTCGTGGCCCCCGCGGGTGCGTCCTTCCGGGAACACGCCCACGGCCCTGCCTTCACGCAGGCGATCGGCCATCACCTGCATCACCCCACCGAGCGACTCGGTGTTGCCACGCTGGTGGAAGATGGTCTGGCCGCGCGCGGCCAGCCAGCCGACCACCGGCCAGCCGGCGATCTCGCGCTTGGCGACGAAGCCCATCATGCGCTGGCTGTGCAGGATGCTGATGTCGACCCAGCTGACGTGGTTGGCGACGAACAGCACCGCGCCGGGCAGCGGCTGGCCGATGCGCTCCAGGCGGAAACCGAAGATCCACATCAGGCCGCCCTGCCACGCGTTCACCACTTTGGCACCGAGACGGTCCTGGCCCACGCGCAGGTTCGCCCACGGCGCAAGCATGCCCAGCAGGGTGAGCGGCAGGAACACGAGGATGTGGACCAACAGCAGCGGTACGCGGTACAGGTAACGGCACACACGCGCCACGCCGCCGCGGGGGGCCGGAGTGGGGGAAGTCATCCGCGCACGATACCGGAGGGCTGCCATCGCTGCCAGCTGGTTCAGGCCATAAATCCGCTTGATCGGGGCAATCGGCGGGGAACGCTGGGTTCCGCCGCTGTCGCGGGCCTGGCCGGGGGCTCAGCCGTGGCCGGCAGCCACCACGGCCAGGGTCAGCCGCGAGATGCACACCAGCCGGCCCTGCTCGTCCTCGATGCGGATCTCCCACAGCTGCGTGCTGCGACCCACGTGCAGCGCGCGTGCGGTACCGGTGACGGTGCCCGAACGCACCGCGCGCACGTGGTTGGCGCTGATTTCCAGGCCCACGCAGATCTGCTTGCCGGCCTCCACGCACAGATTGCCCGCGCTGCTGCCCAGGGTCTCGGCCAGCACCACCGATGCGCCGCCGTGCAGGATGCCGTAGGGCTGGCGGGTGCGCTCGTCCACCGGCATGGTGGCCTGCAGCCAGTCTTCACCGGCAGCGCTGAAGACGATGCCCAGCGACGCGATGGCCGTGTTGCGGCTGAGCGCGTTGAGCTGCTCGAGGGATACGGCTTCGCGGAACACCTGGGTCATGCGGGCACCTTCAGAGGATGGGGACGAGGCCGGCGCCGAACGCGGTCAGCATGCGCACCAGCAGCCACTTCGGTCCGACGTTGACTTCAGGGAAGTCACCCACGGCGACGTAGCACTGGTGGAAGTCCGGGCTCTGCCGGGGCAGCGGCTGCGGGCAGTCCGGACCCGGCTTGAACTCGTAGTCGGTGGCGTAGCGCCACGGCCAGAAATCGAGGATCGGCAGGGCCTCGGAGGCCTTGCCGACGCTGTAGTTGAGCCCGGACAGCACCGGCGGCTTGGCGCGTGGCGCGACCGTCCAGGAGTTCTGCGGGTGGATGTCGCGCAGGATGCTCTGCGCCAGCTGCTCGGCGAACACCGGATCGTCGATGATCACCGCACCTTCGGTGTTGTAGTTCTCGCTGCGCGGATCGAAGTTGTGGGTGCCGACCACGCCGATGCGGCGGTCGACCACCAGCGACTTCGCGTGCAACCCCATGCGCGCACCCTTGCGGGTCACAGGCAGCGGCTTGTTGACCGCCTTGCTGCCCAGGAACGAGGGCCGCGTCTCGGTGCGCAGCAGACGCGTTTCCACTTCACTGCCGGCGGCGCGGCGGCGCGCCCGCGCATTCTCGTAGGCGCTGCCGGTGCGGGGGCGGAAAACCGCCGGCGCTTCGTCGGCGCCAGTCGTGGTGGCGGCGGCGGCGTCGGTGGCGGTGGACGTACCGCCGCTGCGGGCATTGCTGCCGGCAGCGCTGCCGCCGATCAGCGGATTGCGTCCGCCACTGTCCTGGCCCGGCGGCGCCTCGATCGGGTCCGGCAGCAGGTTGCGGTAGTCGACCGGCGCATCGAGCGGGAACGGCTTGTATTCGAAGATGTTGAAGCCCAGCTCACGCATGTTGCGCCGCTTGTACTTGTACGACAGCGCGTAGACGATCGGGTTGTCGGTGGCCGCCAGGCTGTTGGTGGACACCAGCACGCGCGGCGGCTGCGGACGCTTGCGCAGATCGCGGAACAACGTCTGCGCGGGTTTGGACAGCACCAGGTACGGCGTCTGCAGGATCACTTCGTGCTGCGCGCTGGCGATCAGTGCGTCGAGCTGTGGCTCGGTGACGTGCTGGCTGGCCCGCGGCGCATCGACCTTTTCGCGCCGATGCTTTCGCGGCAGGTCGGCGACGTAGCGCACCGACGCCACCGGCAACGCGGTGTCGACGAAGGAGCGGGTGACGAAGTCCATGTCGTTGGCCTCCGCGCTGACCCGCTGCACCCGCTCGGGACGGCGGAAGGTGGCGGGCGGCAGGTTCGGCACGCCCTCGCGCAGCAGCGTGCGTCCGACGTCGTTCAGGCGTTCGGCCGGCACGCTGCGGCGGGCGCGCCAGAACGCATCGAAGTTGGCCGCCATCTCGCGCACTTCCGGGCCGGCGATCAATACGTCGCGATCGCGGAAGTTGTACTCGCGGTCCCAGTCGTAATAGTCGTCCTGGTAGTTGCGGCCGCCAACCACGCCGATTGCGTCATCAATCACCAGCAGCTTGTTGTGCATGCGCTGGTTGAAGCGGCGGAAACAGCACAGCACGCTGCCGGCATAGTCGAAGTAGTTCAGCCGCGCCTTGCCGAAGGTGGGGTTGTACACCCGCAGCTGGAAGTTCTCGTGGGCGCCGGACAGGGCGCCGAGAATCTGCAGGTCGGAGATGGCCGAGAGCTGGTCGATCAGCAGCCGCACCTTCACTCCCCGCTTCGAGGCGGCGAGCAGTTCATCGATGACCAGCCGGGCACTGTCGTCCTTGTCGAAGATATAGGTCTGCAGATCGATGCTGCGGGTGGCGCTGCGCAACAGGTTCAGGCGCGCGACCAGTGCGCCCTCCCCCTCGTCCAGCAGGGTGGCGTAATGACGGGGACGGGTTTCGGTGGACTCGCTGAATGCGCGGCCAGCGAGCGCGCGCAGCGGCGACTCCTGCGCGCAGCGGTCGGCACGCTGGCAGTCGACCTCGGTGGAGCGCGCCTGCACGGCAATCGCTTCGGCACGGTCGCGCTCGGCGTGCGACAGCGACGCACAGCCACTGCCAAGCAACACCGTTGCCAGCGCCAGCACCCGCAGCAGCAGATTCACGGTTTCGGCGCCTCGCTCAGGCGCGCTCGCAATACGAAGGTCACTCGGTCACTCAAGGCAAGCTGCCAGCTGTCCATGCCATACCGGCCTCGTTGCACGGTACCGCGGCTGACGACGTCGCAATCATAGCCGGGTCGGGCGCACTGCGCCTTCTCGACCCGCAGCGATTCAGGATGGCTGACCCCGCGCAGGGTCAGACGGCCTTCGATGTCGCCGCCTTCGGCCACCGTGTCGGGCCAGTAGGGCAGCGAATCGAACTCCACCATGGGGTGCCGCCCGGCGTCGAAGAACTCCTCGCCCCGCATCCAGCCGGTGTAGCGGGCCTTGCCGGGAATCTCCACCGACCGGGTGAACATCTTCAGGTGCACCTGGTGGCGGCCGTCGGAGAGCACCTCGATGCGCCCCTCGAACTGCGGGAACACCCCCTCGATGCGCTGCCCGAAGCGGGTGCGTACTTCGAAGCCGATGCGCGAATGCTGGGTGTCGAGCAGCAGCACGCGGGGGCCATCGGCGCGCACCGGAGGCAACGTGGTTGGCTGGGGCACGCCCGCCCAGGCCGGGGCGAGTGCCAGCAGCAGGGGCAACAGGCAGCGGCCGGGCCACCGCAGGCTCATCGGCTCACGGCCACCAGAAGGCGTTCAGGCTGGCCACGCCCGGCTCGATCGCCGCTTCGCGCGGGAAGCCGAGCACCGCGATGCCGGCCGGCGGCATGCCGCGGTAATCGCTGCTGCTGCCTTCGGTCATCAGAGCCACCAGCCGTTCCAGGCCGGGGTTGTGGCCCACGACCAGCACACGGTCGAGATCGCGGCGTTCATCCACCAGTGCCGCCAGGGTGCCCGGGGTGGCTTCGTAGATGCGGTCTTCCAGGCGCTTTTCGACATAGCCGATGGCCGCCATCACCGCTTCCAGGGTTTCGCGGGTGCGCCGCGCAGGCGAGCACAGCACGCAATCCGGCAGCAGCTTGTTCTCCTTCAGCCAGCGGCCGGCGGCTTCGGCTTCGGCAAGCCCGACCGGCGACAGGGGCCGGTCGAGGTCGGCCTGGCCCGGGGTGGCCGGTTCGGCGTGGGCATGGCGCAGCAGGATCAGTTCACGCATCGCGGATATCCATGGAATCGGGGAGTGGAGCAAGGGCCCAGGCGTGAACGGTCACAGCTTCAGCCAGGACAGCAGAGGTTCCCAGTCGGCCTGGTGCTCGCGCACCTGGGCGGAGCGATAGTCGAACAGGCTGCGGCCCAGGCCGGTCATGACCACGTAGCTCTGGCTGTCGCGCAGCTGTGCGACCACCGGGTACGGCCATTCGGCCAGCATCTGCAGCGCCTGCTGCGAGGTCTGGGTCCAGGGCTTGGTGCGGTTGAGCACCAGCCCCACCGGCAGCTTGCGGCTGTGCACGCGCGGCACCTGGGCCAGGCTGTTGAGGAAGCCGACGATGGCTTCGATGTCCAGCGCCGAGGGCAGCACCGGCACCACCACCGCATCGGCGGCATCAAGGAAATGGGGGATATCGTCGGCCAACGCGCCGGCAGGCGCATCGATGATGACGGTCTCGGTGCCATCGGGCAGCTTCTGGGCCCATTGCTTCTTCCGGTACACGTCGATCGGCAGCACCGCGCTTTCCAGGCCGGCGCGGCGCTGTGCCCAGCGGGTGCTGGAGCCCTGCGGGTCGGCATCGGCGATCACCGTGGCCTTGCCCTGCAATGCCGCGTACGCGGCCAGGTGGGTGGCGACGGTGGTCTTGCCCACCCCGCCCTTGGAACCGGCCACCAGGATCGTCTTCATGCCAGCCTCGCTTCCGGGTACGTGCCCCGAGCGTACACCGGCGATGGTGACGGGAGGTAGAGCCGCGCTGAACCTGTCGGCATCGGCTTTGCTATGGTGACGCCCCCGAAGGATCGAACCCGCATGAGCGAACTGCAGGACCTGAGCGCGCTGATCCGCGCCAATACCCCCCTGATCGTAGTGGAGACCCAGGACGAGGGCCGCATCGTCGAGTTGTTCCGGCAGACACTGATGCATGTATGGCGGGCCCTGCACCGCTGGTCGATCACCGAGGGCCTGCGCCGCATCGATCTGGACAGCGAGGATGCGCCGGTCGGACCGCCCGATGCCAGCGCGGCGCTGCAGATGATCCGCCAGGCCGACCAGCGCGGGGTGTACCTGCTGCTCGATTTCCATCCCTATCTGGGCTATGCCAGCCACCAGCGCGCGTTGCGCGACCTGATCCAGCGCCGCCACAGCGAACCCCATGTGCTGGTGCTGATCGGTGCCAAGGTCGAACTGCCGGCCGAGCTGGAAGCCCTGGCGGTACGCTTCAACCCGCGCCTGCCCGACGCCAATGCGCTGCTGAAGATGCTGCGCGAAGAGGCCGATGCCTATGCACGCGAGCACGGCGGCCGCCGCGTGGAGGTCGACAGCGAGGCGGTGAAGAAGATCCTGAAGAACCTGCAGGGCCTGAGCCTGGTCGACGCCCGGCGCATCGCCCGGCAGCTCATCTACGCCGACGGTGCGCTGCGCGACGACGACCTGCCACAGCTGGCGCGGCTGAAGTTCGAGCTGCTCAACCGCAGCGGCCACCTGTTCTTCGAGCATGACAGCGCGCGCTTCGGCGACGTGGCCGGCGCCAACCGGCTCAAGCGCTGGATCAACCAGCGCCGTGTCGCCTTCATCGCCGGCTCGGCACCGGCAGGGCTGGATCCGCCGCGCGGCATGCTGCTCCTGGGCGTGCAGGGCTGCGGCAAGTCGATGCTGGCCAAGGCCACCGCCGCCGGGTTCGGCGTACCGCTGCTGCGCCTGGACGTGGGCGCGCTGTACAACAAGTACCACGGCGAGACCGAGTCCAACCTGCGCCAGGCCCTGGCCTCGGCCGAGCAGCTGGCGCCCTGCGTGCTGTGGATGGACGAGATCGAGAAGGGCCTGGCCAGTGGTGGCGACGACGGTGGGGTATCGCGCCGCGTGCTTGGCTACCTGCTGACCTGGATGGCCGAACGCAAGGCGCCGGTGTTCATCGTCGCTACCGCCAACCAGGTGCATGAGCTGCCCGCGGAACTGCTGCGCAAGGGGCGCTTCGACGAGATCTTCTTCGTTGACCTGCCCTCGCCCGAGGTGCGGGTGGAACTGCTGCGCCTGCACCTGGGGCGACGCCAGCTCACTGCGGACGACTTCGCGCTGCCGGCGCTTGCCGCAGCGTCCAACGGGTTCTCCGGTGCGGAGATCGAGCAGGCCATCGTGGCCGGGCTGTATGCGGCCCATGCCGAGAACCGGCCGCTGGATACCGAAACGCTGATGGGCGAGATCCGGGCGACACGGCCCTTGTCGGTGCTGATGGCCGAGCAGGTGGCGGCGTTGCGCGAGTGGGCGTCCGGTCGCACGGTGTCTGCGGACGACTGAGCGGTCTGCCACCCGCGGCGCAGGCTGTTGCCCTCTGCAGGTGCCGGGTGCACCCCGGCACCACGCCTGCCCTCAGGGCCAGGCCGGCGGCGCGGCAGCCCAGGCCTGCTGTACTTCGGCCAGCGACGCGCGCTCGTCCTCGCGCCACTGCGGCAGCAGCTGCGCGTAGCGGCTGCTGTCGCTCCACTGCGACGGTTCGGTGCGCACGGCAGCGGCGTACCACTGCACGGCCTGCTCCTTCTGCCCCAGGCGCCACAGTGCCAACGCGTAGCTTGGCGGCAACCAGCTCGGCTTGCTGAGCGTACTGCCGGCGGCGGCCTGCCACTGCTCCAGCGCGGCCTCCGGCTGCCCCTGCCGCAGCAGGTCCCAACCATAGTTCCAGCGTACGCCGCGACCGACGCTGCTCTGCACCGGGGCATCCTTCAATGCTTCGCGGTACAGCTGCTCGCCAAGTTCGGTACGGCCCTGCGCGATCGCCACCGAGGCCAGCTGCACGGTCGCTTCCACCACGCGCCGGCCACGCTCGCGCTGCTTGAGCAGCTGCGCCACCAGGGCATCGCCCTGCGACTGCTGTACGACCACCATCGGCGCAGCCGCGGCATCGTTGTCGAAATAGAACTCCTGTGGCGCCGGCAATACCGGCGCCGCCCACGCGGAGGCCGCCCCCGAGACCAGCAGGATGCCGGTCAGGATCTTTACTGCCACTGACATTCCTTCTTCCCCCGGGCTGCGACCGCAGCCCCTCTCTCTCCTCCTGATCCTAACCGCAGCATGGCCGCCGGCGCGAGTGCCGGGGCCTGCGCGGCCTCACTGCTACAATTCGCGCCTTCCCCGTCGCGTGCCTGCACGCGGCCGGTGCCAGCCGATCCTGACCGGGCCAGCCATGACCAGTACCGCGCAACTCACCTCGCCCTCTTCCGCCGACCTGATCGACCGTGATTACACGCTCGATCACAAGTACACCCGCAACGAGGGACGGATCTACCTGAGCGGGGTGCAGGCGCTGGTGCGGCTGCCGCTGATGCAGCGGCTGCGGGATGCCGCCGAAGGCATCGACAGCGCGGGGTTCATCAGCGGCTACCGCGGCAGCCCCCTGGGCGGCTTCGATCTGGAGCTGTGGCGCGCCCGCACGCACCTGGAGGCCGCGCGGGTGAAGTTCACCCCGGGCCTGAACGAGGACCTGGGCGCCACCATGGTCTGGGGCACCCAGCAGACCAACCTGTTCCCCGGCGCCAACGTACAGGGCGTGTTCGGCATGTGGTACGGCAAGGGCCCGGGCGTGGACCGCTGCGGCGACGTCTTCAAGCACGCCAATGCGGCAGGCACGTCCCGTCATGGCGGCGTGCTGGCGCTGGCGGCCGATGACCATGCCTGCCGCAGCTCCACCCTGCCGCACGGCAGCGAGGATGAATTCGTCAGCGCGATGATGCCGGTGCTGAATCCGGCGGGCGTGCAGGACATTCTCGACATGGGCCTGCTCGGCTGGGCGATGAGCCGGTATACCGGGCGCTGGGTCGGCTTCAAGACCATCGCCGAGACGGTGGAATCGTCGGCATCGGTCGACGTGGATCCGCTGGCGCGTCGCATCGTGCTGCCGGACGACTTCCCGATGCCGGCCGGCGGCCTCAACATCCGTTGGCCGGACCCGCCGCTGGACCAGGAGATGCGCCTGCACCGCTATGCCGTGAAGGCGGCGCAGGCCTTCGCCCGCGCCAACGGCATCGACCGGGTGGTGATGGACGCGCCGCGTGCACGGCTGGGCATCGTCACCACCGGCAAGAGCTACCTGGATGTGCTGCAGGCACTGGAGTACCTGGGCCTGGACGAGGCCGCCTGCGCCGACATCGGCATCCGCGTCTACAAGGTCGGCATGACCTGGCCGCTGGAGCCGGAAGGCATCGCCCGCTTCGCGCAGGGCCTGGACGACATCATCGTGGTGGAAGAGAAGCGCGCCTTCATCGAGCGGCAGATGAAGGAGCAGTTCTTCAACTGGCCGGCCAGCTGGGGCCCGCGCCCGTCCATCGTCGGCAAGTACGACGAAGCCGGTGAATGGATCCTGCCGTCCACCGGCGAGCTGACCCCGGCCACCATCGCCGGCGTGATCGGCCGGCGCATCCAGCGGTTCTTCAACAACGAGTCGATCGAACAGCGCCTGCAGTGGATGCAGCAGAAGGAGGCCGAGCTCGCGTTGCCGCGCGCCAGCTTCCCGCGCGTACCGCACTACTGCTCGGGCTGCCCGCACAACACCTCCACCACGGTGCCGGACGGTTCACGTGCGTTGGCCGGCATCGGTTGCCATTACATGGTGACCTGGATGGACCGCAGCACCGACACGTTCACCCACATGGGTGGCGAAGGCGTGACCTGGGCAGGGCAGGCGCCGTTCACCGATACCCCGCACGTGTTCCAGAATCTGGGCGACGGCACCTATTTCCACAGCGGCTCGCTGGCGATCCGCCAGGCGATCGCGGCCGGCGTCAACATCACCTACAAGATCCTCTACAACGATGCGGTGGCGATGACCGGTGGCCAGCCGGTGGATGGCCCGCTCAGCGTGCCGGATATCGCCCGGCAGATGCGCGCCGAAGGCATCCACACCATCGTGGTGCTGTCCGACGACATCGCCAAGTGGACCCGCCAGCGCGAGCATTTCCCCAGTGACGTCGAGTTCCACGACCGCAGCGCGCTGGACGAGGTGCAGAAGCGCCTGCGCGAGGTGAAGGGGGTCTCGATCCTGATCTACGAACAGACCTGCGCCACCGAGAAGCGGCGGCGCCGCAAGCGCGGCAAGCTGGAAGATCCGGCCAAGCGCGTGATGATCAACTCGCTGGTCTGCGAGGGCTGCGGCGACTGTGGCAAGAAGAGCTTCTGCGTCTCGGTGCTGCCGAAGGAAACCGAGTTCGGGCGCAAGCGCGAGATCGACCAGTCCAACTGCAACAAGGACTACTCGTGCGTGAATGGCTTCTGCCCGAGTTTCGTCACGGTGCATGGCGGGAAGCCGCGAAAGGGCAACCGGCGCGATGCATCGTCCCTGCTGGACAACCTGCCGGCGCCGACGGTGCGCGGCAGCCTGGAGCAGCCCTGGAACATCCTCATCACCGGCGTGGGCGGTACCGGCGTGGTCACCATCGGCGCGTTGCTGGGCATGGCCGGCCACCTGGAGGGCAAGGGCGCCACGGTGCTCGACCAGACCGGCCTGGCGCAGAAGGGCGGCGCGGTGACCACCCATATCCGCATCGCACGCCGGCCGGAGGACATCCACGCCGTGCGCATCGCCGCCGGTGAGGCCGACCTCGTACTGGGCTGCGACATGGTGGTGGTCAACGATTACTGGGCACTGTCGAAGGTGCGCGCGGGCCGCTCGCAGGTCGTGCTCAACACCTACGAAGCGATGCCGGGCACGTTCACCACCCGTCCCGACATGCAGTTCCCGGCGGCCGACATCATCGCTGGCGTGCGCGTGGCGCTGGGCGGCGATGAGCCGCTGCTGCTCGATGCCACCCAACTGGCCACGGCGCTGCTGGGCGATGCGATCGCCGCGAACCTGTTCATCCTCGGCTACGCCTGGCAGCAGGGCCTGGTGCCGCTGTCGTTCGAATCGCTGATGCGTGCCATCGAGCTCAACGGCGCGGCGGTGGCGATGAACCAGCAGGCCTTCGCCTGGGGCCGGCTGGCGGCGATCGATCCGCAGGCCGTGCAGGAGGCCGCCGGCCTGGTGCGCAACCGCCATACCGATACGGAATCCACGCCCGGCCCGCTGCATCCGCTGCCACCGGGCGAGTGGGAAGGCAACGAGTGGGGGGCCACCGCTGCGCCACGCAACACCGGCGACGAACGCGAACTGCGTGGCCTGCCCTCGCATGGCGGCGAGGTTGCCTTCCTGCCGCTGGACGACGCGCGCCTGTCGCGCTCGCTGGATGAAATGATCGAACGCCGCGCCGCGTTCCTGGTCGACTACCAGGACGCCGCCTACGCCGATCGCTACCGCAGCGTGGTCGAACGCGTGCGCGCCGCCGAACGCGAGCGCATCGGCGGCTCGACCGCGCTGACCGAGACCGTGGCCCGCTATCTGTTCAAGCTGATGGCCTACAAGGACGAATACGAAGTCGCCCGCCTGTACACCAGCGGTGATTTCCAGCGCCGGCTGCAGCAGCAGTTCGAGGGTGACTACCAGCTGCGCTTCCATCTGGCGCCGCCGCTGTTCGCGAAGAAGGATGAACAGGGCCGGCTGCAGAAGAAGGAGTACGGCCCGTGGATGTTCAAGGCGTTCGGCCTGCTGGCGAAGCTGAAGTTCCTGCGGGGCGGTGCCTTCGATGTGTTCGGCCGCACTGCCGAGCGCCGCATGGAGCGCAAGCTGATCGGCGACTACGAAGCCACCGTGCAGCTGCTGCTGGACGGGCTGGATGACGGTCGCCTGGCGTTGGCCGTGGAGATCGCCAGCATCCCCGAGCACATCCGCGGCTTCGGCCACGTCAAGGAAGCGCATGTGGAGAGCGCCAAGGCGCGGGAAGCTGCGCTGCTGGCGCAGTGGCGCAACCCGAAGGCGCTGCATATCGTGCAGGTGGCGTAAGCCGGAGCAGCGCCGGCCACCGTCAGCCGCGGCGGTTGCCTAGCCCAACCGCCACACCAACAGGCGGTTGTTGGCCGGCATCGCCACATCGCGCAGGCGGGTGAAGCCGCTTTCCGCGGCCAGCGCCTGCACGGCCTCCGCATCGCGGATGCCGCTGCGCGGATCCCGCGCCTTCAGCCACTCATCGAACCGCGCATTGCTGTCACTGGTGTAGCGGCCGCCGTAGTTGAAGGGGCCATACACCGCCAGCAGTGCGCCGTGTCGCAGCACCGACGGCAACGCGGCAAACAGCGCCTGCACGTGCTCCCAGCTCATGATGTGCAGCGTATTGGCACTGAATGCGGCGTCGAACAGGCTGCCCACCGGCAGCGACAGCCCTGCTGCCGGTGCCAGTTCCACCTGCAGCGCCACCGGCGGCAGCAGGTTCAGCAGTGCCGCCTCGGCGCGCCACGCCTCGATACCCGGCAGATGATCCGGGTGGTCGCTGGGCTGCCAGCGCAGCCAGGGCCAGCGTTCGGCGAAGAACATGGCGTGCTGGCCGGTGCCGCTGCCGATCTCCAGTACCCGGTGGCGGTCGCCCATCCACGGATCGAGCGCGGCAGCGATCGGTTCGCGGTTGCGTTCGCAGGCTTCTGAATACGGCTTGCTCGACATCGGGACGGCATCCGGACGGGGTCGGGCCATTGTGCACGAGGGAGGGTGTCCGGCAGGGCTGCGCCCTGCACCCACCGAAGCAACATCAACGTCAAAAGCGGGATTCCGTGGGATGGCGGGGCACTGTGGGTTTGCGGGGGCGCCGTGAACCCGTCCATGGGGGCTTGGTCGCCGCATCCATGCGGCTCACACCCCGCAAACCCACAGCGCCCCGCCTTCGACAGTTGGCCGCGATCTGTCGGAAATACTCTTGGGGTCAGATCCGTTTTCCGCAGGAGAACGGATCTGACCCCGGAATTTGATTCGATATCCAACAGCTTTCATCCACGCATGACGTGGATCTGCTGGCCACCGGCCAACTGTCGAAGGCGGGGTGGGTCCGGTTGCGGGGGCGTGAGCGCCATGGATGGCGCGACCGAGGCTACAGGGACGTATTCACGCCGTCCCCCGCAACCGGACCCACCCCTCCATCCCACGGAATGCCCGCTTTTGACGTTGACGTTGATTCCAGCAGGTGCAGGGCGGCAAGCCCTGCCGCGCCCCACCCATGACTGCAGTCACTTGTGCTGATTGCCCTCCGCTGGCGAAAGTCGAGCAGTTGACGTGATCGGCTTGGCCCGTTGCCGGCCGCACGCGAGTGAGAGAGAGCGCTGTGCAACGACGTGAGTTCCTGGCTTTATCCGGTCTGGGCATGGCCGGCCTGCTGCTGCCGCACGCGCGGTTGATCGCCGCCGAGCAGCTGCTCGAACCGGGCGACGTGGCCCGCAGGAAGGTACTGGCCGAGGCTGCGCTGGCCGCTGCCAAGCGGGCCGGGGCGACCTACTGTGACGTGCGCATCGGCCGCTACCTCAACCAGGCCGTGATCACCCGCGAGGCGCGGGTGCAGAACGTCACCAACAGCGAGTCGTCCGGAATCGGCATCCGGGTCATCGTCAACGGTGCATGGGGCTTCGCCGCCACCCGCGAGCAGACCCCCGCCGCGGTCCTGGCCGCCGTCGGGCAGGCCGCCGCCATCGCACGCGCCAACGCCCCCCTGCAGAGCCGGCCGGTGCAGCTGGCACCGGTCACCGGCGTCGGCGATGTGAGCTGGAAGACCCCGATCCGCAAGAACGCGATGGCAGTGCCGATCCAGGACAAGGTCGACCTGCTGCTGAGCCTGAATGCGGCGGCGATGAACGCCGGTGCCGACTACATCAATTCCACCCTGTTCCTGGTCAACGAGCAGAAGTACTTCGCCTCCAGCGACGGCTCGTTCATCGACCAGGACATCCATCGCATCTGGCTGCCCTTCACGGCCACCGCCATCGACAAGGCCACCGGCAAGTTCCGCACCCGCGCCGGTCTGTCCTCGCCGATGGGCATGGGCTACGAGTTCCTCGATGGCGACGCGCACGGCAAGGTGCAGCTGCCCGGCGGCATCACCGCCTACCGCGACTCCTACGATCCGGTTGAAGATGCGATGGCAGCGGCGCGGCATGCGCGCGAGAAGCTGAAGGCGCCGTCGGTGAAGCCCGGCAAGTACGATCTGGTACTGGATCCCTCCAACCTGTTCCTGACCATCCACGAGAACGTCGGCCATCCGTTGGAGCTGGACCGCGTGCTGGGCTACGAGGCCAACTACGCCGGCACCAGCTTCGCCACCCTGGACAAGCGCGATGCTGGCTTCCGCTGGGGCAGCGACATCGTCAACTTCTTTGCCGACAAGACCCAACCGGGCAGCCTCGGTGCCGTCGGCTATGACGACGAGGGCGTCAAGACGCTGCGCTGGGACCTGGTCCGCGACGGCATCCTGGTCGATTACCAGGCCACGCGCGATGAGGCACACATCCTCGGCCGCGATGCGTCGCATGGCTGCAGCTACGCCGATTCCTGGTCCAGCGTGCAGTTCCAGCGCATGGCCAATGTCTCACTGGCGCCGGGCAAGCAGCCACTGAGCGTGGAGGACATGATCAAGGACGTGGAGAACGGCATCTACATCCACGGCCGTGGTTCCTATTCCATCGACCAGCAGCGCTACAACGCGCAGTTCGGCGGCCAGCTGTACTACCAGATCAAGGACGGAAAGATCGCCGGCATGGTCGAGGACGCGGCCTACCAGATCCGCACGCCGGAGTTCTGGAACGCCTGTACGGCCATCTGCGACGAACGCGACTTCCGCCTTGGCGGCTCGTTCTTCGACGGCAAGGGCCAGCCGGGCCAGGTCTCGGCGGTGTCGCACGGTTCGTCCACCACCCGCTTCAACGGCATCAACATCATCAACACCGCGCGCAGTCTCGGCGCTTGAGCCACCCCATCGTTCATGGAGAGCAGCCTTGCACAGACGTGACTTCCTGGCCCTGACCGGGCTTACCGCGGGCGGCCTGATCGTGCCGTCCTTCTTCGGCAAAGTGATCGCCGCCGAGCAGCTGCAGTCCAGCCTTGACCCCGCGCTGAAGAAGCGCCTGGCCGATGCTGCCCTGCAGGCCGCCCGCAGTGCCGGCGCCACCTACTGCGACGTGCGCATCGGCCGCTATCTGCGGCAGTTCGTGATAACCCGCGAAGACAAGGTGCAGAACGTGGTGAACACCGAGTCCACCGGTGTGGGCATCCGCGTGATCGTCAACGGTGCCTGGGGCTTCGCCGCCACCAACGCATTGGGCACTGCCGACGTGGCCAGGGCCGCCCAGCAGGCTGCGGCCATCGCCAAGGCCAACGCAGGCGTGCAGAGCGCGCCGGTGCAGCTGGCCAGCACGCCCGGCGTGGGCGAGGTCAGCTGGCGCACGCCGATCCGCAAGAATGCGATGGAGGTGCCGATCAAGGAGAAGGTCGACCTGCTGCTGGACGTCAATGCCGCAGCGATCGGCGCCGGTGCCAGCTTCGTCAATTCGATGCTGTTCCTGGTCAATGAACAGAAGTACTTCGCGTCCACCGATGGCTCCTACATCGACCAGGACGTGCACCGCATCTGGGCACCGATGACCGTCACCGCCATCGACAAGACCAGTGGCAAGTTCCGCACCCGCGAAGGCCTGTCTGCGCCGATGGGCCTGGGTTACGAGTATCTGGACGGCGCCGCCGCCGGCAAGGTCGTCAGCCCCAACGGCGTGGTCAACTACAGCTCCTCCTACGACATGAAGGAGGACGCCATCGCGGCCGCCAAGCAGGCGCAGGAGAAACTGAAGGCGCCGTCGGTGAAGCCGGGCAAGTACGACCTGGTACTGGACCCGTCGCACACCTGGCTGACCATTCACGAGTCGATCGGCCATCCGCTGGAGCTGGACCGCGTGCTCGGCTACGAGGCCAACTACGCCGGCACCAGCTTCGCCACCCTGGACAAGCGCGAGCAGCGCTTCCAGTACGGCAGCGAGCTGGTGAACGTGTTCGCCGACAAGACCCAGCCGGGCAGCCTCGGCGCGGTCGCGTACGACGATGAAGGCGTGAAGTGCAAGCGCTGGGACCTGATCAGCAACGGCAAGCTGGTCGACTACCAGACCATCCGCGACCAGGCCCACATCCTCGGCAAGACCGAGTCCGATGGCTGCTGCTATGCCGACTCGTGGTCCAGCGTGCAGTTCCAGCGCATGGCCAACGTGTCGATGGCACCGGGAAAGACGCCGCTGAGCGTGCCGGACCTGATCAAGGACGTGGAGAACGGCATCTACATCATCGGCGACGGCTCGTTCTCGATCGACCAGCAGCGCTACAACGCCCAGTTCGGCGGCCAGCTGTTCTACGAGATCAAGAACGGCCAGATCACCCGCATGCTGGAGGACGTGGCCTACCAGATCCGCACGCCGGAGTTCTGGAACGCCTGCACCGCCGTGGCCGACGAACGTGATTACCGCCTGGGCGGCTCGTTCTTCGACGGCAAGGGCCAGCCGGGCCAGGTCTCGGCGGTTTCGCACGGCTCGTCGACCGCACGCTTCAACGGCATCAATGTCATCAACACCGCACGCAGCCTCGGCTGACCGGTCAGGAGCCCTTACACCATGAGTATCTTCACCGAAGCCCAGGCCAAGGCCATCCTCGACAAGGTCATCGCCCTGTCCAAGGCCGATGAATGCACCGCCGTGCTGGCGGGATCGATCGCCGGCAACATCCGTTTCGCCCTGAACAACGTTTCCACCAGCGGCATCGTGGACAACACCGAGCTTGCCGTTACCGTGGCCTTCGGCAAGCGAGTGGGCACCGCCTCGATCAACGAGTTCGACGACGCCGCACTGGAACGCGTGGTGCGCCGCGCCGAGGATCTGGCCCGCCTGGCACCGGAGAACCCGGAGTTCATGCCCGCCATCGGCAAGCAGACCTACCGGCCGAGCCCGACCTTCAGCGAGTCCACCGCCGCCATCGATCCGGCATTCCGCGCCAAGGTGGCCGCCGATTCGATCGCGCCCTGCCGTGGCAACGGACTGATTGCCGCAGGCTTCCTTGAAGATGGCCAGGGCTTCTACGCCACTGCCAACAGCAACGGCAACTTCGGTTACCAGCGCACCACCAACTTCGACTACACCTGCACCGTGCGTACCGAGGACGGCCGCGGATCGGGCTGGGTCGGCCGCAACCTGAAGGACGCGGCGGACTTCAAGGCCGACCAGGATGTCCGCATCGCCATGCGCAAGGCCACCGAGTCGGCCGAAGCCAAGGCGCTGGAGCCGGGCAAGTACACGGTCATCCTGGAGCCGGCCGCGGCCGCAGGCCTGATCAGCTTCATGATGAATTTCTTCAGTGCGCGCTCGGCCGACGAAGGCCGCAGCTTCCTGTCGAAGAAGGGCGGCGGCAACAAGCTCGGTGAGCAGGTCTACGACCCGCGCGTGAACATGTATGCCGATCCGTGGCACCCGGAAGCGCCGGTGCTGCCGTGGGACAACGAGGGCATGCCGCGCGAGCGCCTGGCCATCATCGAGAACGGCAAGGTGGCCAACCTGGACTACTCGCGCTTCTGGGCGCAGAAGCAGGGCAAGACCGCCAAGGCCACGCCGGGCAACCTGCTGATGAGCGGCGGCGAGAAGAGCACCGCCGAGCTGGTGCGTGGCACCCAGAAGGGCATCCTGGTCACCCGCACCTGGTACATCCGCATGGTCGATCCGCAGACCGTGCTGCTGACCGGCCTGACCCGTGACGGCACCTTCTACATCGAGAACGGCCAGATCAAGCACCCGGTGAAGAACTTCCGCTTCAACGAATCGCCGGTGATCATGCTCAACAACATCGAAGAGCTGGGCAAGCCGGTGCGCGTGGCCGGCGACGAGTCGAGCTTCGTGATGATGATCCCGCCGATGAAGCTGCGCGATTTCACCTTCACCTCGTTGTCCGACGCCGTCTGATGGATCGCCGGGCCTGCCTGCGCTGGTTGGCTGCTGCCGCTTCGGCGGCCGCGCTTCCGGCCTGGGCACAGGCAGGCCCGCGCAGTTCGCGCTACGACTTCTGGTTCACCCGCCTGCAGTACGACTCGGGCGACTGGGACGTGGACGCGCGCATGCCGTCCAACCTGATCACTTCGCTGATCGACTACACCTCGCTGCGCGTGGACCCGCAGGAACACGTGGTGGCACTGGCCGACCCACGCATGCTGGAAGCCCCCTTCTGCTACCTGGCCGGGCACACGCTGGTGGAATTCAACGCGGCCGAGCGGCAGAACTTCGTGCGCTACGTGCGCAACGGAGGCTTCGTCTTCGTCGATGACTGCAACCATGACATCGATGGCCTGTTCGCAACCTCCTTCGAGGCGCAGATGGGCCGCCTGTTCGGGCCCAGGGCGCTGCAGAAGCTGCCCAACAGCCACGCGCTGTACCGCAGCTTCTTCCGCTTCCCCGATGGACCACCGGCCACCAGCTTCGAGTTGAACGGCTGGGGCGACGATCTGGTGCACGACTATCTGAAGGGCATCGAGGTCGATGGCCGCCTGGGCGTGCTGTACAGCAACAAGGATTATGGCTGCGAGTGGGATTACGACTGGCGCAACAAGCGCTTCCTGGCCGAGGACAACACGCGCTTCGGCGTCAACATCGTGATGTACGCATTGAACAATTGAGTGAGAGCCCCCCATGACCCGCCCTGATCTCGATTCCCTGCTGCCGCGCCTGCACGATCTGCGCGCCGCCCTGGCCCGTGCCGTGGTCGGCCAGCACACGGTGGTCGAGCAGCTGCTGATCGGACTGCTGGCCGGCGGCCACTGCCTGCTGGAAGGCGCGCCCGGCCTGGGCAAGACCCTGCTGGTGCGTTCGCTGGGGCAGGCGCTGGAGCTGCAGTTCCGACGCGTGCAGTTCACGCCGGACCTGATGCCCAGCGACATTCTGGGTACCGAGCTGCTGGAGGAAGATCACGGCACCGGCCATCGTCATTTCCGCTTCCAGCAGGGGCCGGTCTTCACCAATCTGCTGCTGGCGGATGAGCTCAACCGCACGCCACCCAAGACCCAGGCCGCGCTGCTGGAAGCCATGCAGGAACGCACCGTCAGCTATGCCGGCACCACCTATGCGCTGCCCGCGCCGTTCTTCGTGCTGGCCACGCAGAATCCGATCGAACAGGCCGGTACCTATCCGCTGCCGGAGGCCCAGCTGGACCGCTTCCTGCTGCACGTCCTGGTCGATTACCCCAGCGAGGCCGAGGAGCGCCAGATCCTGGAACAGACCACCGGCGGTGCCGGCGAGGCGGTGCCGAAGGTGATGGACGCCGCCGCGGTCATCGCCCTGCAGGCGGCAGTGCGCCAGGTGCACGTCAGCCCCGATGTGCTGGCCTGGATCACGCGGCTGGTGCGTGCCAGCCGACCCGGGCCGGAAGCGCCCGCGGCGATCAACCAGTGGGTGAAGTGGGGTGCGGGACCACGCGCCGGACAGTCGCTGGTGCTCGCGGCCAAGGCGCGCGCGTTGCTGCAGGGCCGCTTCGCCGCCACCCGCGAGGACGTGCAGGCCCTGGCTGCACCGGTGATGCGCCACCGCCTGCTGCTGTCGTTCGCCGCCGAAGCCGAACAGAAGCGCGCCGACGACGTGGTCGCCGCCCTGCTGCACGCCGTGCCGTTCCCGGGGTGATCCACGCGTGAGTGCTGGCACGCTGGTCCTGCCTCCCGAACTGCGAGCGCGCCTGCGCGCACTGCGGTTGCGGCCACGTCTGGCCAGCGGCGCGAGCGGCATCGGCCAGCACGCGAGCCGCAGTCGTGGCGCCGGCCTGGAATTCGCCCAGTACCGCGCCTACGAACCCGGCGATGAACTGCGCCAGATCGACTGGAAACTGTACGCGCGCTCGGACCGCTTCTTCGTGCGCGAGTCGGAGCGCGAAAGCCCGATCACGGTATGGCTGCTGCTCGATGCCACCGCATCGGCCGGCCAGTCCGACCGTGGCGCGCCGGCACGCAGCCGCCTGGATCACATGCGCATGCTGGCCGCCTGTGTCTGCGAGCTGGCACTGCAGCAGGGCGATCATTTCGGCCTGCTGACCGTCACCGGCGACGGCCTGCAGCTGGTACCCGCAGCGCAGGGCGCACGCCAGCGCGACCGCGTGCACCTGCAACTGCATGCCCTGCAGCCACGAGGCGGCTGGCCCGCCCGTGAAACGCTGCGCCCGCTGTGGGAGCGCATTCGCCCGGGCGACCTGCTGCTGGCCATCGGCGATGGCTTTGATGATGCCGGCATCGTGCTACTGGAGCAGCTGGCCAGTGCACGCCGCGAGGTACTGCTGCTGCAGGTGCTGACCGCCGACGAGCGCGACTTCCCGTTCGATGCCGGCCATCGGTTCCGCGACCCTGAAACCGGCGAGGAACTGCTCGGCGATGGCGCGGCGATCCGCGCCGACTACCTGCAGCGTTTCACCGCTGCACACACGGCACTGCACCTGCGGCTGCAGGCCAGTGGAATCGCCAGTGCCACCGGCTGGCTCGATCAACCGGTGGACCAGCCGCTGCAGGCGCTGTTCGGCCGCGGGGGCGGCGCGTGAGCCTGCTGTTTCCGCTCGGGCTGGCCGCACTGGCGGCGTGGCTGCTGCCGCTGCTGATCCATCTCGCGCGTCGCCATCCCTACACGCCGTTGGACTTCGCCGCGCTGCGCTGGCTGCGTGCACGGATCCGCCCGCGCCAGCGCGTCCGCTTCGATGACTGGCCGCTGCTGCTGGTGCGGTTGCTGCTGCTTGCCGCGCTGGCCGTGCTGCTGGCGCGGCCGGCATTGACCGGACCGGCGCCGGCTACCGGCGCATGGACGGTCGTCGCACCCGGTCTGGATGCGACCGCGCTGCATGCCGGCGCTCCTGCCGGCGACGACAACTGGCGCTGGCTTGCGCCCGGATTCCCCACCATCGACCAGCCACCACCGGCCACGGATGTGGCCCTGCCCAGCCTGCTGCGCGAACTGGATGCGCAGCTGCCGACCGGCACCGCGCTGACCGTGCACGTGCCCGATCCGCTGCCCGGCCTCGACGGCATGCGCCTGCAACTCTCGCGGGCGGTGCAATGGCAGACACATCCGCGTGCGACCGCCGCAACGGCCGCGGCCGCCCCGCTGCCGCAACTGCGAATGCACGCTGATGCCCCGGCCGCGGCACAGCGCTGGCTGGCTGCGCTGCAGCGCGCATGGGGCACCCGATCACCCGCGCCCGCCTTGCCTGCGGATGCGCTGCCCGCTTCGGGTGAAGTCGGTGTCTGGAGCCGCGCCGATGCGCTGCCCGCTCACTGGCAGGCATGGCTGCAGGACGGTGGCAGCGTGCTGACCGCCGCCCGGCCAGCAGCGGATGCACGCGCGCTGCTGCGCGACGCCGAAGGCGCCACGCTGCTGTGGCAGCAGCGCGTTGGCCACGGCCGCCTGCTGTTCCTGCCCGGCGAATGGAACGCCGCAGGCAATGCCGCGCTGCGCGATGCCCGCCTGCCGCACACCCTGCTGCAGGCGTTGCAACCCGCGCCGCCGCCGCGCTCAGGCGATGCGCAGGATCACGCACCGCGCCAGGTCGCCCTGCCGGCTGCCACGCCTGCCGTGCGTGAGCCCACCGCCTGGCTGCTGCTGGCCATCGTGTTGTTGTTTGCACTGGAGCGCTGGATGGCCAGCAGCGCGCGGCGGAGGCTGCCCGCATGACGATGCTGCAACGCGCCTGGCAGCGCGCACGGCGCCGCAGCGGCGCCATCACTCTGCTGCTGGGACTGCCGTGGGCGCTGGCCACGACCACACTTGCACTGCGCCTGGGCGGTTTCGATATCGCCTGCATCGTTGCGACGGCCACTCTGCTCGCCTGCACGGTGCTGGCCACGGTCCGTGCCCGCCGCTTGGACCGCCACTGGGTGCAGCGCCGGCTTGACGGCAGCGGAGCCAGCGAAGACAGCGCCGACCTGCTGTTCGCCGATCCTGCCGCACTCAATCCGCTGCAGCAGCGCCAGCGCGACCATGTGCAGGCCGCGCTCGAACGCGCCATGCCGGAACTGCGTCCGCGCTGGCCGCGCGGCGCGTTGCTGCTGTGCTGGGTCGGGGGGATCGCCGTCGCACTGCTTGCGTTGGGCTGGCCACGTTCCGGTCCGTCCACGCCAGGGGTGTCCTCGTCGCGCCCCGCTGCCCCGGCCGCTGCGGGCCCGTTGCAGCTGCAGTCCACCCGCCTGCGCATCGAGGCTCCGGCCTATACGGGTCAACCACCCCGTAACCAGAATGCACTCGATGCCAAGGTCGCCGCCGACAGCCGCCTGTCCTGGTCGCTGCGCTTTGATCGTGCGCCCCGCAGCGCATGGCTGCAGTTCCACGATGGCCGGCGCGTACCGCTGAACGAGCGCGACGGCCACTGGCAGGCGCAGGATGTGGCCCGTGCACCGGTGCTGTACCGCGTGGTCAGCGAACCGGCACTGGCCACGACACGCCTGTACCGCCTGGACGTGGTGGCGGACCGCGCCCCGACCGTACGCGTGCTGGAGCCCGCTGCCAGCCTGGTACTGGGCACGCCCGGGCAGCGCCAGTGGGCACTGCGCTTCGAGGCCAGCGACGATCACGGCGTGGCCACGCAGGCCCGCCTGTCGATCACCCTCACCCAGGGCAGCGGCGAGAACATCACCTTCGTCCAGCGCAGCGTGACGCTCACCGGCAGTGGCGAAGCAACAGCGCGACGGTTCGCTCACACGCTGGATCTGGGTGCACTGGGAGCGCAGCCCGGCAACGATGTGATCGCCCAGCTGGAGGTGCGCGACAACCATGCCCCGACACCCCAGACCGGCCGCAGCAGCAGCGTGATCCTGCGCCTGCCCAGCAGCGAGGCGGTGCTGGGCGCCGAGCTGGAAGGCCGCATCAAGAAGACCCTGCCGGCCTACTTCCGCAGCCAACGGCAGATCATCCTCGATGCGGAGGCGCTGATCCGCCAGCGGCGCAGCCTGGCCGCCGATGACTTCGTCAAGCGCAGCGACGCCATCGGCGTCGACCAGCGCATCCTGCGCCTGCGCTACGGCCAGTTCCTTGGTGAAGAGAGCGAAGGCGCACCGAAGCCGCCGCCGACCAGCGACCTGCCCACCAGTGACATCCCCACCGCAGACGACCACGACGGCGATCACGACCATGATCACGACCACGCGGCGCAGCCGCAGGCCGGCGACCACGATGCGCATGGCCACGACCACGGCGGCAACGCAGGCAACGCCGATACGCCACCGGTGTTCGGCAGCGCCACGGACGTGCTGACCGAGTATGGCCACACGCACGACCACGCCGAGGCGGCGACCCTGCTCGATCCGCAGACCCGCGCGACGTTGAAGGCGGCACTCGACCAGATGTGGGCCTCCGAAGGCGAGCTGCGCCAGGGGCGCCCGGAGCAGGCGCTGCCCTACGCCTACAAGGCATTGGGATTCATCAAGCAGGTCCAGCAGGCCGAACGCATCTACCTGGCCCGCGTCGGCCCGGAACTGCCGCCGATCGATGAGGGCCGGCGCCTGGGCGGCGACCGCGCCGGGCTGGCCAGCCGACAGCTGCCACTGACGGCACGCACGGCACCGGACCCGGCCATCGTCGAGGCCTGGCAGCGACTGGGCGACGGCGACGGCACGCCGGATCTGGACGCGCTGGCGGGCTGGCAGCAGCGCAATGCGACCTACCTACCCGACGCGCTCGACCTGGCGGCCGCCATCGAACAGCTGCGCATCGAGCCAGGCTGTGCCGACTGCCGGCAGCGCCTGCGGTCACAGCTGTGGAGGGCGCTGCAGCGCCCCGTGCCGCAGGCCACACGCCGCAGCGCGGGCGATGCAATGGGGCAACGATACCTGGATGCACTGGAGGCGCAGCCATGAATCTGTCGGCACCGTCTCTGTGGGTCGCGCTTGTCCTGGTGCTGATCGTGTTCGTCGCCAGCGCGCGCCAGCTGCGCGCACCGATGCGACCGCGTGGCCCGCTGTTGGCGGTGCTCGGCCTGCAGGTCATCGCCGCTGCACTGCTGTACGCATGCCTGCTGCCGCCCGCACGGCAGCAGCCCGCTGCGGGCCTGGTGGTGCTGGGTGCCGATGCCGGAAGAGCCAGCGCGCAGCCGGCAAGCGAGGGACCGCTCCTCCTGCTGCCCGAAGCCGCCCAGGTGCCGGGTGCGAAGCGCGTGCCGGACCTGGCGACGGCGCTGCGCCAGCATCCCTCGACGCGGCTGACCCTGGTCGGCGCCGGCCTGGAGGCACGCGACCGCGACGCCACGCTGCCCGCGCAGGTCCAGTGGCAGGCACCGCCCGCCCCTCGCGGCTGGACCGCGCTGCAGCTGCCCGCGGATGTCGCCCCTGGCGCGCGCTTCGACGTGCAGGCGCAGGCCCGCGGCGTCCCCCGCGCACAGGCTGAGCTGCTGGACCCGGCTGACACGGTGATCGACCGCGCCCCGCTGACCGAGGACGGACGGGTACGACTGAGTGGCGTGGCCCGTGCCGAAGGCCGCAGCGTGTTCCGCCTGCGCCTGCTGGATGGCGAAGGCCATGTCGTCGATACCGTTCCGGTACCCCAGCAGACCCTGCCGGCCACGCGGGTCCGCCTGCAGATCCGCGCCGGCACGCCGGGACCCGAACTGAAATACCTGCGACGCTGGGCCACCGATGCCGGCATCGACGTGCAGATGCAGGCCGACACGGGCGCCGGCCTGAGCATCAGCGAAGGTCAGGTCGGTCTGGACGCGGCATCATTGGCGCGCACCGACCTGCTGCTGCTGGACGAGCGCAGCCTGGCCACGCTGGGGAGTGGCCAGCTCGCAGCGGTGCGCCAGGCCATGCACGAGGGCCTGGGTGTGCTGGTCCGCAGTGCCGGCGTGCCATCGGCCGGAGCGCGGCAACGCCTGCGTGAGCTCGGCCTGCCCGTGCAGGGCGATGGCGCCAGCCGCAGCGTCACGCTGCCCGGCGATGGTGACAGCGCGATGCTGGCAGCCCGACGCGGTCCGCTGGCGTCGGGCACGCTGCCTACCCGCGATGGCGAAGAGGCTGATCGCGATTCGCATGCCGCCGCGCTGCCCACCTTGGAACAGCTTGCGCTGCAGGTGCCTGCCACCACCGCGCTGCTGCACGACCGCAGCGGCGCTGCCATCGGAGGCTGGCGCGATGCCGGCAAGGGTCGCATCGGCCTGCTGCCGCTGACCGACACGTGGCGCTGGGTGCTGGCCGGCCGCGACGATCGCCATGGCGAGCTGTGGAGCGATGTGGTCGGCACCCTGGCGCGCGCGCAGGGCGGCAGCACCGCGCCGTGGTCGCCGCAGCCGATTGCGTGGGCCGGGGAACGACAGGCCCTGTGCGATGTGCAGGCGCCGTTGCAGGTGTTCGATGCACGGGGCGCGTCGGTGGCGCTGATCGTGGACGGCGGCACCGGCAGCGCACGCTGCGCCGGCTGGTGGCCACGCGAGGCCGGTTGGCACCGGCTGCAGCAGGGCGAACGCTCCTACTGGCGCTATGTGTTCGACAGGACGGATGCAGCGGCGCTGCACCGGCAGGGAATGATCGATGCGACGGCGCAGGCCCTGGCCACCTCCGCACCGGTCAAGGCACAGGCGACACAGCCCGTGCCGGGATCACGCTGGCCATGGTGGCTGGCCTTCGTGCTGTGTGCCTCGCTGCTGTGGTGGCTGGAACGGCGGCCGCCTGGCGTTGCCCGTACGGCATAGCTCCCCCCCATCCTTCGCTCACTTCAGCGGCGGTGCACCACCGCAACCCTCCTGCTGCGCACAGAACTGCAGCGCGCGACGCTGCTGTTCCGCGCTCAGTTCCGGCGGTGGCCGTGCGATGGCGGACTGGATCTGATCCGGCCCCCCGGTGATCTTGTTCAAGCCCTTGCCCGCCGCCAGCAAGCCCTTGACCACGCCCATCATCACGTAGCCGCCGGCCATGCTTACCTGCTCGGGCGTCGGCGGTTCACTCCAGTTGCGGCTGAAGCGGTTGTTCTCGATCTTCACCGGGTTCCTGAAGCGGTACAGATCCGGTGGCTGATCGTCTTCAGGCTTCAGCGCGCGCACTTCGCCGAGGGTGGTGACGTTGCCCTGCGCGGGCGTGCCTTCGGGGGTCACGACAGGCTCCGGCGGTGCGGCGACGGTCTGCCCGGGTTCGGGCACCACCGATACGGGTGATGGCGCCTGCTGCGCCTGCGCGGTACCGGCCAGCACAAGGCCGGCCAGAAGTGCTCCCTGCGTTGCTCGTCGTGCCACCCCTACCGCCCCTGTTGGTTGCGTCCTTTGCCTGAGGATACGGATGGCGGCTTCAGATTTCGTTGGAACGGCGCGCGCTGTTCAGCCCGCGCTGAAATGGACTGCACGTCCGCGCCCGCGAGGTGCACCTGTCATTTGTTCGAGGCGGGCCAGCCCGTTGTTCCGGCGCACGCGGCAGGCGTTTCACTGGATTCGACGTCCGGCTGCCGCCCGCGCACTGAACGGTTCACTCCGTCCCGCTGCGGGGTCTCACATCCTGAGACCCATCTGTGTTGCCATGTGCCCCCCTGGAATCCGTGCACCCATGGCCTACGAACTCGCCAAGCGCACCGCCGACGCGGAGCAGCAACTCGCGACCCGCGACGGTCTGCCCGCCCGCGACGGTGCCCTGCTCAGCGCGCGCCTGCAGCGCCGCTACCACGACCGCATCACCGGCAGCTTTGCCATCCCCGGCCGCGAGGGCCGCTATGCGCCCATTCCGGAATCGGTACCGCCGGCCCTTGCCGCCGCATTGAAGGCACGTGGCATCGAACAGCTGTACAGCCACCAGGCCGAGGCCTGGGAGGCCAGCCAGCGCGGCGAGCATGTGGCCATCGTTACCCCGACCGCCAGCGGCAAGTCGCTGTGCTACACCCTGCCGGTGGTCAGCGCGGCCATGCAGGACAACGCCAAGGCGCTGTACCTGTTCCCCACCAAGGCGCTGGCGCAGGACCAGGTGGCCGAACTGCTGGAGCTCAACCGCGCCGGCGATCTCGGGGTGAAGGCGTTCACCTTCGATGGCGACACGCCCGGGGACGCGCGGCAGGCGATCCGCCTGCATGGCGACATCGTGGTATCCAATCCCGACATGCTGCACCAGGCGATCCTGCCGCATCACACCAAGTGGGCGCAGTTCTTCGAGAACCTGCGCTACATCGTCATCGACGAAGTGCATACCTACCGCGGCGTGTTCGGCAGCCATGTCACCAACGTACTGCGCCGGCTCAAGCGCATCTGTGCGTTCTATGGCGTGCAACCCCAGTTCATCCTGTGCTCGGCCACCATCGGCAATCCGCAGGCACATGCCGAGGCCCTGATCGAAGCACCGGTCACCGCCATCACCGAGTCCGGTGCGCCCAGCGGACCGAAGCAGGTGCTGTTGTGGAACCCACCGGTCATCAACCCGGACCTGGGCCTGCGTGCATCGGCGCGTTCGCAGAGCAACCGCATCGCCCGCATCGCGATCAAGTCCGGCCTCAAGACCCTGGTGTTCGCGCAGACGCGGCTGATGGTCGAAGTCCTCACCAAGTACCTGAAGGACATCTTCGACCACGATCCGCGCAAGCCACCGCGCATACGCGCCTATCGCGGCGGTTACCTGCCCACCGAGCGTCGCGAGACCGAACGCGCCATGCGCGCGGGCAGCATCGATGGCATCGTCAGCACCTCGGCGCTGGAGCTGGGCGTGGATATCGGCAGCCTGGACGTGGTGATCCTCAACGGCTATCCGGGCAGCGTGGCCGCCACCTGGCAGCGTTTCGGCCGCGCCGGACGCCGCCAGCAGCCCGCGCTGGGCGTGATGGTGGCCAGTTCGCAGCCACTGGACCAGTACGTGGTACGCCATCCGGACTTCTTCGCCGAAGCCTCGCCCGAACATGCGCGCATCGCCCCGGACCAGCCACTGATCCTGTTCGACCACATCCGCTGCGCGGCATTCGAGCTGCCGTTCCGGGTCGGCGATGGCTTCGGCCCGATCGATCCGGAGGTGTTCCTGGAAGCCCTGGCCGAGACCGACGTGGTCCATCGCGAAGGCGAGCGCTGGGAGTGGATTGCCGACAGCTATCCGGCCAACGCGGTGAGCCTGCGCGCGGTGGCCGACGGCAACTTCGTGGTGGTCGACCGCAGCGACGGCCGCCAGCAGATCATCGCCGAGGTCGATTACTCCGCCGCCGCGCTGACCCTGTACGAGGGCGCCATCCACATGGTGCAGTCCACGCCGTACCAGGTGGAGACGCTGGACTGGGAGGGGCGCAAGGCCTACGTCACCCGCACCCACGTGGACTACTACACCGACAGCATCGACTTCACCAAGCTCAAGGTGCTGGATCGTTTCGACGGCGGCGTGGCCGGGCGCGGCGATTCGCACCACGGCGAGGTGCACGTGGTGCGCCGCGTGGCCGGCTACAAGAAGATCCGGTACTACACCCACGAGAACATCGGCTACGGCCCGGTCAACCTGCCCGACCAGGAACTGCACACCACCGCAGTGTGGTGGCAGCTCCCGCAGGCGCTGCTGCTGCGTGCGTTCGCCAGCCGGCAGGACGCGCTGGATGGCTTCCTGGGTGCCGCCTACGCGCTGCACATCGTCGCTACGGTGGCGGTGATGGCCGACGCACGCGATCTGCAGAAGTCGGTCGGCAATGGCGACGGTGCATGGTTCGCGGTCGCCGACCAGAGCGGCCGCGGCCAGCTGCGCGGCAGCGATGGCGATCCGGGCGCGGTCGAGCTGCTGCAGGTGTTCGTGCCGACCGTCTACCTGTACGACAACTTCCCGGGTGGCGTCGGCCTGAGCGAACCCCTGTGGCAGCGCCAGGCGGAGCTGGTGCAGCGCGCGCGCGAACTCGTGCAGCGCTGCGACTGCACGGCGGGCTGTCCGGCCTGCGTCGGCCCGGTACTGGCGGCGCAGGAGGAGGACGAGACCTCGCCGCGCGCACTGGCATTGCGCGTGCTGGACCTGTTCGATGCCGACGCCTGCCAGCACGTGCCCGATGCGGTGCCCGCCACCCGTGGCGCCGTGGAGCTGCTGGCACCGTGAGCCTGAGCCTGGACAAGCTGCGTCTGCTGCGGAAGCAGGCGGGCGACCCGAAGGCCGGGCCGCCGGCTGTCACGGCGGCGGCGCCCGCAGCGGTCGTCCCGGCAGCGGCCAATGATGCACGGCAGCCACCGGCCGAACGCTCGGTATTCGCCTGGGTTGAACAGGAGATCCGCCACAAGCCGACCGGCCCGGCCGTCATGACACCCGCCCCCACCACGCCACCGTTGCGGCAGCCCCACGTCGGCAGCCTGCATCGCCTGCTGGGATTGCGCACACGCGGCAGCGCAGCGCCCCTGCACGCGACCGCACAGGACCGGCGGCTGCCGGGCGAGGAGATCGCGCCAGGCCTGTTCCTGATCGAATCCCTGCAGCCGCAGCCGGTTCCGAAGGTTCCCCTGTCGCTGGCGTTCGCCCGGCGCGAGAACGAGCACGTGGCCGCGCACGACCTGCTGTTCTTCGATACCGAGACCACCGGGCTGGCCGGCGGCACCGGTACCCGCGCCTTCATGATCGGTGCTGCCGACTGGTACACCTGCCCGCAGCGCGGCGAAGGCCTGCGCATCCGCCAGTTGCTGATATCGACGATGGCCGCCGAAGAGGCGATGCTGGCCACCTTCGCCGGCTGGCTGCAGCCCTCCACGGTGTTCTGCAGCTACAACGGCCGCAGCTACGATGCGCCCCTGCTGAAGGCGCGCTACCGGCTGGCGCGCCAACGCGACCCGATCAGTGCCCTGGACCATGTCGACCTGCTGTATCCGACCCGCCGCCGCTATCGCGGCACCTGGGAGAACTGCAGGCTGTCCACCATCGAGCGCCAGCTGCTGCGCGTGATCCGCGAAGACGATCTGCCGGGATCGGAGGCACCGGGCGCGTGGCTGCGGTTCCTGCGCGGCGGCGACGCGGTGAACCTGCGCCGGGTGGCCGATCACAATCACCAGGACGTGGTGACCCTGGCCCTGCTGCTGCAGCGGCTGGTCCGCGAGGAAGCACAGGAGCGCGAACTGCTCGCCCTGCAGGCGCCGCCCGGCATGGCCTGAGCCGGGTCCTGTGTGTTCGCGGACGGTGTCACTTTATGACTGAATGCGATGGGGTTGGCAGAATGATGCCCTGCCGCTGGACCCCCAGGCGGCCCCGCCGGAGACTGGCGCGGCTCACGACACGGAGGTTCCATGAGCACCCAGGTCCCGGGCTCCCAGCTGCGCTCCCTTGCTGCCCTGCTGGCCGGCACGGAGGCGGCCGGTACGCTGGCCGGATTCCATGGCGAGGACCAGGCGGCGCTGCTGGCCCGGCTGGATGACGGGCAACTGGCCAGCCTGCTGCCGATGGCCCTGGGGTGCGACGGCCTGCCGCTCACGGATAGCGCGCGCCAGTGGGCGCACCGCATTCTCGACGCCGACGCGCAGCGGCAGCCCCGTCTTACCGTTGCGATCTGCGCCGCTGCACTGCTGCGCTTGTCCCGGCGCAGCACCGGTACACGGTCGGGCGCGCTTCGTCCGGTCGACGGCGTGGCCCTGCTTGCGCGCTGCACCGAGCCCGGCCACGAGCGGCTGCAGGCGCCCGCGCTGGCATTGCTGCAGCACTGCGGCCTGCACGCCGGGGCAAGCGTCGAAGCCGGCAGCGATGCACTGTCGCTGCTGGCATTGGCGCGCTGTGCCGGTGCCGACGGCAGCGGAACGCTGGCCTCGCTGCTGGACGGCTGCAGCGTGCACCCGCTGCTGCGTGATGAGCTGCGCCTGGTGGCGCACTGGCCGTTGCAGGACCTGTTGCGCCATGCCCGCATCGCCGAGCTGTACCCCACCGAGGCCGACATCGATCCGGCACCCGCCGATCTGCAGCCACTGAGCGAACACGACACCTACCTGCAGTTCGCCGAGCACGCATTGCAGCAGGCAGCGCAGCGCCTGCAGGCGATCCACAGTGGCCAGGCGCCCTACATCGCTGACCGTGCCTTCAGCATCGCCGAAGCCGGTGTGCTCTGGCGTGCCACGCGCGCGGCACTGGAATGCGATGCGCCCTGGCTGCGGCCCTTGCTGGCGCAGGTGCTGCCACCGGTGTGCGTTGCCCCGACCGCCGCCCGGACCCTGCCCTCGCAATCGGTGGCTGTGGCGCTGGCCAAGGCGGTCAATGCGATGCCCACCCCCGAGGCCATCGCCGCGCTGGCGCTGGCGCGGTCGCAGGTGCGCCATGCCGGTATCGCGCGGAAGCTGGACCGCCATCTGGCCGCCGCCGAACGCCGCCTCGCACAGCGCCCGCAACTGCTGCTGCGCCTGCCGGTCATTGCCGCCGGCAGGCGCTCACTGGCCAGCCTGGCCCGTGCCCTGGAGGCCACGTTCGTGCTGGGCGGCGAGTGGGCACTGCAGGACTGGCGCGACGCGTGCCGGCAACCGGCATTGGCCACCCTGCTGCAGGGCCTGGTCTGGCAGCTCGCCGATGCGCGCGGGCACTGGATCGATGCGATGCCGGTGGACGGCGCAGAGGCGTTCGCCGATGCGCATGGCATCGTGGTCGCGTTGCAGGGCCGCAACCGCCTGCGCCTGTGGCATCCCGCCCGCAGCCAACCCCATCTGCGCGCCGCCTGGCGCGCGCGGCTGATCGAGCAGCGCTGCCGGCAACCGCTTCGCCAGGTGTTCCGCGAACACTATCTGGACGCCCGCGGCGAACCCGCCGATACCGCTGCATTCAATGGGCTGACGCTGTCGGTGGCGACCTTGGCCGGGCTGGCCCGTCGGCAAGGCTGGCACGGCGATGACGGCGGCCAGCTGATGTTGGCCAAAGGCCCGTGGCGGATCGGCTGGCAGCTGTCAGCACCGCTGTCGCATGGCCTTGCCGGTGAGATCCGCAGCGGCCGCGTGCAGTTCCAGCGGCAGCATCGCGACGCGTGGCAACCGGTGCAGGCGCGCGAGCTGCCCGCAGTGGTGGCGTCCGAACTGCTGCGCGAACTCGACCTGCTGGCCAGTACCTGCGCATGCGGTGGCGAGGGCATGCCACTGCCGCCGGCCCGCATGGTCCGCTTGCGCGGGCGAACCCTGGAGCATCTGCTGGCCGCTCATCCGCAGCGTGACCTGATGACCTTCCAGCGCCGCCATGTGCAGGTCGGCCACTACAGGCTGCACCTGGCCACCGCCCGCGCCAGCCTTGCCGGGCAGACGCTGGCCTTGCCGGACCTGCCGGCGCGGCCACGCCGCTGGCTGCCTTACGACGACGCCGTGCTGGCGCAGCTGCTGGGCCGCATCGAACAGCTCGCCGAACGGGTATTGACGCCCCCTGAAGCCCCGATCGATGAGACTGTCGGCTCCTGATGCGTGGAGGATCCGCGATGCGTTCCAGTCTCTGGTTGATGCTCGGTTGTACCCTGCCGCTGGCCGCCTGCAGCCATGCGGGCGGCAGTGCAGGCAGTGGCAGCAGCAGCGATCCTGCACCCCGGCCTCCGCATGTCGCAGGAAGCCCGCAGCGATGCAACCCGGAAAAGCTGGAGGGGCTGGCAGGCAGGGCCGCCGACGAGGCCACGGTGAAGCAGGTGGTTGAAGCCAGTGGTGCACGCACGGCGCGGCTGGTGAAGCCCGGCATGGCGGTGACCATGGATTTCCGCGAGGACCGGGTCACCATCGAGGTCGACGCGCAGAACCGGATCGTGCGCGCCAACTGCGGTTGAGCCGCTAACACCGGGCATGGCCCGGCGGTTTCCATCCGCATGCCCGGCGCTGGGCACGCCGGGCATGGCCCGGCGCTACCGCCGCTTCACAGCTGCTGGGCCTTGCCATTGGCCAGCGCACGGGCGATCACCTGCTGCGCCTGTCGCGAGGCCCGCTCGTGCAGGCGTGCCTGGCGTTCGCCGAGCGCGGCCTGCTGGCTGCCCAGCGCCGCCTGGCGGCTGGCCAGCGCGGCCTGCTCTCCGGCCAGCCGACCCATCTCGCTGCTCCGCCCCGACTGGCGTTCGTCATCACGAGCAGCCTGAAGGGCGCGCCGCGCTTCAGCGGCGGCCTGCCGCGCGAGCGCTGCATCGTCGACCGAGTCACGCGCGGCCCTGGCCGCTTCGGCCGCCGCTTCACGATTGATGTCATGGGCAGCCATCGCACTGCGCGCAGTGCGCATCGCATCCTGCGCGATCTGGCGTGCATGTTCGCTCTGCAACCGGCCCAGTTCGCCCTGCCGGCGGCCGAGCTCGCCCTGCTGGCGACCCAGCACGCTCTGCTGGCGTCCCAGTTCGCCCTGCTGACGGCCCAGTTCCGCCGCGCCGGCATAGGCACGTTGCAGTGACTGCACCAGCATCGGATCACGCACCACGTAGCGCTTGTCACCCTGGCGGAACCACAGTGCCGGTCCCTTGCCGAGCTGCCTGCGGGCCTGCGCCACGTCATCGATGCCGCCATTGGCGAAGGTCGAATCCCCATCCACCAGCACATAGGCCTGGCGCGGCGACTCGCCCAGATCCAACGTCCCGTAGGTGGTGATGGAGGTGCCGGTAGAGGTCATGCCGTCATGGTCCTCGTCCACGTCGGTCCCATCGTCGAAGGCCCCCACATCGGCATCATCGGGTCCGGTCACATCGTCCGGCCCGGTCACGTCAGCCGGCGGCGCGGGGGGAACCGGCACGGCCGGCAGGTGCGCCGACGCTGCCGGCGCCGGCGGTGCCTTCGGAGCCGGCGGCGGCGACAGGGGCTTCGGGGCCGCCGGCGGTGCGGGAGGCGCCGGCGGCACCGGCGCTGCGACCAGTCGCATGGGTGCCACACCCACCACCAGCACCACGGCCGTCAGGGCAACCGCGAGCACGCGCGGGCAGGCTTTGCGCGGCTGCAGCGAGAGCAGCCGGCGCTTGAGGCTGGTCGTGTCCGGCGCGGCACTGGCCACCCCCAGGTGCGGCTGCGGTGCAACGCCCAGCTGCAGCAGCAGACGCCCGTACGCGTGGCGACTGGCCCCATGCTGGCCCACCACCGCCTCATCCACCGCTTCTTCCCGGGCCTGGGCGTACTCACGCACAGACAGCCGCAGCAGCGGGTGGAAGAAGAACAGGTGCTGCGCCAGTGCCGGCAACAATCCCCACTGCAGGTCACGGCGCTGCAGGTGCTGCAGTTCATGGGTCAATGCCAGGTCCAGCGCGTCGCCCTGCAGTGCAGTGGCGCCGGCCGGCAGCAGCAGCACCGGGCGCAGCGGCCCGACCAGCTGCGGCGCATCGATCTGTGCGCTCATCCACAGGCGCGGCGGGCGGCGAAGTCCATGCGCGTCGGCGGCCAGGTGCAGCGCCTGCACCAGCGCCGCGTCCTCGCAGGGATACGCGGCGGCCAGCAGCGCGCGGCAACGCCGCCACTCCGCCAGGGTGCGCCAGGCCATCAGCAGGACACCGGAGGCCCACAGCGCGGCCAGTGCAAGCGCCCACCACGCTGTTGCGGGCGTCGCCACGACCTCCACCGGCATCGTGGCCAGCAGCTGCGCGGAGCCTTCCGCAGACAGCGGATAGACCACATCGGCGGCGATATCGGCAGCGGTCATCGCCACCGACGGCGACGCGGGCAACCAGGGCAGCTGCACCGGCTGGCTCCACACCAGGCCGAGCACGGCCTGCAACGAAACCAGCCACCACAACCGACAACGCGTGGCGGCCGACAGCGACGGCATCAGCCGGCACACGGCATACACCAGCGCCACCAGCAGCACGGTCTGCAGGCTGGTCCAGCCCAGCCGTTCCAGCATCGGGATCAGCATCGTGGTGTCCATGGCTCAGCCCTCGTGGCGACGCGATTGGAGCTGGGCGACCAGCGCTTCCAGCTCGGCCAGCTCGTTGTCGCTGACCTGCTGGCGCTGCGAAAGATAGGCCACGAACGGCGACACCGAGCCCTGCAGGGTGTTGTCGACGAACTGGGCCACCGCACCCTGCAGCACGCTGTCAGGGCCACGGGTGGCCTGGTAGCGGTACAGGCCTTCGTGCTGCCGTCGCTGCAGGTACCCCTTGGTGCGCAGCCGCTCCATCATCGTCAGCACGGTGGAACGGGCCAGCCCGCGCGCCTCGCCATAGCCGCTGGCGACCTCGCCGACACTGGCCGGCGCATGTTCATCGATGTACTGCAGCAGGGCCAGCTCCTGGTCCCCGATGGTTTTGCCGCGCATGACAGGCTCCCTTGACTACACGTGTCGTCACTGTCGGCGTGACGACACCTGTAGTCAACCCCCCGGAAGTCATGGGCCGACGAACGGTAGGGGGCAAGCGCAGCATCCCCGTCTCCTCTCCGTGCACGGCGTTTCCTGGCGCCCCCTTCCGCCGGGCTCGTGCATCCCGGTCGGGCAGGCCGATCCGATAGAGTTGGCGCTGGCGACGAGCCTTCTCTTCTCCATCTTCAGGAATCGCATGCATGCGTACTCCGGTTGGCCGCTGGCTGCGGCGGCCTTCAACAGCCTCCTTCCTTGCGGCGTGCCTGTCCGCCGCTCTGCCCGCGCATGCGGCAGACGCAGGCAATGCACTTTCCAGTGGCCGCGCACTGCTGGAGCGAATCACAGGCAACGAGGAGGGGCGTGAGTGCAGCGACGCACTGTGCCGCGCTCGCGCGGTGTCCTGGGCCCAGGGTTACATCGCGGCAGTCGCCGACAGCAGCGCCGGGCAATGGTGTGGACGAGCCACGGTCCTGCCCCATGAGCTTGTGGATCGCGTGTACAGCCACCTGAAGGCGCTTCCGCGCGCCCGCCTCGAGGAAGACGCATCGACGCTGACGCGGGAAGCGCTGGTTCACTCTTTCCCGTGTTCCCATGCGGCTCCATCGAGCAACAGCAGACCTGCCCAGGAGTGATGATGCCCCGATCCTTGATCAGTGCGTTCGCATTGCTTGTGCTGCACATTCCCGCCTCACATGCGTGGGAGTGCGAGACGGATCCTGCGAAGTTCAGGTTCACATCGGACTCGCCTTCCACGTTCAACCTGGGTGAGCGGGAGGAAGTGGACAGGGCCTACGCCGCCCTGGCCAAGCACCTGCAACCGCTGCAGGGCTATCGGGCACCGAGGATCTTCTATTCAAAGGGCTTCAGCGCGATCCGGGAACATGACTGCAAGGCCGGAAAGTGCACCGCCATGGAGGTGCTGGAAGGCCTCCAGGAATGCGGCGCAGGCGGAATGAGCAGGCAGGATGCCTGTTACCCGTTGGCAGTCGTGCATGAAGGCAGGCTCTATTGCCTTCTGTACCCTGGCCAGAAGGACTTCGATCCTTCCAGGCCGTTTACACCCTATGTGCCCTTCAACAATAGCTGATGCGCGGGATCAGTCCCGCAGATCCTGCAGCTGATCGCGCGGGAAGAAGTCCGGATCGTCCTGTCCATCCAGCATCGCCTCGACCCGTTCGTCGAACTCGCGGGCGGCGGCAGCGGAGGCGTCGGGCCCCAGGAATGCGGAGTGTCCGTTTCCAGCAAGCCCAAGCGCGGCGACCGTTCTCCGTTCGCCGTCCTCGCCCCACAGATAGTCGTGGACAACGACCAGGCCGGCATCGTCCGTGGCCAGGAACTCGGCTGCGCTGCGCCCCAGGGCCAGAAAGAACAGGATGTCGTAGAGACTCTCCGAATAGGTCAACGACCCGGCAACGAAGTGTCTTCCCTGATGGTCATAGGCCGCAATCTTGATGTTCTCCGCCTCTGCCGATCCCAGCACGAACTCCAGTGCCGCGCGGTTGTCCCGATGGCGCGCCAACATCGCGTTGCAGTCTGAAATGAGTGTCTGCAGACCCGGCGCATCCGGGTCGGAAAGATCCCCGCCTCCGGGAAGACTCCACTGCCCGCCGATGGAGCGCCAGTCCGACCAGCGGGACACGTCCGGCGGTGCTGCCGCAAGCCACCGCGCAAGATCTGCGCGTGACATGCTCAATCTGAGAAAAGCCGAGTACGGTTCGGACATCGCCGCCCTTCCTCCTGTGCATGGGTCTGCGTTGCGTGCAGCGGACAGACTGTAGCAAGTCCGGCAGCAGGCATCCTCCGTTCGCTGTCAGTATCGGCATCACTGCCATCAGGGTGGACTGCCGGCTCCGCTGGAATGTCCTCCCTCCCGAAATTCACAACGGCGGCATCTAAACCCTCCTGCTGCCTGCTGCATCCCATCCGCACATCCCGCCGGGAACAACCCATGTTCCGCCCATCGCTCCCCCTTCTGCTCCTGCTGCTTGCTGCTCTGCCCCTCTCGCCGGCGTCAGCCAGCCCGGAGCCGGCGAACGAACAGGCTCGCCGCCTGATCCGCCAGACATTGCAGGACGAGCGCATTCCAGGCCTGCAGATCGCAGTGGTCAAGGACGGCCAGGTCGTGCTGTCCGAAGCGTTCGGCTTGGCCAACGTGGAAAACGGCGTGCCCGCCACACGCAGCACGCGATTCCCGTTGAACTCCGCCACCAAGGCCTTTACCGGCGTCGCCGCCGCACAGCTGGCGCAGCAGGGCCGGCTGGATCTGGATGCACCGTTGTCGCGCTATCTGGATGCGCTTCCGTCCGCCTGGCAGACGGTGCGCGTACGTCAACTGCTGGCCCACACCTCCGGCCTGCCGGACATCCTTGACGCGCGCGGGCTGCTGGGCGGAGGCACCGAGGCACAGGCCTGGCAGGCCGTGACCGCACAGCCGATGGATGCAGCACCTGGCCAGCGTTTCGCCTACAACCAGACCAACTATCTGCTCCTGGCGCGGATCATCGCGCGGCAGTCGGGCATGCCCTACGACCGCTTCCTGGCCAGCCGGCAGTTCGGCGCCGCTGGCATGGAACGCACCACCTTCGGCGACAGTTACGACCTGATCCCCGACGCCGCCACGATGTACAGCCTGGCCCCGCGCGCGACCGAAGCCGCCGATACTCCGCCACGGCTGTCGCACTGGTTCTACGACGTGCCGCCCAGCCTGTGGTCCGGCGGCGGCATCCTTACCACCGCCGATGACACCGCGCGCTGGCTGGTCGCACTGCTGGACGGGCGACTGCTGCGCGAGGACGGGCGCACACGGATGTGGACCGCCGAGCCGCTGGCCGATGGCAGGGCGGGCCCGTGGTCTGCCGGCTGGCCAGTACTGCAGGGTGCGCCGGACCGGCAGGTGGCCGGCATCGGTGGCGCGCGCTCGGCCTTCGTCGTCTACCCTGACCGCGGCATCGCCGTGGTGGTGCTCACCAACCTGGTCGGCGCCAACCCGCAGCGCTTCATTCCGCGCATCGCCGATCTGTATGCGCCCCCGGTCAGCCCCGCGGGCCGCCCATCACCGGCAGGATCACCCCGCTGATGTAGCTGGCACAGGCCGGTGACGCCAGGAACACATAGGCCGGAGACAGCTCCTCCGGCTGTGCCGGGCGCCCCATGTCACTGTCCTTGCCGAACTCGGCCACGTCGGGGGCCTGCTTGTCCGCAGGATTGAGCGGCGTCCACACCGGGCCGGGGGCCACGCAGTTGACCCGGATGCCACGCGGCAGCAGCTGGCTGGCCAAGGCTTTGGTGAAAGCGTGGATCGCTCCCTTGGTCGCCGAATAGTCGATCAGCGCCTTGCTGCCGAAGAGGCCGGTTTCCGAACCCGTGTTGATGATGCTGGCGCCCTCGCCCAGGTGTGGCAGCACGGCCCGTGCCATCTGCACGTAGCCGCCGATATTGGTCTGCAGCGTCTCCTGCAGATGCTCGTCCTCCAGGTCCTCCAGGCGCTCGCAGTGCAGCTGGAAGGCGGCGTTGTTGACCAGGATGTCGACGCCCCCGAAGGCCTTGGCGACCTGCTTCACCGCCTTGTTGCAGAAACGCGGATCGCGCACGTCGCCCGCAATCACCACGCAGCGTCCGCCCTCGCTCTCCACATGCTGGCGGGTGATCTCGGCATCCTCGGCCTCATCAAGGTGCAGCACCGCCACGTCCGCCCCCTCGCGCGCGAACAGGACAGCGACGGCGCGTCCGATCCCGGAATCGCCGCCGGTGACGATCGCGCGCATGCCCTGCAGCTTGCCGCTGCCGACGTAGTCCGGTGCCAGGAAGCGCGGGGCCAGGTCCAGTTCGTGCTCATGTCCCGGCTTGGCCAGGTGCTGGGCGGGCAGGGTTTCCGGCTGGCGTCGCGTGCCCGCCTGGGTTGCCTTCTTCCTGGTCGCCTTCTTCGCCGCACGCGCATCCTTGGCCTTTTCCTGGTCCTGCAGGCGTCGCTGGCGGGCCGCAACCCGGGCGGCACGTGGATCACCGGCGGCGGCCTTGCGGGTTGCCGTCTTCACCACGCGGGAGCGTTCGGCCGCTGCTGCGGCGCTGCCCTCGGCAGCTGCCTTCGTACCCTTGCGTACTTTGGGCGACGCCTTGCGGCGGGCGGGAACCTTCTTGCTCGTAGCCATGCGGTCTCCTTCAGGTGTGGGGAATGGGGTGGGCTCAGGCGCGATCGGCAACGCCCTGCACGCCGGCATGGCCAGCGCAGTGCGCACAGCAGAAGATCTGCCCGTTGCCTTCGACGCCGTGGCCGATCACGGTGCAGTTGCAGTGCGCACAGCGTGGCGCGAAGGCGTGGATCGCGCATTCGAACGAGTCGAACGTGCCGCTGCGCCCGCCCTGCTGCAGGGTGAAACTCTTGTCGTAGTCGTTGCCGCATACATCACAGGTGGCCATGTCATACCTCCGTGGCGTGCCAGTACATGCAGTGTGGCCATCGCCGCTGTCGGCGACAGTGAATGCACCGTGTCCCGCATGTGCACGCCGTTCATGCCGCCACCACGCCGCGCGCGGCACGCTGGCGTCCTCATCACCATGGAGCAGGATCATGATCCGCGCATTCAGCGTAGCCGCACTGACCTTTGCCGTCGCCGCATGCAGCAGCACGCCAATCGCACAGGTTCAACCGATCGACGGCGTGATTTCCGGCCAGTGCCACAGCGACATGGTGCGCGGCGCCGTCGGCCTGGCAGCATCGGCGGCCACCGTTGAACGTGCACGCGTGGACAGCGACAGCCTGCACGTGCAGGTGCTGCGCCACGACGGTCCGCGTGTTCCGCCCGCCAGCGAAGGCGGTGATCGCCTGACCATCGAGAAGGGACGCACCAACAACATCACGGCGATCTACTGCGGCTGAGCCGGCGTGCCCGCCGCAGTACACGCAACGTGGCCTGTTCCCACTGCCGCGGGCCGCGCAGGCCCGCCAGCGCGGTGAGTTCGCCACGCTCCCAGCCGGCGAACACACAGGGATCGATGTATGCCCTGCGGCACACCGCAGGGGTGTTGCCCAGACGCGCGGCAACCTGGCAGACCACCTCGCGCTGCGCTGCGGCCAGTGCGCGCTGGCTGGCGGGCTCGGGCAGCGCGGTGGCAGCCAGTGCCTGCACCGCCGCCACCGTGCCGCCCCAGGTACGGAAATCCTTGGCGGTGAAGTCCTCACCCATCACATCGCGCAGGTACTCGTTCACTGCGCCGGAATCGACCGGCTGCACCTGGCCATCATCGTCGCGGTACTGGAACAACGACTGCCCCGGCAGCTGCTGCAACCGTCGCACCATCTGGCCCAGGCGGCGGTCGCCCACCGTCACCTCCTGCAGTTGGCCGGACTTGCCCCGGAACCGCATGCGTACCCGCCCGCCGCGAAGCAGCTCGAGGTGGCGGTTGCGCAGGGTGGTCAGCCCGAACGAGCGGTTCTCGCGGGCGTAGGTCTCATTGCCGATCCGTACCAGCGTATCGGCCAGCAGCGCCACCACCACGGCCAGCACCTTGGTCCGCGGAAATCCGGACTGCCGCAGGTCGCGTGCCAGCCGCCGCCGCAGCGTGGGCAGTGCCTCGCCGAACGCAATGATCCGATCGAACTTGCCGGCATCGCGCACCTTCGCCCAGTCAGCGTGATACCGGTACTGCTTGCGGCCACGCGCATCGCGGCCGGTCGCCTGCAGGTGGCCGTTGGCATGCGCACAGATCCATACCGCGGTGTAAGCCGGGGGAATGGCCAATGCGCGGATACGCCGCAGCGTGGCCGCATCGCGCACTGCGTGGCCGTCAGCATCACGGTAACGGAAGCCTTTGCCTGCACGCAGCCGGGTGAAGCCCGGTTGGGTGTCATCAACGTAGCGCAGGCCGGCCGCGCGCGCCGCCGCGCGCTCGGGTGTGGGGGACGTGGGCATGCCAGCAGTGTGGCGATCGACATGACGCGGCCGCGTCAATAACGCAAGACAAACACGTGAGGATGGGTTCGCGGCTATGCTCCGGCTTTCACAGTCCCTTCCGGAGTCATGATGTCGTTCCCGATTCGCGCCCGTTCGCTCTCCGCCCTGCTGCTGCCGGCCGTGCTGGCCTTGTCCGCCTGCCAGGCGCCGGCGCTGGATGAACAGGATTCGGCCACGGCCCACGCCCAGCAGGCCGCCGAAGCCGCCAAGGCACCGGCCGATGAAGCCGGCAAGGCCACCGAGGCACCGCCGGTGGGCACCTGCGACGCCAGCCAGGTACAGAGCCTGGTCGGCCAGGCCTACACCGATGCGCTGGGCAAGCAGGCCCAGGAAGATGCCGGTGCTCAGCAGGTGCGCGTGCTGCACCCCAATGACGCGACCACGATGGAGTTCCTGGGCGACCGCCTGAACATCGAAGTGGACGCCAAGGACGTGGTCAGCGGCGTCCGCTGCGGCTGATCCCGGCCCGCGCCGGCGGATCACCGCCGGCGCTTTCCGTTGCACCTGCAACCGTGTATTGCGGCGCTGCAGCAACCTGTGCTTTATTCGAGGCATCCGGTGGCCTCACGATGCGCTCCAGGGATTGGGCGGGCTTGAGTGTCCCCGCTCATTTCATTCCGCATCGAGGTAGAGATGGCCCCCCGCAACCGCCAAGGGCTTTACGACCCGCGCTCCGAGCGCGATGCCTGTGGATTCGGCATGGTCGCGCAGCTCGACGACCAGCCGTCGCGCCTGCTGGTGGATACCGCCATCGCCGCGCTTTCACGGATGACCCATCGTGGTGGCGTCGCCGCTGACGGGCTCACCGGTGATGGCTGCGGGCTGCTGCTGCGTCGCCCCGATGCATTCCTGAAACTGCTGGCCAGCGAAGCGGGCATCACCGTGGCCACCCGCTTCGCGGCGGGCCTGGTGTTCCTTCCGCACGACGCCGACGCCGCGCAGGCCTGCCGGACGCAGCTGCAGGTGCAGCTTGAAGCGGTGGGCTGCCGCGTGGCGGGCTGGCGCGAGGTTCCCATCGACGACAGTGTCTGCGGCCAGCTCGCGCGCGATACGCTGCCGCGCATCGAGCAGGTGTTCGTCGATGCCGGTGTCGGCCAGGACGGCACCGGCTTCGCCCTGGCGCTGTACCTCGCACGCCGTCGCAGCGAACAGCAGCTGCGCGACCATGGCGATTTCTACGTCACCACGCTCACCCCGGATGCGATCAGCTACAAGGGCATGGTCCTGCCGGACAAGCTCAGCCGCTTCTATCCGGACCTGCAGCGGCGCGAGCTGGCCTCCAGCGCGATCGTGTTCCACCAGCGCTTCTCCACCAACACGCTGCCGCGCTGGCCGCTGGCGCATCCGTTCCGCCTGCTCGCGCACAACGGCGAGATCAACACCATCGAGGGCAACCGTCGCTGGGCGCAGGCGCGCAGCAAGGTGTGGAAGACACCGCGCTTCGACATCGCCGAGTTCGATCCGGTGATCTCCATGCATGGTTCGGACTCGCAGAGCCTGGACAACATGCTGGAACTGATGGTCGCCGGCGGCATGGAATTGATCCAGGCGCTGCGCATCCTGGTGCCACCGGCGACGCAGTCGCTGGAGTTCAAGGATCCGGACCTGGCCGCGTTCTACGAGTTCCATGGCCTCAACAGCGAGCCCTGGGACGGCCCGGCCGGCATCGTCGCCTGCGACAGCCGCTATGCGGTGTGTACGCTGGACCGCAACGGCCTGCGCCCGGCGCGCTGGATGCTGACCGCCGACCGCCACTTCCTGGTCGCCTCCGAAGCGGGCGTGTGGGAAGTGCCGACCGAGCGCGTGGTACGCAAGGGCAAGCTCGGCCCCGGTGAAATGGTGGCCATCGACCTCAAGCGCGGCGACCTGCTCGATTCGGACGCGGTGGACCGCATCAACCGCGGCCGCGCACCGTACAAGCAGTGGCTGCAGCAGGGCGTGACCTACCTGCAGACCGAACTGATCGATCCTTCGCTGGTGGAGGAGCCCTTCGACGAGGGCACCCTGCGCAGTTACCACAAGCTGTACCAGCTCAGCAGCGAGGAGGTGGAGCAGGTGCTGCGCCCGCTGGCCGAGACCGAGCAGGAAGCCACCGGCTCGATGGGCGATGACACGCCGATGGCGGTACTGAGCCAGCGCAGCCGGCCGCTGTACGACTATTTCCGGCAGGCATTCGCGCAGGTCACCAATCCGCCGATCGATCCGCTGCGCGAAGACTGCGCCATGTCCCTGTCCACCCAGCTCGGCAAGGAGACCAACATCTTCCATGCCGGCCCGGAGACGGTGAACCACGTCATCCTCAACTCGCCGGTATTGAGCCAACGCAAGCTGCGCCAGCTGCTGAAGATGGACCAGTATCTGCAGGCCAACCGCCTGCTCGACCTGTCCTACAGCGAGGAAGAAGGGCTGCGCAACGGCATCGAGCGCATCTGTGCGGAGGCCGAACGCGCCGCACGCGAAGGCATGGTGATGCTGCTGCTGTCCGACCGCTATCCGGTGGCCGGGCGACCGATGGTGCACGCCCTGCTGGCCACCAGTGCGGTGCATCATCACCTCTCGCGGCTGGGGCTGCGCTGCGACGTCAACCTGATCGTCGAGACCGGCACTGCGCGCGACCCGCACCATATGGCCTGCCTGCTCGGCTTCGGGGCCACCGCGGTGTACCCGTATCTTGCCTACCAGACCCTGTTCGACCTCGGCCGGCGCGGCATCCTCAAGCTCAGCAAGGGCGGTGAGCAGTCGCAGATCGGCCGCCGCTACCGCAAGGGCGTCTACAAGGGCCTGTCGAAAATCATCTCGAAGATGGGCATCTGTACCGTGGCCAGCTACCGCGGCGCGCAGCTGTTCGAGATCATCGGCCTGGAGCCGGAAGTGGTCGCGCTGTGCTTCCCCGACACCGCCTCGCGCATCGGCGGCGCCGGCTTCGCGCGGCTGGATGCCGATGCGCGCGAACTGTGCGCGCAGGCCTGGGATGCACAGCAGGATGTCGATGTCGGCGGCCTGCTGAAGTACGTGCACGGCGGCGAGTACCACATGTACAACCCGGACGTGGTCACCACCCTGCAGCGCGCGGCGCGCAGTGGTGATGCCCGCGCCTGGCAGCAGTACTGCGATGCCGTGCATGCCCGGCCGCCATCGGCGTTGCGTGACCTGCTGCAGCTGGTGCCGGCGCCGACACCCACGCCGCTGGACGAGGTGGCGCCGGCCAGCGAACTGTTCCCGCGCTTCGACACCGCCGCGATCAGCCTCGGCGCGCTGTCGCCGGAAGCGCATGAGGCACTGGCCATCGCGATGAACCGCCTCGGCGGCCGCAGCAATTCCGGCGAAGGTGGCGAAGACCCGGCCCGCTACGGCACCCCACGGCGCAGCAAGATCAAGCAGGTGGCGTCGGGTCGCTTCGGTGTCACCGCCGAGTATCTGGTCAATGCCGAGGTGCTGCAGATCAAGGTCGCGCAGGGCGCCAAGCCCGGCGAAGGCGGCCAGCTGCCGGGGCACAAGGTCAACGAGCTGATCGCCCGCCTGCGCTACGCGCGGCCGGGCATCGGCCTGATCTCGCCGCCACCGCACCACGACATCTATTCCATCGAGGACCTGGCGCAGCTCATCTACGATCTCAAGCAGGTCAACCCGACCGCGCTGGTATCGGTGAAGCTGGTCAGCCATGCCGGCGTCGGCACCATCGCCGCCGGCGTGGTCAAGGCCGGCGCGGACCTGATCACCATCTCCGGCCACGACGGCGGCACCGGTGCCTCGCCGGTCAGCTCGATCCGCTACGCCGGTGTGCCGTGGGAACTGGGCGTGGCCGAAGCGCACCAGGCGCTGCTGGCCAACGACCTGCGCGGGCGCACCCTGCTGCAGACCGATGGTGGCCTGAAGACCGGCCTGGACGTGGTCAAGGCCGCGCTGCTGGGTGCGGACAGCTTCGGCTTCGGCACCGCGCCGATGATCGTGCTGGGCTGCAAGTACCTGCGCATCTGCCACCTCAACAACTGCGCCACCGGCGTGGCCACCCAGGACGAACGCCTGCGCGAGAACCACTTCACCGGCCAGCCCGAGCGCGTGGAGAATTTCTTCCGCCTGCTGGCCGAGGAAGTGCGTGGCTGGCTGTCGTACCTGGGCGCGCGTTCGCTGGAGGAGATCGTCGGCCGCACCGACCTGCTGCGGCAGATCGAGGCCGCACCGCGCGATGGCGTGCGCGTGGACCTGTCGCGCCTGCTGGCAGATGCGCGCTACGAAGGCAGCCACTGCGCGGCGCAGCGCCTGTACGAATCGCCGGACAGCCTGGCCACGCAGATGGATGGCCTGCTGGCGGACGCGATCGAACAGCGCAGGGGGGGCGAACATCGCTTCCTGATCCACAACACCGACCGCAGCATCGGCACCCGCCTGGCCGGCGCGGTGGCGCGCGCGCACGGCAACCAGGGCATGGCCGACGCCCCCCTGGAGCTGCGCTTCCGTGGCAGCGCCGGACAGAGCTTCGGCGCCTTCAATGTCGGCGGCCTGCATCTGGAAGTGGAGGGCGAAGCCAACGACTACGTCGGCAAAGGCATGGCCGGCGGCCGCCTGGTGGTACGTCCGCCGCGCGGCGCGCGGTTCGAGGCGCGCAGCACTGCGATCATCGGCAACACCTGCCTGTATGGCGCCACCGGTGGCGAGCTGTTCGCCGCCGGACGTGCCGGCGAGCGCTTCGCGGTCCGCAATTCCGGTGCGCTCGCGGTCGTGGAAGGCGCCGGCGATCACTGCTGCGAGTACATGACCGACGGCGTGGTGCTGGTGCTGGGCAAGGTCGGCCTGAACTTCGGTGCCGGCTTCACCGGGGGGCTGGCCTACGTGCTGGATGTGGACCGCGACTTCGTGGACCGTTACAACCACGAGCTGATCGACATCCATCGCGTATCCGCCGAAGGCTTCGAGAACTACCGCCAGCACCTGCACCGCCTGATCGGCCGCCATCGCGAACTGACCGGCAGCATCTGGGCGCAGCAGATCCTGGACGAGTTCCGCGATTACATCGGCAAGTTCTGGCTGGTCAAACCGAAGGCCGCCAGCATCGAATCGCTGACCGAGACCCTTCGACGCGCGGCGTAAGCGCCTCCGGCGCGCCGCCCGCAACCGGCGCGCGCCTGCTCCCTCACCGCAGTAGTGCCGGCCTCTGGCCGGCCATCGAAATCACAGAGCCCGCCATGAGCCGCAAGCACGCCTTCCAGTTCCTCGATCTGCCCCGCACCATGCCGCAGCGCATTCCGGTTGAACTGCGCACCTCCGGCGACTGGGGCGAGCTGTACGGAAAGTTCGGCAAGGAGGATGCGCAGTACCAGGCCGGGCGCTGCCTGGACTGCGGCAACCCTTACTGCAGCTGGAAATGCCCGGTACACAACGCCATTCCACAGTGGCTGCAGCTGGTGCAGGAGAACCGCATCCACGAGGCCGCCACGCTGTGCCACAGCACCAATCCGCTGCCGGAAGTGTGCGGCCGGGTCTGCCCGCAGGATCGCCTGTGCGAAGGCAGCTGCACCCTGGAGGAATTCGGTGCGGTGACCATCGGTGCGGTGGAGAAGTACATCGTCGATACAGCACTCGCCAGCGGCTGGCGTCCGGACCTGGGTGCCGTGCAGCCCACCGGCCACAGCGTGGCGGTGATCGGTGCCGGTCCGGCGGGTCTGGCCTGTGCCGATCGCCTGGCCCGGGCCGGCATCACCGCCGTGGTGTACGACCGCTACGAGCAGATCGGCGGCCTGCTGCAGTTCGGCATCCCCAGCTTCAAGCTGGACAAGGACGTCATCCATCGTCGCCGCGAGGTGCTCGAAGGGATGGGCGTGCAGTTCCGCCTGGGCGTGGAGATCGGCCGCGACATCAGCGTGCAGCAGCTGCTGGACAGCCACGACGCGGTGTTCGTCGGCACCGGGGCCTACCGCTACACCGACGGCGGCCTGCCGGGCCAGGACCTGAAGGGGGTGCTGCCGGCCCTGCCGTTCCTGGTGCAGAACAGCCGCATCGTCGGCGGCGATGACCCGCAGGGTCGACCGATCGCCGGCTGGGAGGACCAGATCGCCCTGCCCGACCTCAACGGCAAGCGCGTGGTCGTGCTCGGCGGCGGCGACACCGGCATGGACTGCGTGCGCAGCGCGGTGCGGCTCGGCGCAGCCAAGGTCACCTGCGCGTACCGTCGCGACGAGGCCAACATGCCCGGCAGCGCGCGTGAAGTCGCCAATGCGCGCGAGGAAGGCGTGCGCTTCCTGTTCAACCGGCAGCCGCTGTCGATCGAGGCCGGCGCCGACGACGAAGCGATCGGCGTGACCGTGGTTGAAACCCGGTTGGGTGAGGCCGACGCCCAGGGACGCCGCAACGCGGTGCCGATCGAGGGCAGCGAGTCGCTGCTGGAGGCGGACGTGGTCATCATCGCCTTCGGTTTCGCGCCGAGCGTTCCGGCCTGGCTGGCCGAACACGGTGTGCAGGGCCAGGCGAACGGTCGCATCGTTGCCGGCGGCAAGGACCGGCTGCCCTTCCAGACCGCGCATCCGCGCCTGTTCGCCGGCGGTGATGCGGTACGCGGCGCCGACCTGGTGGTAACCGCTGTGGCTGAAGGCCGCGACGCCGCTGCCAGCATCGTCCGTCTACTGTCCAACTGAGCCGGGTTCCATTGCCGGCAGTACGTCGGCCAGCGTCGCGCGCAACCCCTGGGTGTCGACCGGCTTGGCCAGGAACCGGTCGATGCCGGCGGCACGACAGGCCTCGCGCGTGCTCTCCAGCACGCTGGCCGTCAGCGCGATGATCGGCACCCGTGCACGCGAAGGGCAGGGGTCTTCGCGGATCGCACGCGCCAGCGCGAACCCGTCCATGCCGGGCATGTGGCAATCGGTAACGACAACATCGAAGCCCTGCGCCCGCCATGCCGCCAGCGCCTGCAGGCCATCGGCAGTGGCGTGCACCTGCAGGCCCAGCTCGCGCAGCCGCTGCACCAGCAGTTGCAGGTTGGTCGGGTGGTCCTCGGCCACCAGCACCCGTGCCGCAGGCAGTCGCGCGACCACCTCGGCCATGGCCGGCACCGCCTCCAGTGGCGCCAGGCAGCTGGCGAACTCCAGGTCGAACCAGATGCGCGTGCCCTTGCCCGGCGAGCTTTGCAGCTGCAGCTCGCCGCCCATCGAGGCCACCAGGTCCCGGCAGATGGCCAGGCCCAGGCCGCTGCCGCCGAACCGGCGCCCCGTCGACGGCTCGGCCTGGATGTAATCGGCGAACACGGCCTGCTGCCGCTCGGGACTGATGCCTACGCCACTGTCGCTCACCTGCAGGCGCAGGCATTGTCCTGCCGCCTGCGTCCGCAGCACCCGCAGCCGCAGTTCCACACCTCCGTGCAGGGTGAACTTCAGTGCGTTGCCCACCAGGTTGAACAGGACCTGGCGCACGCGCAGGCCATCGGCCAGCAGCCACCGCTGCAGCGCAGGATCAAGCACGCACCGCAGGTGCAACGCACGGCTGGCCGCCATCGGTGCCAGCAGCTGCTGCACGGCCGTGGCCAGCGCACCCATGTCGGTGGCACGCAGCTGCAACGGCAGCGCCTGCAACCGATGACTGTCGAGCACATCATCGAGAATCTGCCGCAGCATCTGCGCGGCCACATCGACGGTGGACAGGACCTGCCGCTGGCACGGGTCCAGGGGGCTGTCCGCCAGGCATTCGAGCATGCCCAGCAGCGTGCTCATCGGTGTGCGGATCTGGTGGCTCATGGTGGCCAGGAAGTGCGTCTTCGCCGCTGCAGTCTCTTCGGCCTGATGGCGTGCCCCGGCCAGGGCACGGGTGCGTGCCTGCGCCTGGCTGACGTCCATCCAGTAGCCACTCCACTCGATGTCGTCGCTCTCGCCCGGCAACGGCCTGCCATGCGAACGGATCCAGCGCCAGCCATGGGGACCCAGCGTGCGGAAGGTGATGTCGATCGGCGCACGGGCCCGCGCTGCGGCTTCCAGATGATCCAGCACCGGCTTGCGATCGTCGACATGCACCGCCGCCATGAGCCGGCGATGGTCCAGCCGCACACTGTCCAGACTCATGCCGAACAGCGACTGCACGTCGCCGGCGACCAGCGGCAGGCTGTAGTCGCCCTCGCCGCTGCGGCGCGCCCGGTAGACCACCGCAGGCAGGTTGGCGGTCACTTCCTGCAGTCGCTGTTCCAGCGCGCGGCGCTGGCTGCTTTCGCGATGCAGCCTCCAGTAGCCGAAGGCATACACCAGGATCAGCGCCAGCGCGACCAGCAGCACCGGCACCAGCCAGCGCAACGGCGACCGTGCGGGCGGCGCGCGTGCTCCGCTGGGCGCCCACGTCGCACGGAGCGCGTCGCGCTGCACGTCGTCCAGTTCCTGCAGCACGGTGTCGAAGGCGGCGACGGTGGCCGCACAGGCCGGCGCAGCCGCCAGCACCCAGGCATCATCGAAGCCGGCCGGCGCGGCGATCACCAGGGCATCGCTGCCGGGCCTGCGCAATGCGGCTTCCACTTCGGCCAACGTGGCAACTACCGCGTCGACCTGGCCGATGGCCAGCAGCTGCAGCGCATGATCGAGCGCGTCGACCTGCAGCAGCCATGCGCCCGGCGCCTGCTCACGCAGGTGGGCCGCCAGTGGCACCGTGTCGAGGCTGGCGACGCGGCGGCCGCGCAGACCGCCCAGTCCCTGCAGTGGCGTGTCGTTGCGACGGCGCACGATCACCTGTGACAGCTGCAGGTAGGGCCTGCTCACGACCCAGCCGTCGGGCACCTGCTCGCGCGGCCATCCCAGCACGGCCTGGGTACCGGCCGGCAGCGCCCCGACCGCGCCGGCCGCGGCGGGAAGCGGATGTGGACGCAGCGCGATCTGCTCGCCCAGCCGCCGCAGGTAGTCGGCAACCAGGCCGCCGGGCTGGCCCTGCGCGCTGAAGGACAGTGGCGGGCGGTCACTGGGCCAGGCCACGACCAGGGGCATGTCGCACCCGTCGGCCCGCGTGATCATGGGCCACAGCAACAGGGCAGGCAGCACGATGCGGGATCGCAGCCACGGGCAGGAGCGTGCAATGGATGCGGCCGCAGGGCCGGCGGCATTCACGATGGGCATCCTCGAATCGCAGGCGGAGACGACGGCCGCGCAGCGGTACCGCTCTGCCTGCCACGCTAGCGACGCACGGCACAGCAACAATGAGGAAAGTTGCAAAGCGCGCAGAATTGGCCATTCGCGACATAAACTGCCGCTTCTACCAGCCCACGGAGCGTTCGATGCGTATCGGCCTGGCCGCCAACCGGCTCCACCACCAGGATGCGCGCGCCGCCCTGTTCCGCTGGCTGCGTGCCTGCGAACCGGGCCTGCGCGAACTGGGCATCACGCTGCACGCTGTCGGCCGCACCCATGATGCGATCGGACGCCACGGCTTCCTCGACGGCTATGCCGGCCTCCATCGCTATCCCTACGGCCGCGAGGGCGGGCTGATGAAGCTGGTCGCCGAGGTGGTCGGCATGGGCCCGCAGCGCACGCTCGACGGTGCCATCTATCTGATCGATCCGGTCGATCCGTCCTCGGTGTTTCCCGAAGCGACCGCGCTCAAGCGGCAGTGCGTGATCCACGGCAAACCTTTCATTTCCACGGTCGCCACCGCACGCGACTGGATCGAGGTGGAGCGCGTGCACGCCGGCCTGCAGGCCGACGCCGGTGCCGACGATCTGCATGCCTTCGGTACCCAGACCCTGGCACTGATCGCGCACGATGCGATGAAGCCGGCGATGCTCGCCTTCGCCGACGAGCACTTCGACGTGCTGGCACGCTTCGGCGAGCGGGTGGCGACCGGGACCACCGGTCAGCGCCTCAACGAGCTGGCATGGAGCCGCGGCTGGCCCAGCGACACGCCCTGGGTGACGCGCTACCAGAGCGGACCGATGGGCGGCGACGCACAGATCGCCGACCGCGTGCTGGAGGGCCGTTGCCAGCGCGCCATCTTCTTCGAGGACCCGCACGTGGCACGCCAGCACGAGGCAGACATCCAGCTGCTGGAACGCGCGGTGACCACGGTGACCGACCAGGCGGTGTGCATCACGGCTCCGGTGGTGGCGGCGCGCTGGGCGACGGCTGCCGCCCGGCGCGCTGGGTCACAGCGCTGACCACCTGCGCAGCTGCGCCGGGCGCGCATCGATCGGCATGACCGCCGCACCCGTGGGAGAGGGTGCCGGGCCGCGGCGGCCATGCACGGGTGTCAGGCGGCCATGTCCAGTACCACGCGCCCGTCGATGGTGCCCGCGCGCATGCGTGCGAACACGTCGTTGATGTTCTCCAGGCGGTCGGTGCTGACCGTGGCCGCGACCTTGCCCTCGGCGGCGAACTGCAGCGACTCCTGCAGATCCAGCCGCGTGCCGACGATCGAACCGCGCACCGTCACGCCATTGAGGACCATGCCGAAGATGTCCAGCGGGAAGTTGCCCGGTGGCAGTCCGTTGAGCGAGACCGTGCCGCCCCGCCGGACCATGCCCAGCGCCTGCTCGAAGGCCTTGGGCGATACCGCGGTGACCAGCGCTCCGTGTGCGCCACCGATCTCCTTCTTCAGGAATGCTGCCGGATCGGTCGTGCGCGCGTTGACCGTGACCTGCGCGCCCAGCCGCCGCGCGAGTGCCAGCTTGCTGTCCTCCACGTCGATGGCAGCCACGTTCAGGCCCATCGCACGCGCGTACTGCACCGCCATGTGGCCCAGGCCACCGATGCCGGAGATCGCCACCCAGTCACCGGGCTTCGTGTCCGTCACCTTCAGGCCCTTGTAGACCGTCACGCCGGCGCACAGCACCGGCGCGATCTCGACGAAGCCCACCTCCTTCGGAAGCAGGCCGACATAGTTGGCATCGGCCAGTGCGAACTCGGCGAAGCCGCCGTTGACCGAGTAGCCGGTGTTGCGCTGCGTCTCGCACAGCGTTTCCCAGCCGCCCAGGCAGTGTTCGCAATGGCCACACGCCGAGTACAACCAGGGGATGCCGACCCTGTCGCCTTCCTTGACATGCCCGACCCCGCCGCCCACGGCCACGATGTGCCCCACGCCCTCGTGGCCGGGGATGAACGGCGGGTCCGGTTTCACCGGCCAGTCGCCCTCGGCGGCGTGCAGGTCGGTGTGGCAGACACCGCAGGCTTCGATCCTGACCAGCACCTCGCCCGCCCCCGGGCGCGGTACCGGAACTTCCTCGATGACCAGTGGGCTGCCGAACTCGCGAACGACAGCGGCCTTCATGGTTCTGTTCATGGGTTTTCCTCCGTCGTGCGCTTGCAGACAGAGTGACGCCGGCACGAGGCCGGCGCTTTGATCCCGATCAAATCCTGGGAGATTGCCTGCCGGTTCAGCCCGCCAGCACGGACGCCTCGCGTGCCAGGCGTTCGATCGCGCCCCAGTCGCGGGTCTGCAGCAAGGCCGCCGTGGTCAGCCATGAACCGCCCACGCACAGCACGTTCGGCAGGTGCAGGAACTGCGCCGCGGTCTGGGCGCTGATGCCACCGGTCGGGCAGAAGCGCACGTCGGCGAAGGGGCCGTGCCAGGCCGCCAGCAGTGCCGCGCCGCCGGCCTGCACCGCGGGGAAGAACTTGAAGGTATCCAGGCCATGCTCGAGGCCAAGGATCAGCTCGGACCCCGTGGCCACGCCCGGCAGATACGGCAGGTCGGCATCGCGCGCGGCCGCGTACAGCGTCGGCGTTGCGCCCGGCGACACCGCGAAGCGCGCACCTGCGGCCCTGGCCGCCTCCATCTGCGAAGGCGTCAGCACCGTTCCGGCCCCCACCACCGCGTCGGGTACGGCCTCGACCATTGCCCGGATGGCATCCATCGCACGGGGTGTGCGCAGGGTGACCTCGATCACCGGCAGACCGCCCCGGAACAGCGCCTGCGCCACCTGCACGGCATCGTCGACATCATCGGGGGTGAACACCGGAATCACCGGTGCCAGTTTCAGTACCGCGCGAACGCGCGGATCAGCGCCGGACATCGAATCGCTCCTCGCCCATCTGGGCCAGCACGTCAGCTTCGCTGACAGGATTGAAATCGCCGGGGATGGAATGCTTCAGTCCGCCGGCAGCCAGGCCGAAACGCACGGTGGCGTCGGCATCGAAGCCTGACAGGATGCCATGCAGGATGCCTGCCGCGAAGGCATCGCCGCCGCCGATGCGATCGATGATGCCGGTCAGCTGCCGCACGGGCGCCTGCGCACGCACGCCCTCACGGCCCAGCAGCAGGGCGCCCAGCGCATGATGGTCCACGCTCAGCGCCTGCCGTTGCGTGCATGCCAGCCATTGCAGCCGCGGGAACGCGGCGAATGCCGCCGCTGCGGCAGCGTCCACGCGCTCCACGGCGCCGGCCTGGGTAAAGCGCTGGCCCAGGATCACTTCGATATCGCGGTAGTCGGCGAACACAATGTCAGCCTGGTCGAACAGGGCATGCAGGATCGCCTGCGCGTCGCCGCCCCAGCGCTGCCACAGCGTGGGCCGGAAATTGCCGTCGAAGGAAACGCGCACGCCACTGGCACGCGCGGCGCATGCCGCCGCCAGCGTCGCCTCGGCCACCTGCGGCCCCAGCGCAGGGCTGACGCCGGACAGGTGCAGCCAGTCCGTGCCCTGCAGCAGCGCCGGCCAGTCATGATCGGCTGCAGTGCTGCGCGCGAAGGCTGAATCGGCCCGGTCGTACACCACCTCGCTGGCACGTTGCACCGCGCCGGTGGTGAGGAAGTACAGGCCCATGCGACCGTCCGCCACCTCGCGCACCGCCCGCGTATCGACGCCATGGCGGCGCAGTTCACCCAGTGCGTGCGCCCCCAGGGCATTGCCGGGCACCGTGCTGACCATGGCCACGTCATGTCCGAATCGGGACAGCGAGACACCCACGTTTGCTTCCGCCCCGCCCACGTGCACCTGCAGCTGCGGCGACTGCAGCAGCAGCTCGCGACCGGGCGCGCCGAGCCGCAGCAGCAGTTCCCCGAAACATACGATACGCCCCATCTCCACTCCTCCCCGCTTGCCGCCAGCATGTGAAACTGCACGGCGTGAATGTGTACCACGCGTCGGCGCGGCGTTTGGCCATCGGTGTCATTCTAGCCTTCCGATGCGCCCCACGCACCCGTAGGAACTGACGGAAGCATTGTCCTGCAAGCCTCTTGGAGACATTTCAGATCTGTTGCGGTGCAAGATGCCGGATCCGGGACGTGCTGCTAACGTCCGCTCTGACCAGCGGTGTCATCACGCTGAAACAGCCGCAGCACCAGACCTTTGGGAGAGGGGAAAGGCATGCAGTCTCGGAACCACCAAAAAAAGACACCGGTTACCTTGCTCGCTATGGCCGTCGGACTGGCCCTGGCGGCCAATGCGACCGCCCAGCAGCAGAGCAGCGCCGCCGGCGCCACGGACCTGGATACGGTCACCGTCACCGGCTACCGCGCCAGCGTGGAGAAGGCGCTGGACATCAAGCGTGGCGAGGCCGGCGTGGTCGACGCCATCGTCGCCGAGGACATCGGCAAGTTCCCGGATCTGAACCTGGCCGAGTCGTTGCAGCGCATCCCGGGTGTGGTCATCACCCGCGAGGCCGGCGAGGGCCGCAACATCTCGGTGCGCGGCCTCGGCCCGGATTTCACCCGCGTGCGCATCAACGGCATGGAGGCGCTGACCACCGTCGGCGCCGGTGACCAGAGCGGTGGTACCAACCGCGGCCGTGGCTTCGACTTCAATGTCTTCGCCTCCGACCTGTTCTCGCAGCTGGTGGTGCGCAAGACCGCTTCGGCCGATGTCGAAGAAGGCTCGCTGGGCGCCACCGTCGATCTGCGCACGGCGAGGCCGTTCGACTATGACGGCTTCACCTTCGCCGCCAGCGGCCAGGCCGGCTACAACGCGATGGCGGAGAAGGCCGACCCGCGCATGGCCGCGCTGGTGTCGAACATCTTCGCCGACGGTACGTTCGGCGCCCTGCTGTCGGTGGCCTACTCCGAGCGCCAGGCGCTGGAGGAGGGCTCCAACACGGGCCGCTGGGCCAACGGCCCGAGCAACGGCAACTTCAGTGCCTCGTCCCCGTTCACCGCCGCGCGCAGTGCCGACGTCTACCACCCGCGCTTCCCGCGCTACGTGCAGATGGAACATGAGCAGAAGCGCCTGGGCGTGACCGGTACGCTGCAGTGGAAGCCCAGCGACGCGACCGAGATCTCGCTGGACGCGCTGTACTCGAAAATCGATGCCACCCGCGACGAGCACTACATCGAGGCGATTTCCTTCAGCCGCGGTGCCAACACCAGCCAGCCACGCCTGGCCGGCAAGCCGTCGATGATCGTCAGGAACGGCGTCATCGAGAACAACGCGCTGGTCTACGGCGAGTTCGACAACGTCGACATCCGCAGCGAGAACCGCCACGACGAGTGGAGCACCGAGTTCAAGCAGATCAGCCTCAACGGCCAGCACCGCTTCAGCGACGACTTCACCCTGTCCGGCAAGCTGGGGGTCTCGCGGTCCCGGCATGAGAACCCGGTGCAGACCACCATCATCATGGACAAGTACGACGTCGACGGCTACAGCTACGACTACCGGGGCAACAACCGCTCGCCGATCCTCAACTACGGCATCGATCCCACCGATCCCAACGGCTGGGAACTGGCGGAGATCCGCCTGCGACCGCAGTACGTGGACAATGATTTCGATACCGGCCAGATCGACTTCAACTGGAACATCAGCCCCGGCTTCCGCCTCAAGGGTGGCGTGCTGGCCAAGGACTACACGTTCAAGACCACCGAACTGCGCCGTGGCAGCGAGCTGGCCGTGCCCACCTTCGCCGATGGCAGCAGGATCGTTCCGGTGGACATGACCACGCAGGCCGGCCTGAAGGGCATCAGCGGCAATCCCTCGAACTGGGTGGTGCCGGATCTGGACGCCGTCGCCGATCAGTTCGACATCTACAGCAACAGCGGCATCTACGCCGTCGCACCGCGCGCCAACAACGTGCGCAGCGTGGAAGAGAAGGATCGCGGTGCCTACCTGATGGGTGAGTTCTCCACCGAGATCGGCTCGCTGCCGCTGTCCGGCAACGTCGGCGTACGCTATGTGCGCACCAAGCAGTCCTCCACCGGGCTGTCGACGCTGGCCAGTGGCACCACGTCCACCACCGCCACCCGCACCTACGACGACACCCTGCCCTCGTTCAACCTGGTTGCCGAAGTCACCCCCGATTTCCTGATCCGCCTGGGTGCGGCCAAGGTGATGACCCGACCCGGCCTGGGCAGCCTGACGCCGGGTGCCACTGTGGCCGTGGCCGGTGGCGCACGCACCATCTCCAGCGGCAACCCCAACCTGGATCCGACCCGCGCGACCAATGTCGATCTGAGTTTCGAGTGGTACTTCGCCGAAGGCGCCATGGCCGGCCTTGGCCTGTTCTACAAGGACATCGAAACCTCCGTACAGACGCTGCGCGAGAATCGGCCGTACACCGACAGCGGCCTGCCTGCCGAACTGCTGATCGGCACCGGCGCATCGCCGACCGATGAGTTCACCTTCACCCGTCCGGTCAACACCCCGGGTGGCGAGCTGTTCGGCGCAGAAGCGAACTACACCCAACCCTTCACCTTCCTGCCGGGCAAGTGGGCCAACCTCGGTCTGCAGCTGAACTACACCTGGGTGGATTCGAAGATCCAGTACATCAACTCGGCCGGTCAGCCGGTGATGAAGAACGATCTGCTGGGCCTGTCCAACACCTCGTGGAACGCGACCCTGTTCTACGAAGGCACCACCTTCTCCGGGCGCATCTCGGCCACCAACCGCGACGACTACCTGACCCAGGTGCCGGGCCAGGAAACCGGCTTCAATCTGGACGGTTACCACGGCATGACCGGTACCACGGTCATCGATGCGTCGGTCCGTTACCGGATCAGTGACCAGCTGGAACTGAGCCTGGAAGGGGTGAACCTGACCAACGAAGCGTCCGATGAGTGGGTGTATTCGCCCGCGACCGGCCGCCTGCCGTTGCAGTACACCGAGACCGGCCGTCAGTTCCTGCTCGGCGTGCGCTACAAGTTCTGAGCAGCGCCGGCGATGCGCCGACCGGTGCATCGCCGTTCGCCACGACCGCTGCTGCGCCGCAAGGTGCCGTGGCGGCGTGGCCTTGCTACGGTCCGGCGGCCCTACGCCGGCTGTCGCCCGTTGAAAGGAAACATCTGATGCCGCATCGCTCGACCCTGTCCCGCTGCCTGCTGCTGGCAGTGGCCCTGGCTGCTGGCCCTGCGACAGCTGCCGATGGCCCAACCCTGCTGTTCCACGTCGACGCCAACCAGGGCCTGCAGGCCACCGTGGCGCACGGCGAGGCGATACCGAACTTCCGCGACAGGGTGGCGGTGGTCGATGACGGTGTACGCGGCAAGGCCATCCAATGGCAGGACGATGGCGTCCTGGCGTGGGATGCACCGGGCAACATCCTGGCCCAGCGCGGCACCCTGGCGTTCGATTGGCGTGCGCGGTACGCGGTGGGCGAAGCCCCGTTCGTGATCTTCCGCGTCGGCTATGCCGATCACAGCAGCTGGGACATGGCGTGGCTGCGCATCGACTGGAACGGCCACGGTTTCGATGCGTTCGTCACCGATGCCAATCTTGCCCGCACCCGCGTCTCGTTCCGCATGGACACGCCGCCACGCGCGGACCAGTGGCTGCATCTGGCCTTCGCCTGGGACGAGGACCAGGGTGTACGCCTGTTCATCGATGGACGCGAAGTGGCCCGCGCGCAGACCACCGGCGACTACGATGCCGCGCTGGACCAGCTTGGCCTGGCCGGTCGGGTGATGGCACCGTACCAGGTACAGAGCCGTTACAACTTCCTGCGCGGCAGCGATTTCCAGCACATCCGCATCTATGACCGCATGCTGGATGCACCGGCCGTGGCGGCGCTGGCCCGTGGGGTCACGCCCACCACCGCCGAGGTTCCCGAGGCAGGCCTGCGTGCCTGGCGCCATCGCTTCGGCTGGGACGGCACCGCACCACCGGCGCTGACCGCGCCGACCACCCGCATCCGCAAGGTCGAATTCGCCGACACCCGCGACCTGAAGGCGTGGATGTGGAAGGCCACCGACGGCATCGCCGAGACCACATGGCCCGGCGTCTACAACCGCTCGCGGCTGCCCGGACGCAACGACTACTTCCAGCTGCCGGACTGGAACACCTACGTGGAGGGTGGAAAGCACCTGGACCTGACGCTGCCGGACGGCGAGACGGTCAACCGCATCGAGATCCGCGGCGCGGCCTTCGGCACGCTGGCACATGGCAGCGACGCCGCGCACGCCACCCGCACCCTGTTCACCCGCCCGCGCGGCGTGGTGCGCAGCGTCGATCCGATCCCGTCCCTCAGCGGCGGCGTGCTGCGCTTCAGCAACGTCGAGCAGGAAACGCCGATCCAGGAAATCTGGGCCTACGCCGTGAGCGAGGGCAGCGAGCCGGACGGCACGGTCAAGCAGACCTACACGATCGACAGCCAGGCGCTGCCGGACTACACCAATCTGGATGCCCTGCGCCGCTACATCGACGGTCGCTATCCCGAGGCCGAACGCAGCACGGTGATGGCGCTGCCCAAGGGGGCCGGCTCACGCCGCCGCGATGCCGGTACCCTGCCCGCGCAGCCGCGCCCGATCGTGCACGTGCTCATTCCTTCCGGGGTAGGCGATGCGCCGCCCGACCAGCCGCTGATCCGCAGCTGGGCCTACAGCTGGGAGAACATGCACGACGGCCTGGACGGCGTTGCCATCGATCTTCCCGCGCTGGATCTGGCGGCCACGCATGAAGGCCTGATTCCGCTCAACATCCGCATCAAGGACCCGATCTGGCCGGCGCGCGACATGATCGACGTGTCGGTCTCGGTGCAGCCGGGACAGAAGCGCACCCTGTGGCTGGACCTGCGCGACCGCATCCTCACCCCTGACAGCCTGTGGTTGAGCATCGCCTCGGCCGCCCCCGGCTTCGATGCCCGGGCGCTCGATGGCGCGCAGATCCGGCTGGTGTTCAAGCCGCGCGCGGAAGCGCTGAAGGAGCACGTGGCCGACCGCTTCAACCAGGTGCGCGACAACTGGGGATTCCTGGTGGAGGAGCACACCACCTCCAAGCGACAGCGCCTGTATGCGCGCGTCTACGCCGATCTGAGCGACCTGCTGCGGGTCGATCCGGACCACGCACTGGGGCGGCAGTACTGGAACTACATCAGCTACAACAGCCAGGGCCGGCCGCCCTACTCCGCACCGGCGGTGCCCGCCGGTGTGCCGGCCTGGGCCTTCCACCAGGTGCAGGACCTCGCACAGGTGCGTCGCTTCGTCGACTGGTGGATCGACCATCGCCAGGTGCCCTACGGCGACTTCGGCGGCGGCATCTCCGATGATTCCGATCTCACCCAGCAGTGGCCGGGCCTGGCGCTGATGGGCGTGCAGCCGGACCGCCTCAATGCCTCGCTCACCGCCCTGTCCGATGCGGTGTATCGCAATGGCATGTTCAGCAACGGCCTGAGCACCATCGAAACCGATGAGCTGCATGCCTACGAAGAGGGCATCAACACCAACAGCGCGATGCTGTACCTCAACTGGGGCGATCCGCTGACGCTGGAACGGCTGATGGAGACGGTCAAGGCATTCGACGAGCGGATCATCCTGCCCAATCCGCAGGGACACCTGCTGTTCTCCAGCAACTGGTTCGGCGGCAACAGGATCTACCGCGAACCGAACTGGCAATGGCAGAAGCCGTATTCGTTCCCGGTGCTGCACCCCGCGTTCCTGCTGGGCCAGTACAACGCCGATCCCACCGGGCGCCGGCTGGTGACCGGCCTGGCCGACAGCTACCTCGCCCATGCCGGCACGGACGCGAAAGGACGCTTCACCCTGCCCAACGAGATCCACTGGGCCACCGGCGCCACCCGCGGCGGTGAACTCAACGACGGTTCCGGCGGCGGCGACACGCTGCATACCTTCTGGGCCGCCTGGCGCTGGACCGGCGATGCGAAGTACCTGCAGGCGCTGGACTATCGCGTGGCACGCGGGGGACCGGGCGCGCTGGCCAATCTCGGCGAGAACATCGTCGAGGTGCTGGGACGCCAGCAGGACTGGTATCCGCAGCTGACTGCCGAAGCCGACGCCGGAAAGACCGGTTTCGCCAGCCTGATGGCCTGGCAGGCCAGTGGTGACCTGAAGTACATCGATGCACTGCATGCCGAAGGACTGCAGGCAAAGGTGCTGCGGGCCTACATGAACACCGAGGGCCACTGGTGGTCCGATCGCGTGGAAGCACCCAGCGAGTTCCTGCAGCGCGCCCGGCTGGGGGGCATCGCGCTCAAGCGCAACCAGAGCTGGCCCGGGCATACGGTCAGCTGGCGCTTCGATCGCGACGGTGCCGCCGAACAGGTTGCACTGCTGGTGCATGCGCCCTCGCGCGAGCGCTTCACCATCACCAGCCACAATCTGGGTAACCGCACCATCAGTGCCGACATGACCGGCTGGAACGTTGCCAGCGGCACGTGGCGCATCCGTGCCGGCGTGGATGCCGATGGAGATGGACGCATCGATGGCACGCCGACGGAGCGCACGGTGCGGCTGGAAACCAGCCGCGCGGTGCCGATGCAGTTCCGTCCCGGGCGCACGGAACTGTTCGAGTTCGAGCGCGTCGTCGCCGGCAGCCCGGTGGAAACACGCGCCGACCTGGGCGTCGGCCGCGGTGATGTGCAGGTGGACGGCCAGCGTGTGCGGGTGACCGTGCACAGCCTGGGCCACGTGGCCACCGGCGCGGGCGTGGCGATCCTGGAAGACACCACGGGCCGTGAGATCGCGCGTGCCGATGTGCCCGCGATGGCGGCACCCGATGACCTGGAACCGAAGACCACCCACGTGACACTGATGATCCCCGCCGGTCATCAGGGTGGCCTGCGCGTGCGCGTCGCCCTCGCTGACGGTGGCGAGGAAGTGACCCTGCTCAACAACGTCGTGGACGTGCCGCGCTGAACGCGGCGGCCGGCGCGGGCTATGCCGCGTCGGTCTCCATACGCTTCACCCGTCGCTGGTACCAGTCATCGCCCAGCGGCTCGAACACCGCGCTGCGCTCCATCACGCCCTGGTAGACGTGCAGCGACACGGCCACGTCGGCATCGCTGGCATTGCGCAGCGTGTGGTATTCATGCGGAGGAATCAGGCTGCCGGCGCTGCCGCGCTGGCCGTACAGTGTCGGCTGCGCGGCAAAGCGGTGGCGAGTGCCCTTCCGCTCCAGCAGCGCATACGGCGTGACCAGCAGTTCGCCCTGCCAGACGCCTTCCACGCACCACATCGCATCGTGATCGTGCAGCGGCGTACCCTGCCCCGGGCCCCAGCACATGGCGATGACGCTGTACCCCAGGGTCCGGCTGCGGTGCAGCTCACGACGTGCGTAGTGACCACGCACCGGTCGCCGTACACACGGCGGCAGCTGTATCGAAGGATCGGTGATGGCATCACGCAGCACGCGCTGCAGGCCCTCGGTGATCGCGTGCGGATCCGCCAGTGCTACCGCACCATCAATGGCGGCAAGCAGGCGCTCCCGGCCGGCGAACGGCAGTGGCGTGAACGTGTCTCCCATGACCCGACTCTAGCCGAGCGGAGTTAACAGAATGTTTGTGCTGCGGTGTCATCACTGCGTTCCGCGCTGCACGAAAGGCACTTTTCCGTAGAGCGCGCGCTCGCCTGCGCGCGGATCGTCAACCGCGCGACTGGTGCGATCGAACAGCATTGTCCGCCGTTGCGGCAGCGTATAAGGGGCCCATTGCGACAATCCGGCGTGATTGGGGTCGCCGCTGCGGGCGAAGGCGATCAAGGCCTCGCTCATGGTCGCCGCCAGCGCACGGGCATCATCGCCACCCCCGGTGCGCGCGCCCGGCAGCCCTGCGTTGTCAAAGACCAGCGGGATGTCCAGCGTATGGAAAGCACGCAGGCGCCCCTCCTCCACCGGCGACCCCCAATCCAGCTGGTACGCCCAGGTCGGTGCTGCACCCGCGGGCTGGCGCGCCCGCGCTTCCAGTTCCTCCACCGCTCCGCGCCAGCTGCGGCCAGCCGTGGTTGCAGCAAAAAACACTTCGGACGGCGTGTAGTGCGGATACAGGCGGCGATACTCGGCGATCACGGTCTCCGGCCGCAGATCGACGAACTGCTGTCGTTCGAGCTGTGCCGGCAGTGTTTCCCAGGTCAGGGCGAAGTTGGCGGGATCGTTGCCGAGGAACGCGCGGGTCTCGTCGCGGGTGTTGCCGATCACCATCGGAATCGCCGCCGACTGCTGCGGCGCCTGTGGCCAGAACGGATGCACCGGCAGCACCACATCGTCCAGCACCGGGCCGAAGTACAGCGACGTGCTTTCCACGCGCGAGGGATCACGCGCACGGGTGGCTTCCAGCAGCACGTCGACCGGCAGGTCCAGCAGTGCCTGCACGTCTCGTGCAGCGACGGCCTGCATCGCGATCGCAGCCCGCTGCGCGGCCGCGCGCGGTCCGGCAGCGGTGACCTGCTGGCCACTCATCGTCCACGCGCGCTGGAACAGCCCTCGGGCCGCCGGCATCGCCATCAGCGTGGCGATCTTGGCGCCCCCGCCGGACTGCCCGAACACCGTGATGTTCGCCGCGTCGCCACCGAAGACCGCCGCGTGCTGCCGCACCCACTGCAGCGCCTGTACCAGGTCGAGCTGGCCGACGTTGCCCGAGGCGGCGTAGCGCGGATCGCCCAACGCCCCCAGGTAGAGATAGCCGAACGTGTTGAGGCGATGATTGAGGGTGACCACCACCACATCGCCGCGGCGGCACAGCGCAGCGCCGTCGTACAGCGGATCACTGCCGGACCCGTTGTTGAATCCACCGCCGTGCACGTACACCAGCACCGGCCTGCGTCCACCGTCGCCGAGCGCGGGTGTCCACACATTGAGGAACAGGCAGTCCTCGCTGCCGGGCCCTTCGCTGCCGCCCTGCGGTGCGGCCGGACCGTACTCCAGTGCATCGGCGATGCCACGCCAGGCAGCTTCATGCCGCGGCGGCTGGAAGCGGTGTTGAGCGGTGTCGGCACCATAGCGAAGCCCACGGAACACCAGTACCCCGTGCTCGCGCTGGCCACGCACACGCCCGCCACGAACCCGGGCCAATGGCAGGCGGTCGTCGCGGGCACCCGGCACGCTGGCCAGCGTTGGCAATGCAGTGAAGGCAGCCGTAGCGGACGCGGTGGCCAGGGCCCAGCGGGCGCTGTCACGCAGGAACCGCCGGCGCTGCAGGTCGGCCGGCGCATCGTTCATCGCGCGTCCTCCGCAGGGCCCAGCCAGCGTTGCGCGAGCAGCGGCCAGAGTGCCAGCGTCGACCGCGCGGGGATGTCCATGCCAAAGCCGTGGCCGCCATGGGCGAAGACGTGCAGTTCGTGCTCGACACCCGCACCTGCCAGTGCCTGCGCCATGAGTTCACTGTTGCGCACCGACACCACGGCGTCGTCGGCGGCGTGGACCAGCAGCGTCGGCGGCATGTCGCCGCGTACCCGCTGCTGCATCGAATAGTCTGCCTGCAGCGAGCTACCCGGATGCTCGCCCAGCAGGCGGGCACGCGAGCCGCTGTGCGCATGCGCGCCCATGTCGATCACCGGGTAGACCAGCACGGCACGGCTCGGGCGGGCGCTCAGCCGGTCGAGGTCATCCCGTGCGGGATGGACGGCGATGGCGAAGCCGGTGGCCAGCCGCGCCGCGACGTGGCCGCCCGCCGAGAAGCCCATCACCGCCACATCGTTCGCGTCCAGTCCGCGCCGTCGCGCCTGGTCGCGCACCACCCGCAGCGCGCGCTGCGCGTCGGCAAGCGCGGCCTGGCGGTCGCGCCCCGGCTGCGGCAGGCGGTAGCGCAGGACGAACAGGGTGTAGCCGGCGCCGTCCACCCAGAACGGAACCAGCGCGCTGCCCTCCTTGTCGATCACCACCCGCTGGTAGCCGCCGCCGGGGATCACCAGCAGGGCCCGGCCGTTCGGCCGGGCGGGTGTGTACACCTGCAGAGAGGGCGCGTCGATCTGGTCGGCGTAGCGGTCCGGGCGTGCAGGGTCCGCACTGCGCTCGACCACCCGCGTCGGACGTGCGGGGCCGGGTTCGCCCGGCACTGCGCCTGCCGGCCACAACGGCAGCTGCTCGCCGGGCAACGCCTGGGCCACACGCTCGCCTTCGCGCAACGACGTGTCGACCGCGCAGGCGGGCGCCGCCGGCAGCAGCAGGGACAGGCACAGCAACACGATGGGCAGACGCATGACTGACGGGGCTCCAACAGGACAGGACAGGGCGCTGGCGGCGTCGGCAAAGACGGCGTGATGCGCTGCCGCTTGCGTGATGACACCGGTTTACCATATACACGTCCTGCAGACGCTGTCGATAGGCAGCGCAACAACGCCAGAGGGAGACGTTCTTGAGCAACGAACACGGCACACATGGGCACACGCCGCCGGCCGATGCGGCCGCGATTGCCCAGGCCTTCACCACCGCACGCCTTGCGGGCCAGGCACTGAAGGCGTTCCCGGGCGACATCCCGGCGGACCTGGTCGCGGCCTACCTGGTCCAGGACCTGGCCATCGCCCGCTGGAACCAGCCGGTGGTCGGCTGGAAGGTCGGCTACATCGCTGCCGAACGCCGCGATGCGTCCGGGGACGAACGGCTGCTGGGCCCGATCTTCAAGCCTCAGCTCAAAAATGCTACCGGTGGAACAACGGATGTCCCGGTGTTCGTCGGTGGTTTCGCCGCGATCGAGGCCGAGTACGTGCTGGAACTGCTGGAGGATGCCCCCGCCGACCAGCTGCACTGGTCGCCGGAACAGGCTGAAGCGTTGCCGGCCCGCCTGTACCTCGGTGTCGAGGTTGCCAGCAGCCCGCTGGCAACGATCAACGAGCTGGGCCCGCGCGTGGTGGTATCCGACTTCGGCAACAACAACGGCCTCGTGCTGGGGCCGGAGATCGGCAACTGGACGTCCCTCGATGAGTCGGCGTTGCGCGCCGAGACCCTGATCGAGGGTGAGGTGGTCGGGGTCGGCGGCGCGAGCCGCCTGCCCGGTGGCCTGCGCGCAGCGTACGCGTTCGCGTTGTCCCGTTCCGCGCTTCGCGGCCGGCCCCTGCGGCGTGGCGACCTGATCGCCACCGGCAATGCGACCGGCATCCACGACATCCAGGCAGGACAAACGGCGCTGGTGCGCTTCGCCGGCTTCGGCGAGATTGCCTGCAGGGCCGTGCCGGCCGGGTAAGCCGCGGCACGATCCAGTGAACACGCGCGGGAGGGCGCAGATGATCACACGACGACATTTCCTGGCCGGTGGCGCCACTGCACTTGCCACTCCCCTGCTCGCCGCCTGTGGCCGCGGGCCGGGCCCTGACGCAGCCGGCGGCCAACTGCTGACGGCGACCGATGTGCACGTGGCCGATTACCCCACCGTGACAGCGGTGAAGTGGATCGGCGAGACCCTGCAGCGTGAGACCCAGGGACGCCTGCGTCTGCGCCAGTACCACTCGGGCCAGCTCGGCCGCGAGTCCGAAGCGATCGACATGGCCCGCTTCGGCGCCATCGACATCACCCGTGTCTATGCGGGCGCGCTGAACAACGCGTTTCCGCTGACCCAGGCGCTGTGCCTGCCCTACGTGTTCGAATCGGTGGCGCATCAGCGGGCAGCGCTTGATGGCGGCGTGGCCGATGCCGTGCTGCGCGGCTTCGAACGCCGCGACCTGGTCGGCCTGGCCATCTACGATTCCGGTGCGCGCTGCTTCTACAACACCCGGCATCCGATCACGCAGCCCGGTGACCTGCACGGACTGAAGCTGCGCGTCGCATCATCGGACATCTTCATCCAGCTGATGCGGCTGCTCGGCGCCAACCCGACGCCGATGTCGCTGGGCGATACGTTCTCCGGCATGGAGACGCACATGATCGACGGTGCCGAGAACAACATGCGCAGCTTCCACTCCAGCCGTCACTTCGAGGCTGCGCACTACTGGTCGCAGAGCGATCACTCCTATGCACCGGACGTGCTGCTGATGTCACGCGCCAGTTTCGAGCGGCTGCAGCCGGATGACCGCCAGCTGCTGCTGGAGACCGCACGTGCGTCGGTGAAGGTGATGCGCGACCAGTGGGATGCCTCCGAGGATGCGGCACGACGCGCGGTGCTGGCGTACGGCGTGAAGGCCAACGAGGTCGACATGCCGGCGTTCCGCGCCGCCGCGCAGCCCCTGCTGCAGCAGTACCTGCAGCACGCGGAAATCGCCGCGCTGGTCGATCGCATCCGCGGTGCAGCCTGAGGACACAGCCATGACCGAAACGACGACATTTTCCCCACCCGGCCCCGGGCAGCGCCTGCTGGACCGCGTCGCCGACATTGCCATCTACACCGCCGTGGCGGCCCTGCTGGGGCTGGTGGTGGTGCAGGGCTGGCAGGTCTTCGCGCGCTATGTGATCAACGATTCCCCGAGCTGGACCGAACCGGTGACCCTGCTGCTGCTCAGCACCGCGATGAGCCTGGGCGCGGCCTGTGGCGTGCACACCAACCGCCACTTCGGCTTCTTCCTGCTGCATGCCTACATGGCGCCGGCGCTGCGCCGCGCTGTGGACGTGCTGGTGCAGCTGGTAGTGGCCGTGCTGGGCGCGTTCATCGCAGTGTGGTCGGCCGAGCTTCTTCTCGACGGCCTGGACATCAAGACCGCCGGTGCCGAGCTTCCGCAGAGCATCAACTACCTGCCGCTGGCGCTGGGCGGCGTGCTGATGGTGGTGTTCGCGCTGAACCGTGCGTGGAAGGCCACGCAGTCCACGCCGGCAGACGCTGCCGCCGATGACGCTGAAGGAGATCGTTGATCCATGGGTATCGCCATTCTGTTCTCGGTGTTCGCAGTGTTCCTGCTGCTGGGCGTGCCGGTGGCCTACGCGCTGGCTGCGGCCGCCCTTGCCACCCTGCTCTACCTGGACATCCCGTCCATCGTTCTGGTCCAGCAGATTTCGGCAGGTACCGGGTCTGCATCGCTGATCGCCATTCCACTGTTCATCTTCGCTGGCGAGATCATGATGCGCGGCGGCATCTCCGAGCGCCTGATCGCGCTGGCGTCCTCGCTGGTGGGGCGCCTGCGTGGTGGCCTGGGCCAGGTTTCGATCCTGTCTTCGCTGTTCTTCGGCGGCGTCTCCGGCTCGGCCATCGCGGATGTCTCGGCGGTGGGTGGCACGATGATTCCGCAGATGGTCAAGCGCGGCTATGACCGCGATTTCGCCGTCAATGTCAGCATCACCGCCGCCCTGGTCGCGCTGCTGGTTCCGCCCTCGCACAACCTGATCCTGTTCTCGGCCGCAGCCGGTGGCGGCCTCTCGATCGCCGATCTGTTCGCGGCGGGTATCGTTCCGGCATTGCTGATGACGCTGGCATTGATGATCACCGGCTACGTCGTCGCGCGCCGCCGCGGCTATGGCGTGGAGGTGTTCCCGGGCTGGCGCGCGGTGATGCTGCGGATGATCTCCGCCCTGCCCGGCCTCGGTCTGGTCGCGCTGATCTTCGTCGGCATCCGCGCTGGCATCTTCACCGCGGTGGAAAGCGCGGCGATCGCCGTGGTGTACGCACTGCTGGTGACCACGGTGCTGTACCGGCAACTGCGCTGGCGCGAGTTCTTCGCCACGGTCGTCCACGCCGCACGCAGCACCGGCGTGATCCTGTTCGTGATCGCCACCGCTGCGGTATTCGGCTGGCTGCTGGCCTACCTGCAGGTGCCGGCGGCGGCGGTGGATTTCCTGCAGTCCTTCGCGCACAGCCAGTTCATGGTGCTGCTGATGATCGTGGTGATGCTGTTGCTGCTGGGAACCTTCATGGACTTGGCACCGATGATCCTGATCTGCACGCCGATCTTCCTGCCGGTGGCGCGCGCGTACGGCATCGATCCGATCCACTTCGGGCTGGTGCTGGTGCTGACCGGCGGCCTGGGCCTGGTGACACCGCCGGTGGGCTCGGTGCTGTTCATCGGTACCGCCATCGGCAAGATCAGCGTGGGCCAGAGCATGCGTACCATCTGGCCGTTCTGGTTCGCTGCGCTGGGCGTGCTGCTGGTGGTCACCTTCTTCCCTGCCCTGTCGCTGTGGCTGCCGGCCACGCTGCGCAGCTGAGCCGGAGACCGCTGCCATGCACCGTCCGCTTCGCCGCATCCCTGCCGTGGCCCTGGCCAGCCTGCTTCTGGCCGCGCTTCCGGCGCTGGCCTCCGGCCCGGCCTCACAAACCTGGGCACGTGGGCTGGAGAACCAGCGCCAGGCCGATCTCGGCGACGGCACCTACCTGAACCCGGTGCTGGCCGGCGACCGCCCCGATCCGTCGGTACTGAAGGACGGACAGGACTACTACCTCACCCTGTCCTCCTTCGACGCCTATCCCGGCCTGCCGATCTGGCATTCGCGGGATCTGGTCAACTGGCAGCCGCTGGGTCATGCCATCACCCGCAACGTGGGTGCGATCTGGGCACCGGACATCGTCAAGCACCAGGGTCGCTACTTCATCTACTTCCCGGCCCGGACCGGCGAACACCGCAGCAACTTCGTGGTGTGGGCCGATGACATCCGCGGGCCGTGGAGCGATCCGATCGACATCGGCCTGGGCGGCTACATCGACCCCGGCCATGCGGTGGGCGAGGACGGCAAGCGCTACCTGTTCCTCAGCGGAGGCGACTATGTGCAGCTGGCCGATGACGGGCTGAGCGTGGTCGGCACACCGAAGCATGTCTACGACGGCTGGCGCTATCCGCAGAGCTGGGATGTGGAGGCCTATGCGCAGGAAGGACCGAAGATCCACTTCCGCGAGGGCTGGTACTACATGACCACCGCCGTGGGAGGCACCGCCGGCCCGCCCACCGGGCACATGGTGATCACTGCGCGCTCGCGTTCCATCCATGGGCCCTGGCAGAACGCACCGAACAATCCGATCACGCGCACGCAGTCGGCGGCCGAGCCGTGGTGGTCACGCGGCCATGCGACAGTGATCGAAGGCACCGACGGTCGCTGGTGGATGATGTACCACGGGTATGAGAACGGCTTCTGGACCCTGGGCCGGCAGACCCTGCTGGACCCGATCGAGTGGACCGACGATGGCTGGTTCGTGGCCAGAGGCGGTGACCTCGGCCAGCCGCTGCGCAAGCCTTCCGGAAGCGCCCTGGCACCGCACGGCATGGCGCTTTCGGATGATTTCCGCGGCGGCAGGCTCGGGCCACAGTGGGCGTTCTTCAACCCGGGCAGTGACGAATACCGGCGCCTGCGCTTCAGCGGCGATGGGCTGGTGATGCAGGGCAAGGGCAGTGCGCCGCGCGATGCGTCTCCGCTGACCACCATCGCCGGCGATCCGACCTACCAGTTCGAGGTGGAGCTGGAGGTAGCGCCAGGCGCAGTCGGGGGCGCGCTGCTGTTCTACAGCGACCGTCTTTATGTGGGCGTGGGCAGCAACGGCGAGCAGTTCATCATGCACCGTTACGGCGAGGAACGCCCTGCCCGGCTTGCGCCCAGCGAGCGCGGCGGGCGGCTCTGGCTGCGCGTCACCAACAACCGCCATATCGTCACCTTCCATACCAGCAGCGACGGCCGGACCTGGCAGAAGTACCCGGTTCAGATGGAAACCTCGGGTTACCATCACAATGTGGCTGGTAAGTTTCTCGCCCTGAAGCCGGCGCTGTACGCTGCCGGTGACGGTGCGGTGACCTTCCGCAGCTTCCGCTACCGCGCGCTGGACTGAGTGCGCGGCCGGAAATCCCCCGACTTACCTGGTCCATTACATGTCAGTGCGCAACAAGAATGATGCCGCCACGCCGGCATTGGCCAAAGGCAAGGCAGCCACGATCAACGACATCGCGCGACTGTCCGGAGTGTCCAAGAAAACGGTTTCAAGGATCATCAACAACTCACCGCTGGTGCGCAAGGACACGCGCGACAAGGTAGAGGCCCTGATGCGCGAGGTGGGCTATACGCCCGATCCGCTGGCGCGCGGCCTGGCCTTCCGTCGATCCTTCCTGATCGGCATGGTCTACGACAACCCCACCGCGCAGTACATCGTGGACATGCAGTACGGTGCACTCGACGCGCTGCGCGGTTCCAGCTTCGAGCTGGTCGTGCATCCCTGCGACAGCCGCAGCCCGGGCTACATCGACGGCGTGCGCCGCTTTGTGCAGCAGCAGAAGCTGCATGGGGTGATCCTGGTGCCGCGTGCCTCCGAGGACCAGGCGCTGGCGGACATGCTGGATGAGATCGGCTGCCGCTTCACCCGCGTGGCTGCGCTGCCGCTGGACGAGAGTTCGCAGATGGTGGTCACCCACGATCGTGACGGCGCCGCCGAAGCCGCCGACTACCTGCTCTCGCTGGGCCACCGCGACATCGCCCTGGTGACCGGGCCCAGCGCCTATCGTTCGGCGCACGAGCGTACCGCCGGCTTCATCGATGCGCTGTCGCAGCGTGGCATCGAGCTGCCCAAGGACCGCATCATCGAGGCGGGCTACACCTTTGAATCGGGCGTGGCCGCCGCCGAGAAGCTGCTGCTGGGGAAGCGCCGGCCGACCGCGATCTTCACCGGGAACGATGAAATGGCGGCGGGCATCTACAAGGTGGCGCTGCGTGCAGGCATCAACATCCCGCGCCAGCTGTCCATCATCGGCTACGACGACAGCCCGCTGGCCTCGCGCCTTTGGCCGTCGCTGACCTCGGTACGGCGCCATACCCGCGATACCGGCCGCACCGCTGCGGCGATGCTGATCCAGCCCGACGGCCAGCCGGCGCTGCAGATCGCCAGCGTGCGCCCGCACCTGATCGTGCGCGACTCCTGCCAGCCGCCGGAGGACTGATCCGGCGGGGATCAGTCCGGTAGCCCGCAGGCCTGCCTGCGACTCCGCTGAAGCCGCCTCACCTTGCCGCGACCGTTGAGCGCTATCGTGCGGCGCAAAATGACACCGGTTACCAACGTCGCTAGAATCCCTCTGAACCGTGCCGGGGCCGAATGATCGGCCCGCCCCCTGCTCTGGAGATGCCATGTACTGCAAGACCCACTACGCCACCCATCCCGACGCCATCAAGGGCGCCAGCAACGACCAGCTGCGCGAGCTGTACCTGCTCGACGGCCTGTTCAACCCCGGCCAGGTGACGCTGAAGTACACCCACTACGAGCGCTTCGTACTCGGTGGCGCGGCGCCCCTGGATGCGCCGCTGGCGCTGCCGGTGCAGACCGAACCGGCGTCGGCCGCCGGCCATCCGTTCCTGGAGCGTCGCGAGCTGGGCGTGATCAACGTCGGCAGCGGTACCGGTACGGTCACCGTCGACGGCACCGTCTACACGCTGGGCCCGAAGGATGGTCTGTACGTGGCGATGGGCAGCAAGGACGTCGTGTTCGCCTCGCAGGACGCCGCCAACCCCGCTCAGTTCTACCTGGCCTCGACCCCGGCCCATGCGCGCTTTGAAACCAGGCAGCTGTCGATCAAGGACGCGGTAGCGCTGGACCGCGGCGCGCTGGAGACCAGCAACGAGCGCACCATCTACCAGTACATCGTGCCGGCCACCTGCCAGTCCTCGCAGCTGCTGCTGGGCCTGACCGTGCTCAAGCCCGGCAGCGTGTGGAACACCATGCCGCCGCACCTGCATGACCGCCGCAGCGAGGTCTATTTCTACTTCGACCTGGGCGACAACGACCGCGTGTACCACTTCATGGGCGAACCGGACGCGCAGCGCCACATCGTCATCCAGAACAACGAAGCCGTGGTATCGCCGCCGTGGTCGATCCACATGGGTGCCGGTACCAGCAACTACGCCTTCATCTGGGCGATGGGCGGCGAGAACCTGGATTACACCGACATGCACGTGCTGGACATCTGCCAGCTCAAGTAAGTCCTGCCTGGCCGCCGCGCACGCGTGCCGGTGGCCGTTCGCCTGCATCACGCACACCTCTACCAAGGAACGCACACGCAATGGCCAATCCCTTCAGCCTGGAAGGCAAAGTCGCTCTGGTAACCGGTGGTAATACCGGTCTGGGCCAAGGTATCGCGGTTGCGCTGGCCACCGCCGGCGCCGATGTCGCCGTGGCCGGCATCGCGCCGCCCACCGAAACCATCGAGAAGATCACCGCGCTCGGCCGACGCTGCCTGGCGGTGGAAGCCAACCTGATCAGCATCGAGCCGGTCGAGCGCGTGGTGCGCGAAACCATCGAGGGACTGGGTGGCCTGGATATCCTGGTCAACAATGCCGGCCTGATCCGCCGCGCCGACGCGGTGGAGTTCAGCGAAAAGGACTGGGATGACGTGATGAACGTCAACATCAAGTCGGCGTTCTTCATCTCGCAGGCGGCGGGCCGTCATTTCATCGCCCAGGGCAGCGGCAAGATCATCAACATCGCCTCGATGCTGTCGTTCCAGGGCGGCATCCGGGTGCCGTCGTACACCGCCAGCAAGAGTGGCATCGCCGGCATCACCCGCCTGCTGGCCAACGAATGGGCCGGCAAGGGCGTCAACATCAACGCGATCGCGCCGGGCTACATGGCCACGGACAACACGGCGGCCCTACGTGCCGACGCCGACCGCAACAAGGCGATCCTGGATCGCATTCCGGCCGGCCGTTGGGGCACACCGGAGGATCTGGCCGGCGCGGCGGTGTTCCTGGCATCCAGCGCATCGGATTACATCAACGGCGCCGTGCTGCCGGTCGATGGTGGCTGGTTGGCGCGCTGAGGCACACCGGTCTGTAGAGCCGAGCCCATGCTCGGCTGTCGCGCTCTGATCGAAAAACAGCCGAGCATGGCTCGGCTCTACAGGAGTGCCGCGATGCGAAGGCTGTTGCTGTTGTTGCTGCTGTCGTGCACCACCGCGCAGGCGGCGCCGGTGCGGGTGTTCATCGCCGGTGACTCCACCGCGGCCGAGTACGGTCCCGAGCGCGCGCCGCAGGCGGGCTGGGGCCAGGCCCTGCAGAGCTACCTCGATCCGGCGCGGTTCGAAGTGCGCAACCACGCCCGGGGAGGCCGCAGCACGCGCAGCTTCATCGATGAAGGCCGCCTGGATGCGATCGCCACCGAGCTGCGCCGTGGCGACGTGCTGCTGATCCAGTTCGGCCATAACGACGCCAAGTTCGAAGATCCCACGCGCTATACCGATCCGGACAGCGACTATCCGCGCCTGCTGATGCGTTACGTGCAGGTGGCGCGCGACAAGGGCGCCACGCCGGTGCTGGTCACGCCGGTGGCGCGGCTGCTGTATGACTTCGGTTCGCTGCTGGATACGCATGCGCGTTACACGCGGGCGATGCAGCAGCTGGCCGCGCGCGAGCGCGTTGCCCTGATCGAACTCAACGACCGCAGCACGCGCTGGATACGCGCGCTGGGCGAACGGGGTGCACGACCCTACTTCCTGTTCGTGCCCGAGCAGGGCAAGGCCGACGGCACCCACTTCAGTGTGGCCGGCGCCAACGCCGTTGCCTGCCTGGTGCTGCGCGAGTGGAGGGTGCTGCAGCCGGGGCTGGAAGATGCACTCGTGCGCGACATCGACTGTGACGTGGGCGCGGCGGCGGGGCAGGGCGGGCAACCGGCGCAGCCCTCGCGCGTGGTCCATGAGCATGACATCGCCATCCGCCAGCCCGGCCCGCATGGTGGCGCCGGGCCGACCACGGCCTATCCGTTCTTCGCCGGAGAGAAGAACCTGCCGTTCGTGCTGCGCAAGCGCGTGCTGCACAAGGGTGCAGGCATCGGCCTGCATCCGCAGCACAAGGACGAGATCTACTACATCGTCAGCGGGAAGGGCAGCTACGTGCTGGACGGAACGCAGTACGACGTCAGCGCAGGCGATGCCCTGCTGACGCGCAAAGGCAGCTCGCATGCACTGCAGCAGGTGGGTGACGAGGATCTGGTGCTGCTGCTGGCATACCCGCGCTGACCCGCGGAGCCGGGCGTGGAGCCGGCCCTAGGGATGCCCCTGCCGCATCACACGTCGCCGCCGTCGGCCCAGCCTTCGCCGGTTCCCTTCTGGAACACACGGTCGTCGGCCTGCACGTCACCGGCCGGCAGGTGCTGCTGCTCGGCCAGCGAGGCATAGATCGGGGTGAAGTCCGGCGACGTCGCCTGCATCAGCTGCTCGAAGCTGTCGATGACGAAGTAGGTCTTCTGGAAGGTATCGATGCGGTAGCGCGTGCGCATGATGCGCTGCAGGTCGAAGCCGATGCGGTTGGGCGCGGCCGATTCCAGCGAGTACAGCGATTCGCCCTTTGACGAGACGATACCGGCGCCGTAGATGCGCAGGCCATCCGGGGTATCGATCAGGCCGAACTCCACCGTGTACCAGTACAGGCGCGTGAGGTTCTGCAGCGCCTCCGGGCCGATGGCGTGGGCTTTGACGCCGCCACGGCCGTAGGCCTCCATGTAATCGGCAAACACCGGATTCATCAGCAGCGGCACATGGCCGAACAGATCGTGGAACAGGTCCGGCTCGGCGATGTAGTCGATCTGGTCGGGGCGACGGATCCACCACGTGACCGGGAAGCGGCGGTTGGCCAGGTGGTCGAAGAAGTCCAGCTCCGGCAGCAGCCCCTCCACGCCCACCAGCGTCCAACCGGTGGCTGCGCCGAGTACTTCATTCAGCTGGTCGAAGCGCGGAATCATGTGCGCGCTCATGCCCATCTCGTCCTGCGCGTCCAGGAACTCCCGGCACGCACGGCCGACCAGCAGCTCGCGCTGGCGCTGGTACAGCGTGCTCCACGTCGCATGGTCATCGGCGCTGTAGGTATCCCACGGCTGCTCGACGAGCGCGGTGGTGTACACCGGCACGTAGCCCTTGTCGGTCTGCTGGTGTTCGACGCGGCGGGGCTGGGCGGGATCCATGGGACGCTCCTTGAAGGGATGTCCACGATGCTAGGGCAGGGCGGGCGCAACAGGGTTGCAAAAGTTGCGCGGAATGACCTTGCTGGCGCAATATCCTTGCGTACTCACCATGTTGCGGGGCAACAATGGCCGGAGAAGTCCAGTTCGATCGCACGGATATACGCCTGCTGGCCGAAATCCAGCGGGATGGTCGCGCCACCAATGCCGAGCTCGCGGCCCGGGTGAACCTCTCCCCCTCCGCCTGCCTGCGCCGCCTGCAGCGGCTGGAGAGCGAGGGTGTGATCGTCGGCTATGGCGCGCGCCTGGAACCCCGGCAGCTGCGGCTGGGGCTGCAGGCGTTCGTGCGGGTGCAACTGGAAAAGCACGACCAGGCGGCCATCGCGCATTTCGTGGACAGCGTGCAGGGCTGGGATGAAGTGGTGGCCTGCCATGCGCTCACCGGCGACATGGATTACCTGTTGCACGTCTACGTGCGCGACCTCGAGCACTTCTCGCGCTTCCTGCTGGACCGCCTGCTCAATGCCGGTGGCGTGGCCGATGCCAATTCCAGCTTCGTGCTGCGCACGGTGAAGGGCTTCCAGGCGTTGCCACTGTCGCAGCTGGAACCCTGAGCACCGCTCAGCGCGGGCGAGGGCTCAGCACTTGTCCTTGCGCCCCATCAGCCTGCCCAGCCGCGAGGTCTCCTCGCACTTCGGCGCGGCTACCGGCGGCGGTGCCAGCGCGGCGGCGCGCGCCTTCTGCAGCTGCTGGATCTTCGCGCGGATCTGCGGCATCGCGGCCATCGCCGCCTTTTCTCCCTCCAGGATCGCGGTCCCGCGCTGGCTGAAATCAGCCGCACCGATATCCAGCACGCGCGGGCGGATCACGATGTCGGCGCGGGCCAGTTCCTGCTCGCCCAGGCGCTGGCCCATGATCGCGATCGACTGGTTGACGATGCCGAGCATGTCAGTCGGTGCCTTGCCACTGGCCTTGCTGGAGATGTCCACGGCGATCACGAAGTCGGCACCGAGCTGGCGCGCGGCATCGACCGGCACCGGGCTGACCACGCCGCCATCGACGTAGTTGCGTCCGCCGATCTTCACCGGCTCGAACACGCCGGGGATGCTGCTGGACGCACGGACGGCCTGGCCCACATTGCCGCGCACGAAGATCGCGCGTTCGCCGGTTTCGAGCTGGGTGGCGACGGCGGCGAACGGCTTCTTCAGGCGCTCTGCCGGACGGTTGGCGACCTGCTCGTTGACGTAGTCCTGCAGCTTCTGGCCCTGCACCAGCCCGCCGGAGAACAGGCGGACGTCGCGGATGCTGGCTTCATCCAGCGCGACGGCCCGGCTCTGCATCTGGAACGCATCCATGCCGCTGGCGTACAACGCGCCGACCACGCTGCCGGCGCTGGTGCCGGACACCACCACCGGCTCGAAGCCGTTGGCCTCGAGCATCTTGATCACGCCGATGTGGGCAAAGCCCTTGGCCGCGCCGCCGCCCAGCGCGATGCCGATCTTCACCGGCTTGGCCTGCGGCACCACGGTCGGCGCCGGCGGCGGCGCCGGACGCACCGGATCGCCACCGCAACCGGCCAGCAGGCCAAGCAGGGCAACGGACAGCAGCACGCGGGGACGGAACAGGCTCATCGGCAATGCGCTCGCGGCGCCGGATTCAGGGAAGGGCGCCAGCATACCGAAGCCACGGCGGGCCGGGCAGGGCAGGACGACGCCCTATTCATGGACCGCCATGGGTAGCGCCGGGCATGGCCTGGCGGGCAGTTCAGGGCCGCTGCGCTCGCCGGGCATGGCCCGGCGCTACCCGCAGGCGATCAGAACCGGTTGTCGCCGTCGAGGATGCGGCCGATGCCGCCCAGCACCGAGCCTTCGCCGCGGTTCTGCCCACCTCCCTGCGGCGCGGCCATCCACATCCGGCCGGCCAGGCGCGAGAACGGCAGCGATTGCAGCCAGACCTTGCCCGGTCCGGTCAGGGTTGCCAGGAACACGCCCTCGCCACCGAACACCATGCTCTTGATGCCACTGACCCGGCGCACGTCCATGTCCACCGTCGGGTGGTAGGCGACCACGCAGCCGGTATCGACGTCCAGGCGCTCGCCGGCGGCCAGTTCGCGCTCGACCACACAGCCTCCGGCGTGGATGAACACCCAGCCATCGCCTTCCAGCTTCTGCATGATGAAGCCTTCGCCGCCGAACAGGCCGGTCATGATCTTGCGCTGGAACTGCACGCCGATCTGCACGCCGCGCGCCCCGGCCAGGAAGCTGTCCTTCTGGCAGACCAGGCGGCCGCCGTGCTGGTCCAGCTTCATGGCCAGCACGGTGCCGGGGTAGGGCGCGGCGAACGCGACCTTGGCCTTGCCCTGCCCGGTATGCGTATAGAGCGTGGCGAACAGGCTCTCGCCGGTCAGCACGCGTTTGCCGGCCGACATCAGCTTGTCCATGATGCCGCCGCCCTGGCCGCTGTGCGTGCCGTCGCCGAACACCGTATCCATCTGCACCGAGGCGTCCTTGAACATCAGCGCGCCGGCTTCGGCGATGGCGCTCTCGCCGGGATTCAGCTCGATCTCCACGAACTGCATCTCATGGCCGACGATGCGGAAGTCGATGTCGTCGGCCCGGCCCCGCGCAGGCCCGCCCGGCACGGGTGGCGGCGTGTTGGGCATGCCCGGGGCGGGCGCCTGCAGCTCGGGCACCTCGGCGATGGCGGTCCAGCCGCTCATGCCCTGGCACCAGGCCAGCGCGCGGGGGTTGGCCTGCGCGTAGCGGCGCGCGGCTTCGTCATCGAGCGGCCCGATGCGGTCGGCCTGGGCGGAGGAATGGAAGTACCACTGGGTCATGGCGGTGCGCCGGGTCGGGGTGGGAAAGCCCGAGTCTAGCGACCCTCCCCGGTGGCCCGCGACCGCGCCATGAACAGCGGCCATTTGCGGCGCAGGTGCTGTATTGCAACAATTATCTGGTAGCGCCGTTTTACCACCCCTCCAAACACAGCCTACCGCCATGTCCCCGACCCGCACTTCCCGCGGCCGTATTCCGGTCGCGCGCCCCCTCGTTGCCGCTCTCTCCGCCCTGCTGCCGCTGGTTGCAGCCGCCCAGGAAACCCCCGCCGCCAAGGATCCGGTCGCGCTCGATACCCTGCAGGTGACGGCCCAGCGCCGCGTCGAGAATGCCAAGGACGTGCCGGTCGCGATCACCGCGATCCAGGGCGAGAAGCTCGATGTGCTCGGCTCGGCCGGCGACGACATCCGCTTCCTGGCCGCGCGCGTACCCAGCCTCAACATCGAATCGTCCTATGGCCGTGCCTTCCCGCGCTTCTACATGCGCGGCCTCGGCAACACCGACTTCGACCTCAATGCCTCGCAGCCGGTCTCGCTGGTGTACGACGACGTGGTGCAGGAAAGCCCGCTGCTGAAGGGCTTCCCGTTGTTCGACCTGGCCAACGTGGAAGTGCTGCGTGGGCCGCAGGGCACCCTGTTCGGCCGCAACACCCCGGCCGGCGTGGTCAAGTTCGATTCGGCGCGTCCGTCGCAGGATGCCGATGGCTACGTCCGCGTCGGCTACGGCAGCTACAACAGCTGGAACGTGCAGGGCGCCTACGGCGGCCCGCTGACCGACCGCTGGTCGGCACGCGTTTCGGCGATCTACCAGCGCCGCGACGACTGGGTCGACAACACCCGCGTCGGCGCGCCCAACAGTGGTTTTGAAGGCTATGACGAGGCTGCCGGCCGCGTGCAGTTCCTGTACGAGGGCGACGATTTCGAGGCCCTGTTCAACCTGCACAAGCGCAAGCTCAACGGCACCGCCCGCCTGTTCCGCGCCAACATCATCCAGAAGGGCAGCAACGCGCTGGTCGAGAACTTCGACCGCGACAAGGTGGCCAACGACGGCGTGAACTTCTCCGACCTGGAAACCTGGGGCGGCAGCGCGCGCCTGCAGTGGAACCTCGGCTCGGTGACCCTGCACTCCATCACCGGCTACGAGACTGCCGAATCGCTCAACCGCGGCGATATCGACGGTGGCTACGGTGCTTCGTTCCTCGGCGCCGGCAATTATGGCCCGGGCTTCATTCCGTTCCCGTCCGAATCGGCCGATGGCCTGCCGCACCACCGCCAGTGGACCCAGGAATTCCGCGTGGAATCCAATGAGTGGGGCCGCTTCGACTGGCAGGCCGGTGTCTTCTACTTCGATGAAGACGTCACCATCGACAGCTTCAACTACGACTCGCTGACGCCGGGCAATCCGCAGACCGGCCATGCCGTGCAGAGCCAGCGCAACAAGGCGTGGGCGGTGTTCGCATCGGGCGACTTCGATGTCACCGACCGCTTCAAGCTGCGCGCCGGCGTGCGCTACACGCAGGACAAGAAGGACTTCACCGCGCGCGTGCTGCAGGCCGTGCAGGGCGGCACCCCGGTGAGCGGGCCGTACCTGGCCAACACCGACGTCGATGACGTCAGTTGGGATGTCAGCGGTGTGTACAAGCTGACCGACAACGTCAATGCGTATGCGCGCGTGGCCAAGGGCTTCCGCGCGCCGTCGATCCAGGGCCGTCTGGCCTTCGGTGGCGTGTCGCAGGCCGATTCCGAGAAGGTGATCTCGTACGAAGCCGGCATCAAGGCCGACCTGTTTGATCGCCGCGCCCGCCTGGGCTTCAGCGTGTTCCGCTACGACGTCGACGGCCAGCAGCTGATCGCGGTCGGCGGCAGCAACAATACCGCCACCCTGCTCAACGCCGACAAGACCATCGGCCAGGGTGTGGAGCTGGACCTGGAAGCCTACCTGGCCGACAACGTCCTGCTGACCCTGGGCAGCAGCTACAACGACACCGAGATCAAGGACGGAAACCTGGCCGTGGCGATCTGCGGCGGTGGCTGCACCATCACCGATCCGACCACGGTGATCAACGGCGGCACCTACGCCCTGGTCAACGGCAATCCGCTGCCGCAGGCGCCGAAGTGGATCCACAACATGACCCTGCGCGTGGGCTTCCCGCTCACCGATGGCAGCGAGCTGTACGCCTACACCGACTGGGCCTACCGCAGCCCGGTGAACTTCTTCATCTACGAGTCGCCGGAGTTCCGCAGCCGCAGTTCGCTGGAAGGCGGCCTGCGCCTGGGCTACAACTGGGAGTACGGCCAGTACGACGTGGCGGTGTTCGGCCGCAACCTCACCAACCAGACCCGCGTGGTCGGTGCGATCGACTTCAACAACCTGACCGGCTTCCTCAACGAGCCGCGGACCTGGGGCGTGGAGTTCACCGCGAAGTTCTGATGCGGTCGCTGTACCGAGGCAATGCAGAAGGGCCGGCGCAATGCCGGCCCTTCTGCGTTCGGTGTCCGCCGGGCATGGCCCGGCGCCACCTCTGCGCCGCGAGCGCTTACAGCGCGCTCTGCGGGCGTACCTTCAACACTGCCTCTTCGGCGGTGCAGTTGCGGCTGGAGTGCAGGCCGGCCTTGCGCGCGGCGGCGATCTCGCTGCGTGCCGCCAGCAGGTCGCGCTGGAACGCGGCATTGTCATGCAGCCTGGCAACGGCGGCAGCCCCCATGAAACGGCCTTCGAGGATGTCGCTCTGCCAGTGCACGTTGCACACCAGGCGGCTCTCGCCATAGTTGCGGCCACGGGCCTGGATGGCATCGGCACGATCCGGCGCGATCTCCGACAGGATCAGGGCCCATGCCCAGCCGATCGAGGTGTGGCCGGACGGATAGGAACCGTTGCTGCGCAGGCCCGCTTCATCATCCGGCGTGCAGGTCGGCTCGCCGTTGACCATGAACGGGCGGGGGCGCTGGTAGTGGTTCTTGGCGACCTTGGTGGCAGCGCTGGCGTCGATCCGGCTGCGCTCCAGCAGGCGGTACAGCGCGGGCGTCTTCACCGCGTCCACATCGATGTCGACCGCGCAGGAAAACTGGTTGGCACCTTCCGGAAAGCCCAGTTCGGCATCCAGTGTGGCCTGGGCGAAGCGCGGGCTGCCGCGCAGTGCACGCGCTTCGCGGCTGACCTGTTCATCCAGGGCGAAGCCCGCCGAGCCCGCGGTGGGTGGCGCCGGAACCAGGGCCAGGCTGGCCGGTACGGCGCGCGCGTCCAGATAGCCCACGGCCTTGGTGGTGACGTTGGCTTCGACGGCGGTCGGCCGGGCAGCAGACGCGGCACAGCCGGCCAGCGCCAGCACGATGGCCAGGCCAAGCAGGGGACGGGCAGGGCGGAAGATCACAGACATGGTCAGGCTCAGCAGAGGAAACACCACGCCATGATCGCAGCCCGCAGCCGGCGTCGCAGTGGCCGTCGGTCATACGGCCAGACCCGGCATGGTCATCAAAACGGGGCAAAAGCGTCATCGCGCTCCGCCATTCTCCCGAATCCGGGCGCAGCGCACGGACTTTCACGCGCCGGGGCATCGAGCATCGGCGCAACGATGGCACGCGTGCCATTCCATTCCAGCCGGGTCGGGGGGATCCGCTGACAGAGGGAGAGAAGCGATGCGCAGCACCGCAACAGGAAGTACCGTCCTGGTCCTGCTCGCCACCATGGCCGTCACGCCGGCCACCGCCGCCGATGTGGTCGGCGTGGCCTTCGTGCACGGCACCGGCGCGCAGACCAACGCCACCCAGGACTACTGGCAACCGGCGATCATCGACACCGTCCGCCAGGGGCTGCCGAACAGCAGCAACTATGTGGTCATCAACTGCGATTTCACGCAGTACATGTGGAAGCCGGAAGCCGCCGGCTGCCTGGCCGACCAGCTCACCGGCTTCATCAACAGCCGCGGCATCACCCAGCTGGTGGTCATCACCCATTCCAACGGCGGCAACGTGATGCGCTGGATCCTCTCCAACCCGACCTACGACAGCCGCTACCCGAACATCATCCGCACGGTGCGCAAGGTCAACGCGCTGGCACCCTCATCGGCGGGTACGCCGCTGGCCGATGCCGTGCTCAACGGCAACACCTTCGAAACCTCGCTGGGCTGGCTGCTCGGTTACAAGAACGATGCCGTGCGTATGCAGCAGGTCGCCAGCATGGCCACCTACAACGCGCAGAACCTGTACGGCACGGCCGGTCGGCCGGCACTGCCCAAGCCGTTCCGCGCGGTGGTCGGCAGCGATGTCGAATCGGCCGTGTGGGACAGCAACAGCTACTGCGGCGGCTACGCGGCCAACGTCGGCCTGGAGTTCACCCAGAACTGGCTGTCCTCGTGCTCGGACGGATTCCTGGAGTGCAGCAGCCAGAAGGCAGCGGGCAGCACCTGGTTCACCGACACGGCGCGTACCCAGGGCGCCGAGCCGTTGAGCCACAACCAGAGCCGCCGCGAGTGCTTCGGCCTGGGCGCCATCCTGCGCAACGACCTGGCCCAGTGAGGACGACGACGATGACGATGATTTCCCTTCCGCTGACCACCGCCGTGCTGGCAGCCCTGGCCACAGCCTCCGTCACGGTGCACGCTGCGCAGCCGCTGCGCGCCCTCCCCGGCGACCAGGTGGTAGCCACGCTGGTGGCCGCACCGCTGCCGCCTGACGACAGCGAACACGCGCCCCTGGCGTTTGCCTGGGCACTGGACCCGGCGCAGACCCTGCAGGCCTCCACGCCCTACGCCTCGGTCAGCCGCAGCTACTGGCAGCAGGTCGATGGCGCGCAGCTGCAACGTGGCCTGGAGCTGCCGCTGACCGCCCCCGATGCGGTGATCCAGCTGAGCCCGGCAGCCGGTGCGCGCGCGGTTCCGGCGCAGTCACTGCAGGTCCGGGATCCGGCCGGCCGCAGCAGCGTCGCCCGCGCCGTCGACGCGCGCCAGCTGCAGGACGCCGGCATGCCCGTGGGCGAAGACAGCAGCATGCTGCGCACCGGCACGGGCAGTGCTGCGGGAAATTACCGCCTGCAGAGCGCGCAGGCGCAGGGCCGCTATGTCGTACAGGTGCTTGAACCCAACAGCCCGTTGCGGCTGGAGGTGCAGGCCAGCCAGGCGCAGGTCCTGGCCGGCGGCAGCGTACAGCTGCGGGCACGCCTGCTTGAAGACGGAGCCAGTCCCGCCCAGTTGCAGGCGCGCCGCGGAGGACTGGGCGGCGAAGCCTTGCTGGTCGCACCCGATGGCCGCAGCTGGCCGCAGCGGTTGCTGCGTACGACCGACGGCAGCCTGCACGCGCAGGTACGGATTCCCGCCGAGGCCAGCAACACGCAGGGGCTGTGGGAACTGCAGGTGTTCGCACAGGCCGATGGCGTACTGCGCGACGGCAAGGTCGCCTTCGCCGTAGCCCGGCCGACCGCCCGCTTCGTCGGGCAGGCCACACCGGACCAGGCCAGCCGGCGCGTGGCGCTGCCGTTGCAGGTCGCCGCCGCCGGGCGCTACGAAGCGCGCGGCACCCTGCACGCCACGGGCCCGGATGGCCAACTGCGTCCGGTCGCGCAGGCGCACGCCGCCGCATGGTTCGACGGTCCCGGTCGCGGCCAGCTGGTGCTGCCGTTCGACCAGGCAGCGCTGCCGGCCGGCTTCGGTGCCCCCTTCGAACTGCGCGAGCTGCAGTTGCATGACCAGAGCCGGATGGCACCGATCGAGTCACGCGCAGTCGCGTTGCGGTTCTGAGGCATGACGTGGCGGGCCGGAATGCCGGCCCGCTACCCTGCACCGCCTGCAGCGCCACGCCGACGCCGGCACTGCGCAGGCGTACTGCTCACCCCGCGTACGCCGTCAGCCGGCCATCCTGTTCAACCACCCGGATCGGCCCGCCGAACACCGCCGACAGAGGCTCGTCACACAGCAGCGTGGCCCGACTGCCGTCAGCCAGCACGCGGCCGTCGCGCAGCAGCACCACCCGCTCGATCTCGGGAATGACCTCTTCGATGTGATGGGTCACCAGCACCAGGGTGATGCCCTGCTGCGCCAGTGCCCGCATGGTCGCGATCAGCTGCTGGCGGGCGACCAGATCCAGGCCGGTGGAGGGTTCGTCCAGCAGCAGCGCCTGCGGCCGGTTCACCAGCGCGCGCGCGATCAGCACCCGGCGCGTCTCGCCGGCAGAGAGCTCTGCATAGGCGCGCTCGCGCAGGGCCAGCGCACCGGTCATCGCCAGTGTCTCGCCGGCGCGGGCACGCATCTCGGCGGTCACCTCACGAAAAGCCGGCACCACGCAGCTGGCGAAGAAACCGGACAGCACGGCCTGTTCGACGGTCAGCCCCGGCATCTCGGACAGCGTGCTGCTGAGGTCACCGGTGACGATGCCCAGCTGCGAGCGCAGCCGGTCCACCTGCCAGCGGTTCTGGCCCAGTACCTTCACCGCGACCGCGCCGTCGCCCTGCGCCAGCGGGTAGAGCTCGCGGGTGATCAGCTTGATGAAGGTCGATTTGCCGCAGCCATTCGGGCCGAGCAGGGCGGTGTGCTGGCCCTGCGCGATGCGCAGGCTCAGCCCATGCAGGACCTTCACCTGGCCTCGCATCACGCTGGCGCGGTCCAGTTCGATCAACGGCGGCCGCTCCCCGGCGGACGGGACGGCGACAACGGCGCGGGCGCGCGGATCCAGGCTCGACAACTCAGGTCCCCAACTGTGAACGGTGCCACGGAAGCGGTGCTGGCGCACCGCGGTCAGAGGTGCAGTTTGCAACGCAAGCGGCCATGATGTCTGCCATCCCCGTGCGATCCGGAGAGCCTCCATGTCCGATGCCCTGATATCCCTGTTGACCGGTGGCGTGCTCGGCCTGGGAGGGTGGGCCATGCTGGCGGTGCTGCTGGTCTTCACCCAGATCACCATCTTCTCGGTGACGCTCTACCTGCATCGCAGCCAGGCCCATCGCGGCGTCGATTTCCATCCGGCACTGGCCCACGTGTTCCGCTTCTGGCTGTGGCTGACCACCTCGATGATCACCCGCGAGTGGGTGGCCATCCATCGCAAGCACCACGCCAAGGTGGAGACCGAGGACGACCCGCACAGCCCGGTCACGCGCGGCATCGGCACGGTGTTCTGGCGGGGAGTGGAGCTGTATCGGGAAGCACGCGGCATGCGCGCGGATATCGAGCAGTATGGACGCGGCACGCCCGACGATGCCATCGAGCGCCACCTGTATACCCCGCATGCGACCCTCGGCCCGGTGCTGCTGCTGGCCATCAACAGCGTACTGTTCGGCCTGCCGGGCGTAGCACTGTGGGCAATCCAGATGGCGTGGATTCCGTTCTGGGCGGCCGGCGTGGTCAATGGCCTGGGGCACTGGTGGGGTTACCGCAACTACGAATCGGCCGACACCTCCACCAACCTGACACCGTGGGGCGTCTGGATCGGTGGCGAGGAACTGCACAACAACCACCATGCCTTCCCCAGTTCGGCACGCTTTGCCATGCGGCGCTGGGAAGTCGACATCGGCTGGTGCGCGATCCGCCTGCTGCAGGCCCTGCGCCTGGCCAGGGTGCTGCGCGTCGCACCGGCGATGGATGTGCGCCCGAACATCGCCGTGCCCGACGCCGAGACCCTGAAGGCACTGCTGTCGCATCGCTTCCAGGCGATGACCGATTACCAGCGCAACGTCTTCATGCCGGCCTTGCGCGAGGAAGCCGCCCAGGCAGGCGCCAAGCTGCGCCGGCTGCTGCCGCGGCGGCTGCGCCGCGGCCTGGTCAACGATGGGCGCTGGCTGAAGCCGGACAACCGTGCCCAGCTCAGCGAGTGGGTGGCGCAACGCCCGCGCATCCGTGTGCTGGTCGAATACCGCGCGCGGCTGGCTGCGCTGCTGGAGGCGCGCGGGCACGATGCCGCCGAGCGCCTGCGACACCTGCAGGCGTGGTGCCGCGAGGCCGAGGGGAGCGGAATCGCCGCGCTGCAGGCCTATGCCGAACGGCTGAAGGGCTACACGCTGGTGGGCGCATGAGGGCAGGGGCGCTGCTGCTGGCCGCGCTGCTGCCGGCCGCCGCCCCGGCCCAGGTCAGTGACACCCGCAGCTACCTGCAGAAGATGGACAGCGACGGCGACGGCCGGGTCAGCGAGACCGAGTACGTGCAGTGGATGCTGTATGCCTTCGACCGCATGGACCGCAATGGCGATGGCGTGCTGACTACCGATGAACTGCCCGGTGGCAAGGGCAGAGCGATCACCCGCGAGCAGCAGCGGCAGGTCATCGTGCAGCGCTTCCACAAGCAGGATGCCAACGGTGACGGGTTTCTCGACGCCCGTGAGCTGTCCGCGCCCCCGCGTTGAGCGGGCGTAGAATCGGGGCATGCCTGAACTGCCCGAAGTCGAAACCACCCGCCGCGGCCTGGCCCCGCATCTGCAGGACCGCCGCGTCCATGGCGTGATCCTGCGCCGCGCCGACCTGCGCTGGCCGATTCCGCCGGAGATTGCGCAGCTGCTGCCGGGACAGCGCATCGAAGGCATCCGCCGGCGCGCGAAGTACCTGCTGCTGGACACGGTCATCGGCAGCGCCGTACTGCATCTGGGCATGTCCGGCAGCCTGCGTGTACTGCCGGGAGATACCCCACTGCGGGCACATGACCACGTGGATATCAGCCTGGACAACGGGCGCCTGCTGCGCTTCAACGATCCGCGCCGCTTCGGCAGCCTGCTCTGGCAACCGGCCGGGCAGGTCCATCCGCTGCTGCAGGAGCTGGGGCCTGAACCGCTGGACGAGGCCTTCCATGGCGATTACCTGTTCGCCCGCAGCCGCGGCCGCAGCGCCCCGGTCAAGACCTTCCTCATGGACCAGGCGGTGGTCGTGGGCGTCGGTAACATCTATGCCGCCGAGAGCCTGTTCAAGGCCGGCATCAGCCCGCTGCGCGAGGCCGGCAAGGTCTCACGCGAGCGCTACCAGCGGCTGGCCACCGCGGTGAAGGAAACGCTGGGCTACGCGATCACCCGCGGTGGCACCACACTGCGTGATTTCATCAGCCCCGATGGCGCACCCGGCTACTTCGAGCAGGAACTGCTGGTCTATGGCCGCGACGGGCTGCCCTGCCCGACCTGCGGACGCCCGCTCAAGCACGCCATGATCGGCCAGCGTGCCAGCGTGTGGTGCAGCCACTGCCAGCGCTGAGGCGGTCCAGCCAGCGGCAGCTGAATGGGAGGTTGCGCCCTCCGCTGCCCGTTAACGTTTGTCTGCCTATGATGGCCGACCCTTCCCTGTGCCTGACGCGCCTGCATGCAACGACGCGACTTCATCCGCAACGCCTCCCTGGCCCTGGCAGCCTTCGGCCTGCCGTCCCTGCCCGCCTGCGCCGCCAGCAGGAACGGCCAGGTCGGCCTGCGCCGCCTCGGCCAGCCGCAGCCGTTCAGCTTCGCCAGCCTGAAGGGGCAGGCACGCGCACTGGCACAGGCGCCCTACCAGAGCCACAAGCGGGTGCTGCCGGGCCGGCTTGAAGCGCTGGACTGGGACCAGTACCAGTCCATCAGCTATCGCCAGGACCACGCGCTGTGGGCCGATCAGCCCGGCAAGTTCCAGGCCAAGTTCTTCCACCTGGGCCTGTACTTCCATTCGCCGGTGCGCATGTTCGACGTGGTCGACGGCCAGGCGCAGGAACTGGCCTATGACGGCGCAGCGTTCAACTACGGCAAGAGCGGGATCCGCAACGGCGAACTGCCGGCGGACCTGGGCTTCGCCGGGTTCCGCCTGAACACCCGCAAGGATACCGACCGCGATTTCGCCGCGTTCCTTGGCGCCAGCTATTTCCGCGCGGTCGGCAAGGAAGGCCAGTACGGGCAGTCCGCGCGCGGCCTGGCGATCGATACCGGCATGGGCAGGCCGGAGGAGTTTCCCGACTTCATCGCCTATTACCTCGAACAGCCTGCCGCCGATTCGGACACCATCATCGTCTATGCGTTGCTGGACTCGCCCAGCGTAGCCGGCGCCTACCGCTTCGCCATCACCAACGGCGATGTGCTGCTGATGGACATCGACAGTGCGCTCTATCCGCGCAAGGCGATCGAGCGCCTTGGCATCGCGCCGTGCACCAGCATGTACCAGGTGGGTGAGAACGACCGCCGCATGGACTGGGACTGGCGCCCGGAGATCCACGATACCGATGGCCTGTCGATGTGGACCGGGGCCGGTGAGTGGATCTGGCGGCCGCTGTGCAACCCGCGCAACCTGCGCTTCAACATGTTCGTCGACCGCAATCCGCGTGGCTTCGGCCTTCTGCAGCGCGACCGCAACTTCGATCACTACCAGGACGACGGCGTCTTCTATGAGAAGCGCCCCTGCCTGTGGATCGAGCCGAAGGGCGAATGGGGCGAGGGCTCGGTGCAGCTGGTGGAGATCCCCACGGTCGATGAGACCTTCGACAACATCGTCGCCTTCTGGAATCCGAAGGAGAAGCCGCAGCCGGGACAGGAGCTGCTGGTCGGCTACCGCCTGTACTGGGGCGCCGAGCCGCCGGCACGGCCACCGCTGGCGCATTGCGTGGCCAGCCGCACGGGGCTGGGCGGTGTGGTCGGCAAGAAGCGCGAGTACTTCTCGTGGCGCTTCGCCGTGGACTTCGAAGGCGGCGAACTGGCAAAGCTGATCGACAAGGCCGAGGTCGAGGCAGTGGTGGAAACCAGCCGGGGCCGTGTCGAGATCGTATCGGCGCGTCCGCTGCGCGAGATCGACGGTTACCGCGCGATGTTCGACCTGGTGCCGCCGGAGGGCAGCACCGAACAGATCGACATCCGCCTGTACCTGCGCAGCGGTGGCAAGCCGCTGACCGAAACCTGGCTGTACCAGTACACGCCGCCGCCGGCCGGTGCACCGGAGCGGACGCTGTACTGAAGCAGACGGGTGCCGGCCAAGTGCCGGCACCGATAACTCACGGCTTGGCGTCGGTGGCGTGCGACTGCGTCGGCACGCCCACTTCCACCGTGCCACGGCGGATCTTCATCCAGGTTTCGTCCTGCCAGCGTTCGTACTGCTTGGGATCCCAGTACTTCGGATCGTACATGCGATCAGCCTTGATCGTGCGGGAGATGCCGCCGTCCATGTATACGATGTCCACATTGTTGGACATCGAGCCGACACGGCTGCCGGTCATCTCGCGCCGTCCCTTCCTCAGCACTTCCGCCATGCGCGGGCGGGCAACTTCGTCGCCATACTCGGCCCGCAGCGCGTTGGCCTGCGCACGCGCGGCCTCATGCTGCTCCAGTGGCAGCGCGGCCCAGTACTCGTTGCGCAGGTCCACGAACAGGGGGTAGCCGCGCTCGGCCGCCACATCCATCCAGGCAAATGCCATGAGCGGATCGCGCGGCTGGTTCACTCCATACCAGTACAGTTCGCCCAGGTAGCCCTGCGCAGGCTTGTCCGCGTAGCGTGCGGCCAGCCGGAAATTATCCATCGCGCCTTTGACATCATTGCGGTGCAGGGCGTTTACGCCCCACTGCCGGTACATCATGTCCGGGTGGTTGTCCATGAAGCCTGCGCCCAGCAACGTGGGATCCTGCTCCACCGGAGGACGATCGGCGGCGAAGGCGGGCAGCCCCAGCGGCAGCAGAAGCAGCGGCAACAACAGAAGCGTGGAACGCATGGCGGACTTCCTGTTCGGCAGCAGACGTGGCCGCAGCCTAGGACCACTGGCCCGCGGCTGTAAACTGCCGGAGGTCACGCGTGCAGCGGCATGGGCCGGTGGATCACAGCGGCAAGGGCGCCTGCATCGGCTCGATGCGGCCTTCACCGCGGGTGATCTTCTTGAACTCGGCCCGGCTCACCGACACATAGCGGTCGTTGCCGCCGATCTCCACCTGCGGGCCGTCCTGCACGGCATGCCCATGCTCATCCACGCGGACGGTCATGATCGCCTTCTTGCCGCTGTGGCAGATGGTCTTGATCTCCTGCATCTCGTCGGCCCATGCCAGCAGGTACTGGCTGCCTTCGAACAGTTCACCGCGGAAATCGGTGCGCAACCCGTAGCACAGCACCGGGATGCGCAGCTGGTCGACCACTTCGCTGAGCTGCCAGACCTGCGCGCGGGTCAGGAACTGTGCTTCGTCCACCAGCAGGCAGCCCATCGGCCCGTTCGATGCCAGGTCCTGTTCGGCCCAGCGCTGCAGGTCGGTGTCGCGGTCGAACGCCATGCCTTCGGCGCGCAGCCCGATCCGCGAGGCCACCACGCCTGCGCCCGCGCGATCATCCAGGCGCGGGGTCAGGATCGCCACCCGCATGCCGCGCTCGCGGTAATTGTGCGCGCTCTGCAGCAGGGTGGTGGTCTTGCCGGCGTTCATCGCCGAGTAGTAGAAGTAGAGCTTGGCCATCGACGGATTGTACGCCGCAGCCACGGTTGGCCGAAGCTGTTCAGCAACCCCACCGGCGGTCCGGCTGTGGTCCTCACCCGGCCCCGCTACAATCCCCCTCCCATGCACGGTCTCAATCCTCCCCAAGCCGCCGCCGTCCTGCACATCGAAGGCCCGTTGCTGGTGCTGGCCGGTGCCGGCAGCGGCAAGACGCGCGTGATCGTGGAGAAGATCGCCCACCTGATCGGCTGCGGCCGCTACCCGGCCCGCCGCATCGCCGCGATCACCTTCACCAACAAGTCGGCCAAGGAGATGCGCGAACGTGTGGCCAAGCGTCTGCGCGAGCAGGACGCCGACGAGGTGACCATCTGCACCTTCCACGCCCTGGGCCTGAAGTTCCTGCAGATCGAGCATGCGGCGGTGGGCCTGAAGCGCGGCTTCTCGATCTTCGATGCCGACGACGCCGCCGCGCAGATCAAGGACCTGATGCATGGCGCCAAGCCCGACGATATCGAGGACATGAAGAACCTGGTGTCGCGGGCGAAGAATGCCGGTCTCTCGCCCGAGCAGGCGATGGCTGCCGCGCGCAGCAACCGCGAGAAGGAAGCAGCCAGCGTCTACGAGCGCTACCAGCTGCGCCTGACCGCGTTCAACGCGGTCGACTTCGACGACCTGATCCGCCTGCCGGTGCAGATCCTGGAGGAGAACCCGGAGATCGCCCTGGCCTGGCGCGAACGCATCGGCTACCTGCTGGTGGACGAATGCCAGGACACCAACGACGCGCAGTACCGCCTGCTCAAGCAGCTGGCCGGGGACAAGGGCAACTTCACCTGCGTGGGTGACGATGACCAGTCCATCTACGCCTGGCGTGGCGCCAACCCCGAGAACCTGCAGCAGATGGGGCGCGACTATCCCACGCTGGAGATCATCAAGCTGGAGCAGAACTACCGCTGCTCCAACCGCGTGCTGCGCGCGGCCAATGCGTTGATCGCCAACAACCCGCACGAGCACCTGAAGAAGCTGTGGAGCGATCAGGCCGACGGTGAGCGCATCCGCGTATGGGAATGCCGCAACAGCGAGCACGAGGCAGAGAAGGTGGCCGCCGAGATCGCCTTCGTGGCGCAGTCGCGCAACGTGCCGTGGAGTGACTTCTGCATCCTGTTCCGCGGCAACTTCCAGTCGCGGCCGCTGGAGAAGGCGATGCAGCTGCTGCGTATTCCCTATCACCTGACCGGCGGCACCATGTTCCTGGAGCGCCAGGAAGTGAAGGACACGCTGGCCTGGCTGCGGCTGCTGGTGAACCCGGACGACGACACCGCATTCATGCGTGCCGTGCAGGCGCCCAAGCGTGACGTGGGTGCCGGAACGCTGGCCAAGCTGGCCGAACTGGCATCGGAAAAAGACATGCCGATGGCCCAGGCGGCCGAGGCGATCGGCGCGCTGTCACAGCTGCCGCCGCGCGCTGCCAACAGCCTGGCGCGTTTCACCGACATCCTGCGCGACCTGCGCGCACAGATGCGGCAGGTCAGCTCCGGTGACATGATCCGCAAGGTCGCCAAGGAATCGGGCCTGCTCAGCGAGCTGCGCCAGCAGGCCAAGGAAGAGGCCAGCTACCAGCGCCGCGCCAACAACATCGAGGAACTTGCGCAGTGGTTTGAAGGCGGTCCGCGCGGTGCCACCGCCGCCGATCTGGCCGGCCAGCTGGCACTGTTGTCGCGCAGCGACAAGGATGAGGGCGGCAACCAGGTGCGGATGATGACCCTGCATGCCTCCAAGGGCCTGGAGTTCCCGTATGTCTTCATCGTCGGCTGCGAGGACGGCGTGCTGCCGCACCAGGTCAGCCTCGACGAAGGCAACCTGCAGGAGGAGCGGCGGCTGCTGTACGTGGGTATCACCCGCGCCAAGATCCAGCTGTGGATGAGCTACAGCAAGCTCACCCGCAAGTTCGGCGAGCATGTGCGGCTCAAGCCCAGCCGCTTCTTCGACGAGATCCCGGCCGAGGAGATCCAGCGCGACGGCGCCGATCCGGTGGCCGATGCCGCGCGCAAGAAGGAGCGGGCAACGGCGGGACTGGCGGCGATCGAGGCCCTGTTCGACTGACCGGGGTCGGATCCCTTCCCGCAGGGAAGGGCTCTGACCCCAGCACATCGCCCTACAATCGGGCCTCTCCACCCACAGGTCTGCGCATGCATCCCATCGAAAGCGAACGCCTGCGGCTCCGCCGCATCGAGCCTGATCGCGATGCAGCGCCGATGCTGGCGCTGCTCAACGATCCTGGTTTCGTGCGCTTCATTGGTGACCGCAACGTGCACAGCGAAGCGCAGGCCCGCGAGTACATCGCCCTGCGCGTGCTGCACAGCTATGCGTTGAACGGGTTCGGCATGTATGCCATCGAGCGTCTGTCCGATGGCGCCTGGCTGGGCAATGCCGGGCTGGTCCGGCGCGACGGCCTGCCGGGACCGGACATCGGCTATGCACTGTTGTCGGAGTACACGGGGCACGGCTACGCGGGGGAAGCAGCGCGGGCGGTCTTCACCCACGCGCGCGGCGCCCTTGGCCTGCAGGACCTCTATGGCATCACCGACCTGGACAACGTCGTGTCCGGGAAAATCCTGCTGGGCCTGGGCATGTGCGAACGGGGGGTCATCCAGCTGCCCGGCATCGCCACGCCCAGCCGTCTGTATGCCACGCCGGGAGCGGCGCCGGTCGGCTAGTCCGCCTGCACCGCATCGACAGCGTTGGGCCAGGCCCGGCGGGCCGCCTCAGCCGCGCAGGTCCGCCAGCTGCGCCTGCAGTTCGGCCACTGCCGCTTCCAGCTGGGCCACCCGTTCAGCCAGGCCCGGGTCGGCCGGCTCGCTGCCACCGGCACCGCCTGCGTACCGTGCCGCCAGTGCCGCCGCGTCCACCTCGCCGCACAGCAGGTGCATGTAGCGGTCCTCGCGCTGGCCGCTGGCGCGCGGCAGCACGATGAGCAGCTCACGCTGCTGCAGGCGCTCGATGGCGTGGCGGGCTTCGTCGGTGTCGGCGAAGCGGTACAGGCGCTCGCTGCGCGTGACCAGCTCGCCCAGTGTCTGCGGCCCGCGCAGCAGCAGCATCGCCAGCAGCACGGTCTGCTGCCGGGTCAGGTCCAGCGCGGCCTGCAGGCGATGCTCGTAGCGGTCTGCACGCGAGGAGAAGTGCTGGCGCGCCAGGCCCATCGACTCCAGCTGGCGCAGCGCGTGCTGGACACTGCCGGCGTCGACGTTCATCACCGGCTCGCGCGCGGTCTTCTGGTTGGCGGCCGACTGGGCGGCGTTGACCGTCAGCGGGTAGGTGTCCGGCGTGGTCGCCTCCTTCTCCACCAGGCAGCCCAGCAGGCGGGCCTGCACGGGGTCGAGCAGGGGACGGTCGGGGGTCTGGATGGCATCGGTCATGGCGGCCTCCGGGAAGGCATCGGGTCAACCGCCAAGCATAGCCGTCCCGATGGCACCTTTGCCGGTAAAATGAGCCGATATCTGTTGCCGGTGAATGCCATGCGTCGTCCTGTTTCCCTGTCCCTCACCCTGCTCGCCACGGCGCTGCTGGGTCTGTCCGCCTGCAAGCGCGTCGAGACCCCGGCCACCGACGCGGCCGCTCCGGTGGCCCCGGCTGCCAAGACCGGGGCGGCCGGCGAAGCGACCGCCAACGACAACCTCAACGCGGTGCTGTGGATGCAGCGCGCGCAGGAGTACCGCGCGATCACCGAGCAGACCTACCGTGCCGCCGCCGACCGCCTGGACGGCGCGCTGAAGGAAGCCCACTGGGACGCGCTGGTGCCGGAAGAGCGCGGCAACGAGGCCAAGGGCCTGAAGCCCGCGGTGGTGCTGGACGTGGACGAAACCGTGCTGGACAACTCGCCCTACCAGGCGCGCCTGGTGCGCGATGGCAAGGAATACGACGAGCTGAGCTGGGACCAGTGGGTCGCGGAGAAGAAGGCCAAGGCGATTCCCGGCGTAGTCGATTTCGCCAAGGCGGCCAATGCCCGCGGCGTGACCCTTCTGTACATCTCCAACCGCGCCGTGCACCTGAAGGAAGCGACCCTGGCCAACCTGCGCGAGCAGGGCCTGCCGGTCGCCGATGACAGCGTGTTCCTGGGCCTGGGCACCGTGGTCGAAGGCTGCGAGCAGGCCGGCAGCGAGAAGAACTGCCGCCGGCGCCTGGCCGGGCAGAAGTACCGCGTGCTGATGCAGTTCGGCGACCAGCTGGGCGACTTCGTGGAAGTGACCGCCAACACCAATGAAGGGCGTGACGCACTGCTGCAGCAGTACCACGACTGGTTCGGCGAGCGCTGGTGGATGCTGCCGAACCCGACCTACGGCGGCTTCGAGCCGGCGCAGTTCAACAATGACTACAGCCAGTCGCGCCAGGCACGCCATGATGCCAAGCGCGCTGCCCTGGACTACGCGCCGTGAGCCGCGCACCGCTGCCGCTGCGCGACGATGAGCGCCTGATCTTCGCGCTGGATGTCCCTGACCGCGTACAGGCACTGGAGTGGGTCGACCGCCTCGGCGAGAGCGTGGCTTTCTACAAGATCGGCATGGAACTGCTGGCGTCCGGTGACTACTTCCAGGTGCTGGATGAGCTGGCGCGCCGCGACAAGCGCGTGTTCGTCGATCTGAAGTTCTTCGACATCCCCGCTACCGCGGCGGCGGTGATCCGGCGGCTGTCGCAGTGGCCGGTCAGTTACGCCACCATCCACGGCTGGCATCCGGCAATGATGGAAGCCTGCGCCGCGGCCAGCACCGGCGACATGCGCCTGCTGGCGGTCACCGTGCTGACCTCGATGGGGCGTCCGGACCTGGCGCAGATGGGAATCGACCGCGAGCCGGTGGACGTGGTGGTCGAGCGCGCGCTGGCCGCGCAGGCCGCCGGTATCGACGGAGTGATCGCATCAGGCCAGGAAGCCGCGCCGATCCGTGCCGCGACCGGTGCCGGCTTCTCGATCGTCTGCCCGGGCATCCGCCCCGGGGGTCCGGTCGGCGACGACCAGAAGCGTACCGTCGGCGTCGCCCAGGCGTTTGCCGATGGCGCCGACGCCATCGTGGTCGGTCGACCGATCCGCCTGGCGGCCGATCCGCAGGCAGCGGCGCGGTCGATCCAGCAGGAAATCGCGTCGGCTTTGGCTGCACGCTGAGTCCCGCACCAACAGCGATCACGGTGACATCATGAACGCCATCGCGCTGCATGCGGGATGGCGTTCGCAATTGTGGCTCCCGTAATGACGCGACCGTCCCCACACCGATGAACTGTGAGCCCGCTCGCAGTGCGCGGGGGTGGTCGCCCTTCCAATCGATGCACCGGCGTGGACCGCGGCTTCGCCGGTTCCAATCATCGATAGAGGGAGTACAAGGATATGTATCGCAGCACCTCTTTGCTGTTCGGTGGCCTGCTGGCCGCTGCCATCTTTCCTGCCACCGCAGCAGCACCGGCGACCGGGTCGCCCCACATCATCGGCGGCGCCCCGGCCGTGCCCGGCGAGTATCCGTTCATGGTCAGCCTGCAGGGCCTGGAGCTGGGGGACAGTGACTTCGACCGCCACGTCTGCGGCGGCACGGTGATCTCGCCGTCCTGGATCCTGACCGCAGCGCACTGCGTACAGGGCAACTCGCCCGCGCGGCTGGCGGTGCTGGCCGGCAGCACCACGCTGGCCACCGCGCCATCGCCTCGAGCGTCCAACATCAGGGCGATCCACGTGCACCCGGCCTTCAACAGCGGCAACACCCTGGAGCACGACGTGGCCCTGATCCACCTCAGCGCGCCGCTGGCCGACGTGCAGCCGGTTGCCCTGCGCCTGCGTCCGGACGCCAGCTATCTCAAGCCGGGTCGTGATTTCACCGTGATCGGCTGGGGTGACACCGGCATCGATGACGACGTGATCTACCCGACCGAGCTGCAGGCGGTGCGGACGCCCTTCGTGCCCTTCGCGCAATGTCAGCAGGCGTACGCCGGCGAGCTGGCCCGCGGCAAGGTGATCTGTGCCGGTCGCGAGGGCATCGACAGCTGCCAGGGCGATTCGGGCGGGCCCCTGCTGTTGCGCCTGCGGGAGGGCTGGACCCAGTTCGGCATCGTCAGCTGGGGCGAAGGCTGTGCCCTGGCTGGCTACCCGGGGGTTTATGCCCGAATCGCCGAAAAACATGCCGTGGATTTCATCGAATCCGTGTGGCAACGCGATTGATTCAATAAAATCAATAACTTGAATAACATTACATCATGTGTTGCCTTAAGTTGTGCGGCGGCGTAGGATCGCGCCATCCGGTCTTCGGACCGGACCTGCGCCACAACACTGTCCTCCGGCCTCGAGCCGGCTTGAGGAGCCTGTGATCCCCGTGATCCGGGCTCTTTTTTTATCCCGGTGGCGGCGCTGGGGTCAGATCCCTTCTGCCGCAGCAGAGGGATCTGACCCCCTTGGCTGGAAACCGTGACGTCCCGGCTTGCCGCTGTCACCTTGCAGGCCGCAAGATGCGGACCGGTCCGGGGAGTCCGAAGGCATGAGCACGGTAGTGCGAACGAAGTCTGCACGAGGGTGGGGGCTGGCGGCCATGGTGCTGCTGGCCGTGGCCGCGTGCCGCGAGCCAGGCAGTGATCCGGCCCGACCGGCAGCCGAACCGGTGGCCGCCGTGCAGGCGATGGCGCAGCGTCTGGCCGAGGACGATCTGCTCGGCTACGCGAAGCTGTCGGTGCCCCCCAGCCAGTACCAGCGGCTGCAGCAGGCCTGGGCGGACGGACACAGCCAATGGCCGCTGACCGAACTGCCGCTGGGTGACCAGCTGCTGCCGATGCTGGCCGCCCTGCGCAGGCCCGGCGCCAGCGCCGAACTGCAGCGCAGTTTCGACCGCCAGCTGGCCGGGCAGTCCGGCGCGGTGCGCCAGGCCGCGCAGTCGATGGGCAACTTCGGGGTGCAGTACCTGCGCCATCAGAAGGGATACACGCCCAGCCAGCAGGCCCACTACATCGCCCTGGTGGAGGCCCTGTCCGGCTGGGCGCAGGGCGCACCGATCAGCGATCGCGCACGGGCGCGCAGCAGCATCGCCGCGCTCGTCGGCGCCGCCACCCAGGTCGGCTTCGAGGATGATGCCGGCCTGCAGGCCGCGGGGATGGAGGGCAGCCTGCAGCAGCTGGCGCCGTTCATCCACACGCTCAAGGCCGTGCTGGCCAGCTACGGGCTGGGGGTGGACGAAGCCCTGCGCAGCATCCGCGGCGAAGTGCTGTCACTGGAGGGCGACAACGCGCTGGTCCGCCTGCAGTACGACCTGGCCGGGCGCGAGCTGACCCTGCAGCTGCCGCTGAGCCGGCGCGCAGGTCACTGGTACCTGACCCGCACTCTGGCCGATACCGACGCGATACTGCGCCAGGCCGACGCGGCCCGTGCGACAGCCGCGCCCGCCCCGGCCGAACCCGCCGATGCAGGCGAAGAAGCGGCAATGCCGCCGCCTAAGCCATAATGGCGCCGATGTCGAAACAGAACCCGCTGCCGTTCCCCGGCGAAGAATCCCAGTCGACGCCCGCCGAAACGGCGCTGGCGTCCCCCTCGACCAGTACCGGCCCGAATCCGGTGCCGCCGCCCGTGCACGCCCGTCCTCCTGGCCGCCGCCCGCTGTGGGCACGGTTGCTCGGCCGCCTGGTCGAGCCGTGGCTGTCGCTGAAGATCGAACCTGAGGATCCGGGCCAGTACAACGATGGCCGCCCGGTGATGTACGTGCTGGAAGACTACGGGCTGTCCAACGCGCTGATCCTGGACAAGGCGTGCCGCCAGGCGGGCCTGCCGTCACCGCTGGTGCCGCTGGCCGGCGACCCGACCGGTCGCAAACGCGCCTACCTGGCACTGTCGCGGCGCAGTTCCAGCAACTCGCTGATTCCGGAACAGCGTGGCGCCAAGACTCATTCCGATTCGCTGGCCAAAGTCCTGCAGGCGCATCGCGTGCATGAGGATCTGGACGTGCACCTGGTGCCCGTGTCGATCTTCGTCGGCCGCGCGCCGGACAAGCAGAGCGGGTGGTTTGCCGTACTGTTCTCGGAGAACTGGGCCCTGGTCGGCCGTTTCCGCCGCCTGCTGGCGGTCCTGCTCAACGGCCGCAGCACCATCGTCCGCTTCGCTCCGCCGATTTCGCTGCGCTCCACCGTCAACGAGGGCCTGGAGCCCGAACGTACGGTGCGCAAGCTGCAACGCGTGCTGCGCACCCATTTCCGCCGTATCCGCGAATCGGTGATCGGCCCGGACCTTTCCACCCGCCGCCTGCTGGTGGACCAGGTACTGGCCGCCGAGCCGGTACGCGAAGCGATCGCCGCGCAGGCCAAGCGCGACAATTCCAAGCCGGCCGATGCCTGGAAGAAGGCGCATGCCTACGCCTGGGAAATCGCTGCGGACTATTCCAGCCCGGTGGTGCGCTCGGCCAGCTTCATGCTCAGCCATGTCTGGAACCGGATCTATGCCGGTGTGCTGGTTCACCATCTGGACAAGTTCAAGGCGGCCGCGCCGGGCCATGAAGTGGTGTACGTGCCCAGCCACCGCAGCCACATGGACTATCTGCTGCTGTCCTACCTGCTGTACGACCGCGGCATCGTGCCGCCGCACATCGTGGCGGGCATCAACCTCAACCTGCCGGTGGTCGGCACGCTGCTGCGCAAGGGCGGCGCGTTCTTCATCCGCCGCTCGATCCGCGGCAACGCGCTGTACTCGGCGGTGCTCAGCGAGTACGTCGCGCAGCTGGTGGCCGGTGGCTATTCCATCGAGTACTTCGTCGAGGGCGGCCGTTCGCGTACCGGCCGCCTGCTGCAGCCCAAGGGCGGCATGATCTCGATGACCCTGCGTGCCTTCCTGCGCCAGCCGCGCAAGCCGGTGCTGTTCCAGCCTGTCTACATCGGCTACGAGAAGCTGATGGAAGGCGGCAGCTACCTGGACGAACTCTCCGGCCGACCGAAGGAAAAGGAATCGATCTGGCAGCTGCTGTGGGGCATCCCCAAGGTGCTCAAGCAGAACTACGGGCAGGTGGTGGTCAACTTCGGCGAGCCGATCGCGCTGAACGACGTGCTGGCCGAGAAGGCGCCGGAGTGGAAGGGTGAGGCGGTGCCGGAAGACGAGAAGCCGGCATGGCTGTCGACCACTGTCGATACACTGGCCGAGCGCATCCAGGAACGCATCAATGGTGCGGCGGACGTCAATCCGATCAATCTGCTGGCATTGGCCCTGCTGTCCACGCCCAAGCATGCAATGGGCGAGGCGGACCTGATCGCGCAGATCGAACTGTGCAAGACCCTGCTGGTCGAGATGCCGTATTCGGACCGGGTGACGGTGACTCCGCATTCGCCGGAGCGGATCATCGCCCACGCCGAGGAGATCAACGTCCTCACCCGCATCAAGCACCCGCTGGGCGACGTGCTCAGTGTGAGCGGCGACACCGCGGTGCTGCTGAGCTACTTCCGCAACAACGTGCTGCACCTGTTCACCGCCTCCTCGTGGGTGGCGTGCTGTTTCCAGAACAACCGCCGCATGAGCCGCACCGGCCTGGTCCAGCTGGGCCGCACCGTCTACCCGTTCCTGCAGGCCGAGCTGTTCCTGCCGTGGACCGAGGACGAGTTCGCCCAGCGCATCGACCAGACCATCGACGTGTTCGTGCGTGAGGGACTGCTGCAGAACGTCAACGAGGACGATGGCGGCATTCTTGCCCGCAACACCGGGCAGACCGACGAAGTGTTCCGCCTGCGTGCGATCGGCCACTCCCTGCAGCAGGCCTTCGAGCGCTACTACATCGCCATTTCGGTGCTGGTGAAGAACGGGCCGGGCACGCTCGGCGCCGCCGAACTGGAAAGCCTGTGCCAGCAGGCCGCACAGCGCCTGAGCCTGCTCTACGCGCCGGCGGCACCGGAGTTCTTCGACAAGGCCCTGTTCCGCAGCTTCATCCAGAAGCTGCGCGAACTGCGCCTGGTATGGCCCGACGAGAACAGCAAGCTGCTGTTCGACCAGCGCCTGGATGCCTGGGCCAAGGACGCCAAGTTCATCCTCGGTCGCGAACTGCGCCACACCATCGAGCGGGTCAGCCCGGAAGCCGCACGCCCGGACGAGCCTGCGCCGCAGGATTGAAGGTCGCGCCGGGTCCTACGGTGGGTGTGGACCTTGGTCCACACACCTTCCAGTCGTGCCAACCAAGGTTGGCACCCACCTGAGCCCGTCTCACGCCGGCTCGTCGGGAATCTGCAGGCTTTCCAGCCGGGTAATGCAGTCCTTCAGCTGCAGCTTGCGCCGCTTCAGGCGTTTGGACTCGAGCTCGTCCTCGCCATTGGCCGCCATGCGGGTGATCTGTTCATCCAGCAGGCGGTGCTCGGCGCGCAGGGCGGCGAGGCGTTCGGCGATCTCGGCGGGGCTGTAGGTGTCCACAGCCTCCGAGCATACACAGCGATGATGACCACCGGGAGAGGGCCGGACCGTTCCCCGGCCGGGGCCGCTCCAAGCCGGTAGAATGGCAGGCATGAGTGCCGTGATCTCCCTTCCCGACCCCCTGCCGCGCACGCCCCGCGATCCGCGCGCGGCCGAGCGCGAGCAGCACAAGCTGGCCAAGCGCCTGCGCCGCCAGGTGGGCGAGGCGATCGCCGACTTCGGCATGATCGAGGCCGGCGACAGGATCATGGTCTGCCTGTCCGGCGGCAAGGACAGCTATACCCTGCTGGACATGCTGGTGCAGCTGCAGAAGAAGGCACCGGTGCCGTTCGAACTGGTGGCGGTGAACCTGGACCAGAAGCAGCCGGGCTTCCCCGAGCATGTGCTGCCGGAGTACCTGGCCGGGCTCGGGGTGCCGTACCACATCATCGAGCAGGACACCTATTCGGTGGTCAGCCGGGTGATTCCGGAAGGCAAGACGATGTGTTCACTGTGCTCGCGCCTGCGCCGCGGCGCGCTGTACCACCATGCCGAGACCCATGGCTTCACCAAGATCGCGCTCGGCCACCACCGCGACGACATGGTGGCCACGTTCTTCATGAACCTGTTCCACCACGCCAAGCTGTCGGGCATGCCGCCGAAGCTGCGCAGCGATGACGGCCGGCACGTGGTGATCCGGCCACTGGCCTACGTGCGCGAAAGCGACATCGTCGCGTACGCGCAGGCACGCCGGTTCCCGATCATCCCCTGCAACCTGTGCGGCAGCCAGGAAAACCTGCAGCGCCGCCAGGTCGGCCTGATGCTCAAGCAGTGGGACAGGGACCACCCCGGCCGCATCGAGCAGATCGCGCGCGCCATGGGCCAGGTCCGGCCCTCGCAGCTGGCCGACACGTCCCTGTTCGACTTCATGGCGCTGGGCCGTCGCGATGACGCACCGCTGCCCGATGCCCATGCCTGGCTGGCCGGTACCCCGGTCGACGCCGACGCAGATCCCGAGACGCCCACCGCATAAGGTCGGTCGCCCTTTCTCTTTGCCATCCGGAAATCCATGTTCTTTCGCAACCTGACGTTCTTCCGTTTCCCGACCGCCACTGATTTTTCTGAAATCGATACGCTGCTGCCGCACGCCGTGCTCAAGCCGGTCGGCGCGCTGGAGATGAATTCGCGCGGCTTCATTTCACCGTTCGGCCGCGAGGAGAAGGAACTGCTCTCGCACCGCATCGCCGAGCACCTGTGGCTGACGGTCGGCGGCGAGGACAAGATCCTGCCGGCAGCCGTGGTCAACGACCTGCTCGAGCGCAAGCTGGAGGAGATCGAGGAGAAGGAAGGCCGGCGCCCCGGCGGCCGCGAACGCAAGCGCATGAAGGACGACCTGCTGCATGAACTGCTGCCGCGCGCCTTCGTGAAGTCCTCGCGCAACGACGCCTTCATCGACCTGCAGCACGGCTACGTCGCGGTGGATACGTCCAGCCGCAAGACCGGCGAGTACTTCATGTCCGACATCCGTGGCCTGCTCGGCAGCTTCCCGGCAATGCCGCTGAACGCCGAAGTCGCGCCGCGTTCGATCCTGACCGGCTGGATCGCCGGCGAACCGCTGCCGACCGGGCTCAGCCTGGGCGAGGAGTGCGAGATGAAGGATCCGGTGGAGGGCGGTGCGGTGGTCAAGTGCCAGCACCAGGAGCTGCGCTGCGACGAGATCGACAAGCACCTGGACGCCGGCAAGCAGGTGACCAAGCTGGCGCTGATCTTCGAAGACAACCTGTCCTTCGTCATCGGCGACGACCTGATCGTGCGCAAGCTGAAGTTCCTCGACGGCGCCCTGGACCAGCTCGAGCATGCCGACGAGGAGGGCCGTCGCGCCGAGTTCGACGCACGGTTCGCCCTGCAGAGCGCCGAGATCCGCCGCCTGTTCCTGCTGCTGGAAGAGGCGTTCAAGCTCAGCAAGGCTGACTGAACAGGCACCGCGTGGGCCGCCGGTCATCCAGCGGCCCGAAGCAGCGCTATGCTGGCTGCATGAGCCGCCTGCTGCGCCGCCTGATCTCGCCCACACCGCCCGCCACCGTGCAGCGCGATACCGTTCGCCTGCGCCTGGAGGATGCCGAGATCGACGTGCTGCGCGTACGCGATCCGCGCGCGCGCCGCATCAAGCTCAGCGTCGACGAACGCGGCGCGCGCCTGACCCTGCCGCCGCGCGCCAGCCTGGTGATGGGCGAACGTTTCCTGGAGCAGCATCGCGACTGGTTGGCACTGCAGCTGCGCCAGTACCAGGGCCAGGGCCTGCCCGCACCGCTGCAGCCCGGCGTGGACGGAGTGCTGCCCCTGCGCGGGGAGCTGCTGCCGCTGCGCTGGCAGGAAGGCCGCTACGCACGCCTGGACATCGACGAGCACGGCGCCTGCCTGCAGTGGCCGACCCGTGCCGGTGACGCGACCCTGCGCCGTCTGCTGCGCGAGTTCTTCGAGGCGCAGACCCGCGCCGACGTGGGCCGCTGGCTGCCGCGCTATCTACCCGGCCTGCCACGGGCACCCAGCCGCCTGCGCTTGAAGGTGATGTCCTCGCAGTGGGGTTCGCTGGCTCCCGATGGCAGCATGGCATTGGATCTTGCGCTGGTCCTGGGGCGTCCGCAGGCATTCGAGTATGTGCTGGTGCATGAGCTCTGCCACCTCATCCAGCCCAACCACTCGCCGGCGTTCTGGCAGGAGGTCGAGCAACGGTTCCCGGCCTGGCGTGAGCAGCGCGACTACTTCCAGCAGGAAGGGCGACGCCTGAAGGCGATGCTGAGGCAGCTGCTGTAAGCCATCACCCTGCCGGTCCGGCCGTACAATGCGGCCATGCCCGGCATGCTCAAGACTGTCTTTCTTTCCATCGTCGCCCTGGCTGGCGCGCTGCTCGCGCTTGCCCTGGTCACCAGTGCCGGTGGCTGGCTGCCTGCGCTGCTCGGCCTGCATCCCGGCAGCGAAGCGCAGCTGGGCTGGGACCTGGCGTTCACCGTGCTCGGCGGCATCGCCGCGATCGCCTTCGCCACCTACTACGCGCCCTGCTGGCCGCGCGCGCACGGCACCTCGATCTGGTCGCTGCTGGTGCTGGGCGCAGGCTACGGCCTGTGGACGCTCGGCGCGGATTTCCCACGCTGGTTCGTCATCGGCCTGCTGGTATCACTGCCGGTGCAGCTGCTGCTGGGATGGGGGTTCGGACGCCGGCCCTCACGCAGCGCAACACAGGCTTAACAATCTCCCCCTAGGCTCGGTGCCCGCCGAACGTCGGCAACGCGGCGCAGGGGCCTGTACCCACGGAACCCGGGAACAGGCGCGGCGTAAGACACCACAGGGAACCGGGGAATCATCCGATGCGTTACCAGACCCGGGAGGCCGCCGCCGCGGCCTCCCAAGCGAAGCTGTTGTCCCGCGCCGTGCATGCGGTGCTGATCGGCGGCCTGGCCGTGCTGCCCGTCGAAGCGATGGCCGAGGAGGCGATCGAAGGCGATACCCGCCAACAGCTGCAGCAGCTGGACACGGTCACCGTGACCGGCAGCTATGCACGGAGCCTGGAGCGCGCCGTCGACCTGAAGCGCGCCAACATCGGCTTCTCCGACTCGATCGTCGCCACCGACGTGGCCGATTTTCCCGAGCAGAATCTCGCCGAAGCGCTGCAGCGCATGCCGGGCGTCACCATCGAACGCAACAAGGGCCTGGGCAGCAGGGTCAGCGTGCGCGGCCTGCCCAGCGAGTTCACCCTGGTCTCGATCAACAACCTGGCGACGGCGTCCGGCAGTGGCGGACGTGACGTGCAGTTCGACATCTTCGCCTCGGACGTGGTGCAGACGGTGACCGTGCAGAAGTCGCCGACCGCCGCCGATGAGGAAGGCGGCATCGCCGGCTCGGTCTACATCGAAACGGCCAAGCCATTCGACTTCCCCGAGCCGAAGTTCAGTGCGTCGGCCGAAGCTTCGCACAACTCGATCAACGGCAAGATCGATCCGAAGATCTCCTTCCTCGCCAGTGACACCTGGGGCAACTGGGGCGGCCTGGTGTCGTTCTCCAAGGCCAAGCGCAGCAACCGCACCGACTCCAACTCAGGCATCAACTTCCGTCCCATGGGCCGCTTCCTGGAGGCGTCGGGTACGCGCGGTTCGCAGGCCGCCGCGGTGCTGGCGCGCGATGCCGGCATCGTCGTCAGCAACCGGATGGACAAGGATGAAACCAGCCGGATTGTCTTCCAGGACAAGGTCGGCGACCGCGTCTACCTCAACGAGCAGGACCAGTGGGGCGCCACCGCCTCGCTGCAGTTCAAGCCCAGCGACACGTTCTCGCTCAGCTTCGACGCCATGCTCGGCGGCTACGACACGCACGAGGACGAGTACGATGCCGCAGCGTACTCGGCCTCCAGCCGCAGCACGCTGGACACCATCCACGATTACGACCGTGACACGCTGTCGGCCTACGGCATCACCGTGCTGAAGGACGTGTCCTACACCGCCACCCAGCACGAAATCCTGAGCAAGGAACGCAACGCCGATACCGACTACCGTCAGTTCAGCAGCACGCTGGACTGGAAGGTGGGCAACTGGGACATCGACGCGCTGGTCGGCTACTCCGGCGCGCGCAAGGACTCGGACTACGCCAACCTCAAGCACGTGGCCTACGCGCCGTCGCGCACGCGCTGGACCCGCAACGGTGGCGAGACCGTGCCGAGCACAATCGGCGGTTTCGACATGTACAACGCCGCGGACAAGTACCTGTTCGAAGCGTACGAGACCGAGCTGGAGAAGGTGAAGGATGACAAGTACGCCGCGCAGCTCGACCTGAGGCGGCAGATGAACCTGGCCTTCTTCCCGGCACTGAGCGGCGTGCAGTTCGGCGCGCGCTACACCGACAAGACCAAGGAACGCGCGTTCGGGAGCGGCAAGATCCAGGGCCCGGCCGCCGGCAGCGCCGCGTGGGTCAATACGCGCACGCTGGCCGACAGCAACCCGGTGTGGATCAGCCAGCTGGCACCGGGTGGTGCGTATCGCCCGAGCGACCTGGACTGGCAGCAGGTTTCCAACGCCTATGCGCGCGCTACGTTCCGCTACCCGGGCTATGAAACCCCGATCGATCCGGGCCAGTACTACGAGGTGAAGGAGAAGACCCTGGCCCTGTATGCCATGGCCGATCTCTACTTCGATATCGGACAGGTGCCGGTGTACGCCAACCTCGGCGTGCGTTCGATCGACACCGACGTCGATTCGTCAGGCTTCCATCCGGTGCAGAACCCGGATGGCAGCAACGGCTTCACCGCCACACCGATCTCCAGCAGCGGCGACTACAGCAGGATCCTGCCCAGCTTCAACATGACCGCCGAGATCGCCGACGGCCTGGTGCTGCGCGGTGCTGCCTCGGAAACGCTGATGCGTCCGTCGCTGACCGACATTGCCTACCGCCGCACCGTCAGCTGGAGCAGCTTCCGCTTCATGGACGGCAACCCGGCACTGAAGCCGACCACCGCCAGGCAGTGGGAAGTGGGCCTGGAGAAGTACCTGCAGAACGGTGGCCTGCTGGCCGCGTCGTACTTCTCCAAGAAGATCGACGGCGTAGTGCGGCAGTCGTTGACCGGCATCGTGCCGAACGTGGAGAAACTCAACGCCAACGGTTCGCTGGACGGCTACTACGACTTCGAGGTCTACCAGCCGGTCAACGCCGATGGCTCGTACAAGGTGACCGGCGTGGAACTGGTCGCGCAGCTGCCGCTGTCGATGCTGCACCCGGCGCTGGAAGGCTGGGGCATCAATGCCAACTACACCCAGCTCGACAATTCGCTGACCGGTGCATCCGACCTGGATATCCCGACGCCGCCGGAAGGCCTGGCCGAGAAGGCGTACAACTTCACCCTGTACTACGAGAACGATCGCTTCAGCGCGCGCGCCTCGTACAACTACAAGGACAAGTACGTCGAGTACATCCATCTGAACATGTATCCGGTTTACCGCGATGCCTATGGCCAGCTCGATGCCTCTATCGGGTTCCGCCTCACCGACACCTGGAAGCTGAACCTGGAGGCGATCAATCTGCTCGACGAGAAGACCACCGGCTACACCATCGACAAGGCCTTCCCGACCCAGTACGAGTTCTCCGGCCGTCGCATCACCTTCGGCATCCGCGCGGACTTCTGAGCCCGCCGCTGCAGGGCCGTGGCCAATGCCCCGGCCCTACAGATCGAGCGACGGCAGGGTCTGCTTCACCGCATCGATGCCCTGCCACGGATCGGCCTTCAGGCGCTTGGCCCGTGCCAGCGCCTTGTCGAGCGGGAAGGCGTCGGCCGCCTTGATCCGCGCAAGCTCTTCCCAGCGCAGCGGCACCGCCACGCCCGCACTTTCGCGGGCGCGCAGCGACCAGGAGCAGACGCTGGTCGCGCCACGCGTATTGCGCAACCAATCGATGAAGATCACACCGCCGCGCTTGGCCTTGCTCATCGTTGCCACATAGCGTTCGGGCGCCTGCTGTGCCATCGCCTGCGCGAAGGCCTCGCAGAATGCCTTGGCCTGTTCCCAGTCGGCGGCGGGCTGCAGGGGGACCACCACATGCACGCCCTTGCCGCCGGACAGCCGCACGAAACTGCGCAGGCCGATCTCCTGCAACCGGTCGCGCACGTCGCGCGCGCCGACCTTGACCTCGTTCCAGCCGACGCCCTCACCGGGGTCCAGATCGAATACCAGCCGGTCCGGATGTTCGGGATCGGCGACCGTGGCGCCCCAGGGATGCAGCTCGAGCGTGTTCATCTGCACCAGCTGCAGCAGGCCGCGCACATCGTCGATGTAGACGTAGTCCTCGCGACCGCTCTTCTGCTGCAGGGGGACCGCATGCACGGCGTCGCCCAGGCCCGGGCCGTGGTGCTTCTGGAAGAAGCAGGCCTTGCCCGCGCCATCAGGGCAGCGCAGCAGCGAAAGGGGCCTGCCCACGATTCCGGGCAGGATCCAGCGCGCCATCTGCCGGTAGTAGTCGGCCACGTCGCCCTTGCGGATCTTCTTCTTCGCGAAGACCACACGCTCAGGGTGGCTGATGGCAACCGCGTCGTCGCTGCTCGTGGTCTTTGCAGGCATCGCCAGATCCTCGCCGCTCTTGTCGCTGCGCAGCCGCTTGAAGCTGGCCTGTCGCAGCAGCCCCTCCTTGCCCCAGCCACGGAAGGCCACTTCGGCCACCCTCACTGGCTTCACCCAGTGCACGCTGGCGGCGCGGAACGGGACGTGCGCGGGCAGCGCCACCGCAGCGTCCTCCACCGCCAACGGCTTCAGCGTCCGCGCCAGCGCGCGCAGGCTGTCATCGTCGAAGCCGGTGCCGACGCGACCCACGTAGCGCAGGCCGTCCTTGTCGGGAGTTGCCAGCAGCAACGATCCGAACCCCACACGCGAGCCCTTCGGCGCGGTATGGCCGACGATCAGGAACTCATCGGTGTCCTCATGCTTGACCTTCACCCAGCTGCGCGCACGCACGTTGACGTAGGGCGCGTCCACCTGCTTGCTGACGATGCCCTCATACCCGGCCTTACCACTGGCGGCGAAGACCTGCGGCCCATGGCCGAGGACGTGATCGCTGAACGCCAGCGTTCCGGGCGTGTCGCCGATCAACGCCTTGAGCAGCGTCTTGCGCTCAAGCAGCGGTGCCGCGCTGATGTCCACTCCCGCCACGCCGGGCAGGTCGAAGAGAAGGTAGCGTAGCGGCACCTTCGAGCTGCCATCGATGACCCGCTGCAGGGCGGCGAAATCGCTGCGCCCCTTCTCGTCGAGCACTACCAGTTCACCGTCCAGGCGCGCGTCATCAACCGGCAGCGCCTGCACGGCCTGCACGACTTCAGGGAAGTCCCCGGTCCAGTCCAGCCCGTTGCGCGAGCGGAGCTTCACTTCACCGCCGTGCAGATCGGCCAGCAGGCGATAGCCATCCCACTTGATCTCGTGCAGCCAGCGATCGCCATCGGGCGCGGCATCGCGGTGGTCGGTCAGTTGTGGTTTGAATGCACGCGGATACGGGCGGTCGCGGGCGCCCTGCAGTTTCAGCGCGCGCGCGTGCCAGCGCGACTCCGCCTTGCGTGTCTTCCTGTCCGTCATCTTCTTCGCGCTCCCGGGGTGTTCACGCAATGGCGCGTGCAGCAGGTCGTCGGCCTCTGCGTCGCGGGCCTCGCTGTCCTCGCGCTTGATCAACAGCCACTGCACCTGGCGTCCCTTCATCGCGGTCCGCACCAGTCTCCATCCCCCGGCCAGCCGCTGGCCATGCAGGACGAAATCGATCTTGCCCGCTGCCAGCGCCTGCAGTGGATCACCCGCGCATGCCCAGGTGCCGTGGTCGAAGACCTCCACGTGACCAGCACCGTAGTGGCCCTCGGGAATATCGCCCTGGAAGCCGGCATAGGACAGGGGATGATCTTCCACTTCCACCGCCAGCCGCTTCTCGCCAACGCGCAGCGATGGCCCTTTGGGTACCGCCCAGCTCTTGAGCACGCCGTCCATTTCGAGGCGGAAATCGAAATGGCGCGAACTGGCGTGATGCAGCTGGATGACGAAGATCGGCCGCCGCTTCCGATCACCCGGCGCCGGCTGGTCGTCCGGTTCCGGCGTCTGCCCGTTGCCGCCGCCGAGCCGACGCTTGCGCCGGTACTGATGCAGCGACATGGATCACCCCGCCTTGCGCCGTGGCGCTGCCTTCTTCGCTGCCTTCTTCGCGGTCTTCCTGCCTGTCTTGCCGGCCGCCTTCTTCGCCGGCGCCTTGCGCGCGGCCGTCTTGCCCGCGGGGGTTCGCTTGTTCGCATCCAGGCTCTTCTGCAACAGGGCCATGAAATCGACCACGTTGGTGGTGGCGTCCTCGCGCGGTGCAGGCTCTTCGTCCACCCGGGTGGTGCCCCCTTTGGCCTTGATCCGTTTGTTGAGCACCTGCTGCAGGCGCTCGCGGAACTCGTCGTGATACTGCGACGGATCCCAGTCGCCAGCCATCGACTCGATCAGCTGCTCGGCCATCGCCGTTTCCTTGCCGGTGATGCGGTACTCGGACAGGGTGCCGGTGGGCAGCTTGAGGTCCTCCGGATCGACAAGCTCCTGCGGATAGCGGAGGATCATCAGCACCAGGGCGTGCTCGTGCGGCATCACCGCGCACAGATACTCGCGGGTACGCACGACCACCCGTGCGATGCCGACCTTGCCGGTACTGCGCAGCGTCTCGCGCAGCAGTACATAGCCCTTCTCGGCCTTCTTGCCCGGCACCAGCAGATAGGGCTTTTCGTAGTAGCGCGGATCGATCTGCGCCGCGTCCACGAAGGTCTCCACCTCCACGGTCTCATGGCTTTCGGGCGCCGCCGATCGGATGTCGCCGTCCTCCAGCACGACATAGCTGCCCTTGTCGTACTCGTAGGCCTTGACGATGTCCTTCCACGGAACTTCCTCACCGGTATCGGCGTTGACCCGTTCGAAACGAATCGGTTTGCGGTCGCGCGAATCGAGCATGCGGAACTGCAGATCGACCTTGCGTTCGCCGGACATCAGCGACACCGGCACGTTGAGCAGGCCGAAGGAGAGTGTTCCGGTCCAGATCGGGCGGGCCATGCGCGCACCTGTGCTTGAGCAGGACCGTCAGCTTCCGGTGCCGGGTGTAAACCACCCGTGTCGATGCCGTGCACGCCGGGTAGGCGCGCAGCATCCCGGCCAGGTCACTGCAGCAGGGGTCTTACCGCCGCTGCCGGAATATGATCCAGCGCGCGCCATGCGTCTTCCACCACCGGCCGCGCCTGCGACCAGCCCAGCCGCGACTGCCCTCGCATCTGTTCCCAATGCTCGGCCAGCTCCTCGCAGGTATCGGCCGCATCCCCACGCGGCCAGTCCGCCGCATGTGTGGTCAGTGCGAAGGCATACACCGGGCACAGGTCACGCCAGTTGCGATGACCGTGACCACGGCGTTCCTCGTAATCGCTGAGCATGTACTGGAGGTAATCCTGGGCCACGGCCTGCGGATCTTCGTGGCGACGCGTCCGGCGCTGCGCGGTGCGCTGGCCGAGCGGATCGAGCAGGGCGTTGAACACGGACGGGGCGGGGCGTTCCAGGCGGGGCATGACCGGCTCCTGCAGCGGGTCGGGTGGGCAGGAATACCGGCGGCAGCGTTATCCAGCCGTGACAGAGATGTTCATGACGCAGGGTTCGCGGTGCCTTTACCTCAGTGGCGGTGTAGTGGTCCTCCCCATGCGCAGGTACCTGATCATGAGCCGAGAGACCTCCCGAGACCCGCTCCGCGAGAACCGTGCGCCAATTCCCGGCGAGCAGCGCGGCAAGCACGACAGCGATGATGCCGACTTCCGTGGCACGGGCGCGCCCTTCTTCGACGCCGCACAGTCCGGCGAGCATCTGCCGGTGAAGCGCGAGGCTGAACAGGCCGCGCTGGACCGCAAGGACGGCGGCGACCGCCATCGGGGAGGGCAGGAGAGCCCGCTCAAGCGACGCGAACGCAAGCAGCACGCCAGCGACAACCAGGACGAGGCGCTGGAGGAAACGTTCCCGGCGAGCGACCCGACGTCACCGTTCGTGCCGGCCAAGGCGCCCGACTGACGTCCCGCAGGCGCCGCCGGTCAGGTCAGCGCCATGACCACTGCAGGCCGACACTGGCGCGGCGGCCCGGGCCGGGCTCGTAGTAGCGGCCATTGCCATCGTTGACGATGACCGAGCCGATGTAGGCCTGGTCAAGCACGTTCTCCAACCGGGCGAAGGCACGCAGCTCGCCTCCGGGCAGCCGCCACTGGCGGCCCCCTTCCAGATGCAGCAGGGCGTAACCCGGCGCGCGTTCGTCGGCCAGGTCGTTCACCACGGTATCGCTGCTCGCGGTGGCTTCCACCGCCCACTGCCAGTCCGCGGGGGTCCACTGCAGGCGGGCAAAGGCCTGCTGGCGCGGAACACCTGGCAGGCGGCTGCCGGCATCCACGCGGGTATCGGGCACACGGCAGCCACTGCCGGCACAGGTCAGATACGGCGACCGCACCTGTGCCTGCAGCCAGGTCCAGGCCAACTGCAGTTCCAGCTGCTCGGCCAGCGGCTGCCGGTACTGCAGTTCGATGCCCTGGCGCCGCGTACGGCCGATGTTGCGGTAGGTGCTGCGGCCACCGATATTGCTGGCAACGGCCAGCTCGTCGTCGGTATCTGCGCGGAACAGGCTTGCATCCAGCTGCATTCCATCCTGTGCATGCCATTTGCTGCCGATCTCCAGCGTGCGGCTGCGCGCCGCCGCCAGATCCAGCGCCAGCCCGGCCTGGCCGTCGGCGCGATAGCCCAGTTCATTGAAGGTCGGTGTCTCGAAGCCACGGCCCACGGCGGCATGCAGGCGCCACTGCGGGTGGGCTTCAAAGCTGATCCCGGCCACGGGTGTGGTGGCCCGGTAGCGGCGGTGGCCGCTGTCGTCCGGGTTGCGGTCGGTGATGTAGCGGTCGTCAGATTCGAAGCGCACGGCACTGTGCCGCACGCCGGCCAGCAGCGACCAGCGCGGGCTCCACTGCCACCAGGCCTGGGCGAACTGGTCTACGTTCTGCACGATGTCGATCTGGTCGCGGCGCAGGCGCCCGCGCACGCCCAGCGTGCTGCCGACGAAGTTCTCGTAGCCGGTGCGCTGCTGGCGCTGGCGGTCCGCACTGAGCCCGGCGACCAGGTCCAGCGGTCGGCCGGCCACCTCGCCCTGCCAGCTCCAGCGCGCGTCCAGGCCGCCATAACCACTGTCCAGGTCGATCACACCGCCGGCATGCAACGGGTTGGCCTGGGCCGTCGGCGGGATCGCCAGATACTGGGTGACCGAGCGCTGGCCGGCATAGCCCATCAGCTGCCACCGCTGCGCGCCGGCCTCGCGGCTCCAGCGCAGGCCGGCCTGCTGCTGGCGCACTGATTTGCGGGTGTTGTACTGATGAGCGACGGCGGTGGCCTGGCGCGGGTCGGCCGCGACCTGCGCGCGGGTCAGACCCAGCGGATCCTGCGCATCGGGCGCATCCAGCGCGTTGAGCAGCAGCTCCAGCCGCCCGCCTGCCAGTTCGCCGCCGACGCGGGCGTTGAGCGATTCGCGCCGGGCACGGCTGTGGTCGCGCCAGCCATCGGTACGGAAGTGGTTGGCCGCGATGTTGTAGTCCAGCACCTGACCCGCGCCGCGCAGCTGCGCACCCACGCTCAGGGTCGTGTCCGCGCCCGCGCTGAGCCGCAGCCGCCACGGGTCGCCCGCCCGGCCCTGCGCGCTCCACACCTGCAGCACGCCACCGGAGGAATTGCCGTACAGCGCCGAGAACGGTCCACGCAGCACCTCCACGCGTTCGGCACCCAGCAGGCTGGCGTGCGACAGCTGGCCCTGCCCATCGGGCATGGTTGCCGGCACACCGTCGATCAGCACGCGTACCCCGCGTACGCCGAACGTCGAGCGGGCGCCAAAGCCCCGGATCGACAGCTGGGTGTCCTGCGCGAAGTTCTGCCGGTCTCGGGCCAGCAGGCCCGGCACCCCGCCCAATGCTTCGGACAGCTGCGCCCCGGTGCCGGCGCGGTCAGCATCGATCCAGACCGTGTCCTGGCTGGCGGGCAGGGCGAACGGATCGATCCCCTGCACACGGGCTGCCTGCACCTGCACCGGGGGCAGGGCGGTCGTGGACGGCTCCGCCATCGCGACCAGCGGCGACAGCAGCAGGGCAGACAGGGGCAGGCGATTGCGGCGTGGGGCAGGATTCATGATTCAGGTTGATGGATCGGTCGGCAACGCACGCCATGGTACGGGTCCGCGGATGACGATGGTGGCGGCCAGCCCCGGCAGGCTTTGTTACGATGGGCCGGTTTCGGCCGAAATGCCGCAAGCCGCGTGGCGCAATTCCTCCCCCCTTTCCGTCTACCGAACGAGTACCGCCGTGTCCTTCTTTGCAAACGTGGAACTGGTCCCAGGCGACCCGATCCTGGGCCTGACCGAGGCATACAACGCCGACAGCCGCCCGACCAAGGTCAACCTGGGTGTGGGCATCTACTACGACGAGAGCGGCCGCATTCCGCTGCTGCGCGCCGTCAAGCAGATCGAGCAGCAGCTCGCCGCCGAAGCCAAACCGCGCGGCTACCTGCCGATCGACGGCCTTCCGGCGTACACGCAGGCGACGCGTGAGCTGGTGTTCGGCAAGGATTCGCCGCTGCTGGCCGCAGGCCGCGTCACCACCGCACAGACCGTCGGTGGCAGCGGTGCGCTGCGCGTCGGCGCCGACGTGCTCAAGAAGCTGCTGCCGCACGCCACCGTCGCGCTGAGCAACCCGAGCTGGGAAAACCACCGCGCGGTGTTCAGTGCCGCCGGCTTCGAGGTAGTGGATTACACCTATTTCGATCCCGCGACCCACGGTGTCGACTTCGACGGCATGCTGGCCGACCTGCAGAAGCTGCAGCCGGGCAGCGTGGTGCTGCTGCACGCCTGCTGCCACAATCCGACCGGTGCCGACCTCACGGTCACGCAGTGGACGCAGGTCGCGCAGCTGCTCAAGGACCGCCAGCTGTTCCCCTTCATCGACATGGCCTACCAGGGCTTCGACAAGGGCATCGAGCAGGATGGCGCCGCCGTGCGCATCATCGCCGAAGCCGGTATCGACAGCTTCATCGTCGCCAACTCGTACTCCAAGTCGTTCTCGCTGTACGGCGAGCGCGTGGGTGCACTGTCGATGGTGGCGCCGACCGCCGCCGATGCCAAGGCCGTGCAGTCGCAGGTCAAGCGCGTGATCCGCACCATCTACTCCAGCCCCTCCACCCACGGTGCAGCGCTGGTGGCCGGTGTACTGACCAACCCGGAACTGCGTGCGATGTGGGAGCAGGAGCTGACCGAGATGCGCGAACGCATCCACGCGCTGCGTCAGGGCCTGGTCGAGAAGCTGGCGGCCGCCGGCGCCCCGCAGTTCGGTTTCATCAACGAGCAGGCGGGCATGTTCTCCTACTCCGGCCTGAGCCGCGAGCAGGTCGAGCGCCTGCGCGACGAGTTCGGCATCTACGCCGTCGGCACTGGCCGCATTTGCGTGGCCGCGCTGAACCAGAACAACCTGGAGTATGTCGCCAAGGCCGTGGCCACCGTCGCCAAGGGCTGAACCCACGCTCCAGTGGCTTGAAGACAAAGGCGCCGGAAGGCGCCTTTGTTTTTGCAGCGTGTCCTGCATCGCCTCCCCTTCCCACGAGCCTCGACAAAAGGAAGGCGCTACGAGCGCATCTGGAAACGATTACGCCTTCCCGCGCTCACGCACGCAGCGGCCAGACGGGCGACAATAGGCGTTTTCCCGCTGCCGAGACCTGTCCGCCCATGTCCCGTACCTCGTTGACCCGCTTCCTGATCCAGGAACAGCACGCCGGCCGCATCAATGCCGACCTGCGTCAGCTGATCGCGGTCGTCGCCCGCGCCTGCACCAGCATCTCCATCGCCGTCAGCAAGGGCGCCCTCGGCGGCGTGCTCGGCGACGCCGGTACCGGCAACGTGCAGGGCGAGGCGCAGAAGAAGCTGGATGTCATCAGCAACGAGATCCTGCTCGAAGCCAACGCCTGGGGTGGCCACCTCGCCGCCTGCGCCTCGGAGGAAATGGACCACAGCCAGCCGGTGCCGGACATCTACCCGCGTGGCGATTTCCTGCTGCTGTTCGATCCCCTCGATGGCAGCTCCAACATCGACGTCAACGTCTCCGTCGGCACCATCTTCTCGGTGCTGCGCTGCCCGACCAACGTCGAACTGCCGGGCGATGACGCGTTCCTGCAGCCGGGCAGCAAGCAGATCGCGGCCGGCTACTGCATCTACGGGCCGAGCACCCAGCTGGTGCTCACCGTGGGCCACGGAACGCATGCCTTCACCCTGGATCGCGAGAAGGGCGAGTTCGTGCTGACCACCGAGAACATGCAGATTCCGGCGGCCACCCAGGAATTCGCCATCAACATGTCCAACCAGCGCCACTGGGAAGCACCGATGCAGGCCTATGTCGGCGATCTGCTGGCCGGCAAGGAAGGTGCGCGTGGCAAGAACTTCAACATGCGCTGGATCGCCAGCATGGTGGCCGATGTGCATCGCATCCTGACCCGCGGTGGCATCTTCATCTATCCGTGGGACCGGAAGGATCCGTCCAAGGCCGGCAAGCTGCGCCTGATGTACGAAGCCAACCCGATGGGCCTGCTGGTCGAGCAGGCCGGCGGTGCCGCCTGGACCGGCCGCGAGCGTATCCTCGACATCCAGCCCGACCAGCTGCACCAGCGCGTGCCGGTGTTTCTCGGCTCGCGCGAGGAAGTGGCCGAGGCGGTGCGCTACCACCACCAGCACGACGCCGCACAGGCCTGAGCGGCGCACTGCGGCCACGCTCATGGCAGTTCGATGACATGACCGTGGGGTGACACCGACGGCGGCAAACGGCACCATCAAGCCATTGCCGCCGAAGGAATGCACGCATGCACGAGCAGGGCCCGGTCGATTTCATCGAAGTCATCCACAACGCGGTGCCCACGGAGGTCTGTGCTGCCATCGTCGAGCGCCTGCGTGCCACCCGCGGGCTGATGCCAGGTGCCATCGGCAGCGGCGTGTTCCCGGAACTCAAGCACAGCAAGGACCTGCGCATCAGCGGCCTGGAGGGCTGGCAGGACGTCGACGTACAGCTGCAGCAGGCCGTGTTCAAGGGCCTGCTGACTTATCTACGCCGTTATCCACAGGCGCTGATCGCACCGTTGATGTTGCAGATCCAGGACAGCGACGGTCAGCCGCGACGCTTGTCGGCCGAGGACTTCCCCGACATGCCGGAGCAGCAGCTGGCCGACCTGGCGCGCACCTGCCTGCGCCCGGGCGCGATCAACCTGCAGTGGTATGCCGCAGGCGAGGGCGGTTACCCGTACTGGCACTGCGAGCTGTACCCGAAGGATGCGCAGGCCGAAACGCTGCACCGGCATGTACTGTGGACGCTGTACCTCAACGATGGATTCGACGAAGGCGAAACCGAGTTCCTGTTCCAGGGCCGCAAGATCGCACCGCGTACCGGCAGCCTGCTGATCGCCCCGACCGCCTTCACCCACACCCATCGCGGCAATCGGCCGCAGGGCGGCGACAAGTTCATCGCGACGAGCTGGATCCTGTTCCAGAGTGCGCAGAGGTTGTTTGGGGGTGGGTGAGGCATCACGGACATCGCCGGATAGGTTCTGGCAGGTCGGTGGTCCTGCCAGCGCCTGCTGGAGAGCCGTCGAGCAATACATCCGGTACGCGGCGTAAGGAAAAGGCGACACAGCGGACGACTGACAATCAGCGTCAACGATTGCCTTGTCGTCGAGAGCTTCCGAGTGGGCGCCGTCTATACAGAATGACGGCCGCCGCTACTCCGAATATCGCCATGCCAAGACCTACCATGTCCTTCTCTCCCCAGGCCTCGCCCGACAGAATTCTGCCAATAGTCACCACGAGGAAGTTCACCGGAAGCATCAATAGAAATGCCATGCCAAGCCAGAAAAGTGTTTTCATAATTTTTACTTTCCACAATCGCAGGGCGATGCAGGGTCCGTTACGTTATCTTTTATCCCTTTTGCGACTTCGTTCGCGTCCGACAACTTAGCATTTCCTCGTAGCATGTTCCGGATTCCTTTAGTCAGGCCTGTGACTGAGTTGAAGTCACTCGCATATCGTCCGATCTGAGCTCCGTGTGCGCCAAGTACCGCACCACCGACTTTTTCCAACGCTGGCGTCCTCTGTTTGCCGTCGAAGGCTGTCGCCAAGTTGTTGGCGCCGTCGTGAAACGTTGCAAGGCCAAGGGCAGCTACAGATAAGCCTATAAGGCCGCCATCTTCGCTTCCGGCGATAGACGCAATGATGGCGTCTGCCCCACCTGCAGCCAAGGCGCCGGCTCCTGCGACCATATCGGCTACCCCCAGCACCGCTCCAAGGTAGTCCGTTTTGCAGAGTCCGAGCGGATCAAAGCCGCTGATTGGGTTTCCCTCCGCATAGGCATAGGTGTTCATCCCCCCCGCCAACCCAATCGGGTCACTCTGCACATAACGCCCAGCGCTCGCGTCATAGTCACGGAATCCGTTGTACCAGAGCCCACTCTCACTGTCGTAGTACTGCCCCGGGAAACCAATGTTGAGCCCACCGATATCGTCCTTCAGGACGCTGCGCCCGTAGGCATAGTTGTACGCTTTCCACACCACCTGCTGCGCCTTGTTGGTTGCATATTCCGGCCGCCCCAGATGGTCGTTGTGAACGAAGTTCACCGACCCCTTCCTGTCGATGCCAACCAGCTCACCACCGAACCACAGGTAGTTCGTCCAGGTGTTCCCGGTCTGTTCGGCCAGAAGCTGGTTCTGACCTGCATAGAAGTAGCGACTGGTCGAGCTCGCGCTGCTCTTGCCCACGCGCTGCCCTTGGGCATTGAGCAGATAGTCCGTTCGTTGCCCGCCTACGTTGCTTTGAATCATCCGGTTGAACGGGCCGTAGGTGAACGTCGAGATGCGGCTGCCCGATGTTTCGCTGATCCTGTTGCCGAGCGCATCGTACTGATACGTACGGGTGCCATCCTGGTTGATGAACTGCAGCATCCGGTTGCTGCTTGCGTCGATGACGTAGCGGGTCGCCTCTGTTTTTGCGTTGAGCGCGGTGTAGTTCCCACCCGCGTCATGGGAAAGCGTATAGGCGATGCCAGCTCGTGTCAGCGTGCTCAGGCGTCCCAGTGCGTCATAGCCCAGGACCTGGCTGAGGTTGCTCGTCACATCGTCGTTGATCTTGATGATCTCGTTGTCGCCGTTGTAGCGGTATGACGTGCGGCTGAGAGCGGTGGTCTGCTGATTCCGCACCGCCTGGGCCTCCAGGCGGCCGCCCTGATCGAACGCGTAGCTGCGCACCAGGCCATTACCAAAGGGCATGCGCTGTCGCGCTCCCAGGGCCGAGTAGACGCTGGATCCAACAATCTGTTGCGTCACCGTGCCCTTGGTGAGGGTCATGGACTGCGGAAAGCCTCTACTGTTGTAGACGTACTTCGCGAGCGTGCCATCGGGATAGGTGACGGTGCTGTTCCTCCCGATGCTGTCATAGGTGTAGCTGACAGTTCCCTCACTCAGGGTGTTCGCCTGCGAAAGCTGGTCAGTCCGGCTTACCAGCTGTCCTGCGGCGTTGTACGTGAAGCGCGCGCTCGCACCTGGCGCCGAATGGGCACACAGACGCCCCTTGCCGTTCACGCAGTTGTCGTACGTGTAGGTCTGCTGCTGCCCCTCAGCATTCTGGCTGGTCAAGCGGCCCAGCCCGTCGTACCCGTAACCGACAGTGCTGCCGTCGTTCAACACCGTCGCAATGCGCTGGCCCGCCGCGTTGTACTCGTGGTCTGTCCGACCCGTGTCCGGACTGTTCTGCGTCCATAGCTGTCCAAATCCATCGGTCTGGTAGGTCGTTACCAGGCCGCGGGGATCGGTCACAGATGCCAGCCGGTCACCCTTGTCGTAGGCAAAGCGTGTCGTTCCGCCATTCGCATCCGTCTGTACGAGCAATCGGCCCAGTGGATCATAGGAGTATCGGCTCACCCGGTTCTGGGAATCGGTGGTCTGCACCAGCCGATCCTCCAGATCATAGGCATAGCGCACATTGCGCCCCTGATCATTACGCTCGGCGACAAGCCTTCCCAGCTCGTCGTAGTCGTAGTTCACGGCCGAGACGATGGTGTTGAGCCCCATCATGGCCAAAGCAATTGTGGACATGGTCTTGGCTTTCCTTAGCGGGGTTGCTCACAGAAGATCAGGTTGCAGCTTCCTGTATGGTTCTCGGCTCTGATCGTTACCTGTCCCTTAGGTCCCCAGACGGTTGCACCGGATGCGAGCTGCCCGAAGTACTGGAACTGGGCAACTCCGCTGCCACTGTTGACCGGCGAGACGTTGATGGTGAAGGTCGCGACGGCACCAGGAGCCACCGTATTGTTGAGCCCCACGGATTGACTTGTCCGCAACGTCGTCAGCGCCAAGTAGGTGTCACCGGGGTTCCAGACGACGTTGCCGGTGTTCCGGAACTGGAATGTCACCGTGGACGTTTCACCATTGAAGATGTGCTCTGGGCCGGCTGACGCCTGCACCAGCTCAGCAGTACGCGAGATGGTTGGAACGGTGAACGTACCGGACCGATTTATGGCCAGATTGGGGCCGCCCCAGGGAGAGATGCCATGAACATAGAGCGGCTTGCCGCCATGAACGCTTCGTGTATTTGCATCCAATGCAAGTCCGAACCAGTAAGAGCCCTGTGATTGGCAAGCCTCTTTCACATCGTCATTCGGGATCAACATACCGGTCACACTGCCGAGGTAGGTGCCGCTCCCTGCAGGCCCACCCGCGTAGACATGAACCGTGGTTGCGGCGTTGACTCCTACCGAGCAGGCCCATCCCTGCACGGAATAGTTCCAGTTCCCATCATTCATGATCCCTGCAACATCACCGATGATGTGCGCGGTGGGAATGGAGAAGGTGCTGGAGTTGTCCAGAGCTCGGTTGTACTGCGCGCCCAGCGGAGAATGGCCGTAGAGCGTGATCTTTTTCCCACCCAGCTGCTGGCGCTGTTCCAGCGTGAGGGGGAGCTGGAATCGATATGCATTTCCTGATGCCTGGCACGCGGATGCTACCTGGCTCTCGCTGGCAAGGTTCGCCTGTGCGCTGCCGAGATAGGTTCCGCCCTCCGCATAGCCATCAACCTGGATGGACGAAGCCGAACCCGAGGAGCAGGCCCAGCCTCGCACGAACCAGTTCCATTGCGCGTCGTGGGTGACCTCGTCGATTACACCCCTGACAACGCTGTCGCTGGAATAGTCCGTCTGCGCGATTTCAGTGCGTGTGCGATTGGATGCGGTGTCATACGTGTGACGCGTCCACAGCCAGTTGCCGTCCCCAATCGGCTGCACTTCGCTCATCAGGCGCCGGCCAGCGTCGTAGCTGTATAGCGTCTTGATTCCCACAGGTGTGGTGATGCTGGCAATGTCGCCCGTCGCGTTGTACGTCGTTGTGGTCGTTGCCCAGCCGGACCCTGTGTTGATCCGGTCTACCAGAACACGACCGCGAGCGTCATAGGTGATTTCACGGACATCGCCATTGGGTCCGGTGATACGGCCCGGCTGCCCCAGTTCGTTGTAGGCGGCGTACGTCACCCTGTGCCCCAACGCGTTGGTGACACTGGACAGATCTCCCTTCGCATTGAAGGTGGACGTGATGTCGTCCTGCGCCAAGGGGCCATCTTCCTTGACGGAAGCCGTCAGTCCATTGGCGTGGTAGGTATAGGTGTACTGAGTGGTTCTGGCCTGACCATTGACGCCGGCAGCACTGAGATTTCGTGTCGTGACCGAGCTGACATTACCGCGACTGTCATAGCTGAAGCTGGTCTCGCGATCGCCAACCCGCGTTTCCTTCAGCAGATGCCGTCCCGCCGCGTCCCACTGATAGAGCGTGACACGTTCCGCAGCACTGCCAACGGCCTCGGCCTTCCTCAGCAGATTGCCATCGGGGCTGTAATCAAAATCAGTGACGTTGTCGACAAAGTCGTGAACGAGGTCAGGATTGCCATTGGCATCGTAGGTGCGTTCCTTGTAGCTGGCGGGACAGGTCGTTGATCGGTTGCCGGTCACCGACACCTGGCGTCCGTCCTCATAGGCATACGTTGTCGTGCGACCGAGTGGATTGGTCTCGCTGACCTTCAGTTTGACCGGACGGGTCCGCTCCCCGGTGGCGGCCAACAGCACGCCTTGGGCGCTCGGGTCGGCGGCGATTTGAACAGGACCACCGGGCAAGGACCGGGGCTGGATGCAGATATTGCCCTGGCCCGGTCTGTACTCACACCAACCCGTCTCTTCGTTGCCCCGGATACCGCCTGGATGCACTGGCGCTGGAGGTGCCGCCACCGGCGCGCTGCTCTCGATGGCGTAACTGAAGGTATGCCGCTCGATGCCGCCAGCATGTTCCGAGAGCGTTGCTCGCCTGTTGGCATCGTAGGCGAAAGTGGAGTAGCGCACGCCGTTGTAGGACTTGCCGGTGAAGCCACCTGGATATCGCGCGTCCTCGTAGTGGTAGCTGATCGTGGTCTGCGGCGAACCCGGTAGGGTTGCGCTGGCAAGACGCGCACGCCCCGTGCCGAACGCATTCGGGGTATAGGTGTACTGGTAGACGTTGCCCGCAGGATCCTTGACCTGTGTCAGCGATCCGTTGGACCAGACGAATTGAATGCTGCGGCCGGAGGAATGCGTAACCTTCTGCAGATACTTGTCGCTGTACGTGAATGTCCAGAAGACGCCCTGCTCATTGCGAAGCTCGGTAATGTATCCAGCGGCGTCGTACCGCTCGCTGCCCAGCTCCTCGTTGTACAGGGTGAAGCTGCCATCGCTGTTCTTTGTCAGGTAGGCGATCGGCTTGGCACGATCCTCGTTCCAGCGCCCGTTCGCTTCGCTCCAGACGAACTTGAGCCTGCGACCGTCCGGCCGCTGTGCCCAGGCCGTCTTCTGCGCGTTCGAGAATGCGATGCTGTAGTCGAAGTTGCTGATCCAGTGGTTGCCAAACAGGCCCGCAGCACTCCAGTGATGGTTGTAGGTGCGCTCCAGGTACAGGCCCATCTCCCCACCAACGGTGAAGTCCCGTTCGATTTCGACCTTGTTGCCGGTGTAGAGCACGACGGGGTTGCCCTTGCGCTCGCCGCAGTCATCACGACGATCGTCGGTTTCCTGTTCCACCGCTGTCCTGGCGGGCATCGACGCGTCCGAGTGGTAGGACACCCCCATGCCAATCGAGATGACACCTGAAGTGCCAACTGATGGACCACGCAGATGGGTAACGGTGATCTTGTCCAGATCCTTGATTCCGGAGTCCCCGTTGTTGTTCTGATAGAAGACCCTGGTTGCCTTTTTCGCGGACGCAGGAGGTGCCAGGAGGAAGCCCGACATCAGCACGGGCAGCAGAAGTGCGGCGGTGGTAGACACGCCTTTCGAACGGAGCTTCATGCTCGCTTTTATTCCTTGTGTTGCCAGATCTGAAGTCGCTTTCGCCTGAACCGTGAGTTCAGGAGGAAGTGGATAGTAATCTGGAGTTCACACAGTTGAACAGAGCGATGTGCGCAGTCGCGATGTCGTATCCGTCGCTGAGGCGCAGATCGTGATCACGGTTTTCCATACGCGTTCCGCAGTAGCCAGTGCCACTACTTCAGAACAACGACCCCTGAGGCGAATCCACCTTCGGCGGCAGTGGCTTCTGGAAGCGGCTGCAATCCAGTTTCGGCCAGTGGCTGTTCTGGGCGTCGAAGCCCAGGCGCTTGCGCGCCAGCTTGAAGCGGTTGTTCAACAGATCCGCATAGACCCCCTGACCCCGCATGCGCGTGCCGAAGCGGCTGTCATAGTCCTTGCCACCGCGCAGCTGCTGGATGGTGCTCATCACGTGCGCGGCGCGATCCGGATGGTGGGCGTCCAGCCAGTCGCGGAACAGCGGTGCAACCTCCAGAGGCAGGCGCAGAAGCACATAGCCGGCAGTACGCGCACCCGCCTCGTGCGCCGCTTCGAGCACGCTTTCCAGTTCACTGTCGTTGATCCACGGAATCACCGGCGCGACCATCACGCCAACCGGAATGCCCGCCTCGTGCAGACGCTTCATCGCGCGCAGGCGCGCGTGCGGTGCAGAGGCGCGCGGCTCGAGCTTCGCCGACAGGCGTGGATCCAGCGAGGTCACCGAGAAATGCACGCTGACCAGGTTCTCTGCCGCCAGTGGCGCAAGCAGGTCGATATCGCGCTCGACCAGCGCGTTCTTGGTGATCAGCGAGAACGGATGCTTCGTCTCCAGCATCACCTCGATCAACTGACGGGTCAGCTTGAACTTGCGCTCGATCGGCTGGTACGCATCGGTGTTGATGCCGAGCGCGATCGGTTGCGGCGCGTAGCCTGGCCGGGACAGCTCCTTGCGCAGCAGCTGCGGTGCATTGGTCTTGGCAAACAGCTTGGTCTCGAAATCCAGGCCCGGCGACAGGTTCAGATAGGCATGCGACGGGCGCGCGAAGCAGTAGGAACAACCGTGCTCACAGCCACGATACGGATTGACCGACTGGCTGAAGCCTACGTCCGGGGACGTATTGCGGCTGATGATGCTGCGCGCGGTTTCAGCGCGTACCTCGGTGCGCAGGCGGGAGGCCGCGAACTCGTCGCTTTCATCCACGTCCCAGCCGTCGTCCACCGCCTCGCTGACGGTGCTCTCGAAGCGCCCGGCAAGGTGGGAGGTGGACCCTCGGCCTTTGATCGCGATACCCATGTGGGTAGCCTACGCCGCTGCCGTCTCAGCGGCTGCGACAACAGTATTGGCCCCGCCGGGCAGGGTCCGGCGCTACCTCAGAGCAGCGCCAGATAGCCCCGAACGGTCGCATCCAGCCCGTCATACAGGGCCTCGCCGATCAGCGCATGCCCGATCGAGACCTCCAGCACCTCCGGCACGTTCGCCAGGAAGTCACGCAGGTTGTCCTGCGACAGATCATGGCCGGCGTTCACACCAAGCCCCACGGCCTGCGCGCGGCGCGCGGCCGTGGCGAACAGCGCCAGCATCGCTGCGGCGTCGCCTGCGGCGTGCGCTTCGGCATAGGGTCCGGTGTACAGCTCGATGCGATCGGCGCCGACCTCGGCCGCCTGTTCCAGCAGCGGGTTGCCGGCATCGACGAACAGGCTGACCCGGCAGCCCATCGCCTTCAACTCCGCCACCAGCGGACGCAGGCGCTCGCCGTCGCGCTCGAAGTCGAAACCGTGGTCGGAGGTGATCTGGCCATCGCCGTCCGGCACCAGGGTGGCCTGCGCCGGACGCGTCTGCGCGCACAGCGGCAGCAGCCCCGGGTAGCCGTCGCGTGGCGGTGCGAAGGGATTGCCTTCGATGTTGAATTCGACGCCACGGACGCGGGTCAGCGTGGACAGCGCAAGCACGTCCTCGGCGGTGATGTGGCGTCGATCGGGTCGCGGATGCACGGTGATGCCATGGGCGCCGGCATCCAGGCAGGCCTGGGCGGCACGCACCACATCGGGTTCGGCACCACCGCGCGAATTGCGCAGGACGGCGATCTTGTTGACGTTGACACTGAGCTGGGTCATCGAACGGTACTACTTGGAAAGAGGGGACGGATCGTGTTCGTCGCGTTGATCCGCGCCACGGGCCTCGGCCTGCTCACGCAGGCGGCGCAGCTCGTCGGCATCGATCAGGGTTGAGGGATCACTCTGCAGATCACCGAACCGGGCCACGTAGCGGCCACGCACCCAGGCCAGCAGGAAGGCGAGGGCCGCCAGCAGCGCCAGCGCCATCAGCCCCGGGCTTGGGGTTTTCAGCGCGAAGGCGAAACAGCCCAGCGCCGGCAGCAGGTACAACCAGTACATAGTCAGGCTCCCCGGATGATCGCCGCAGTGTAGCGCCGCCTTACAGCAGCGGCGAGGCCAGGCGCGCGAAGGCCTCAGGCAGGCGTTGCAGCCACAGCGAGCGGGCCGCGGCCTGGTCGTGCACGCGGGTAGCGCGCTCGAACTCGGCCTCCAGCAGGCCCGCCAGGGCGGCGACCCGCTCGCGGTCGCTGATCATCATCGACAGTTCGAAGTTCAGGCGGAAACTGCGATGGTCGAAGTTGGCGCTGCCGACGATGGAGACATCGTCGTCGGCGATGAAGGCCTTGGTATGCAGCATGCGGGGGCCGTACTCGTAGATCTTCACCCCGGCGTGCAGCAGCTCGTCGAAGTAGGACCGTGCGGCCTGGGTCACGAACCAGGAATCGCTCATCTTCGGCACCAGCAGGCGCACGTCCAGTCCCCCCAGCGCGGCCGAGGTCAGCGCCATCCGCGCGGCTTCGCCCGGCACGAAGTAGGGCGTGACCAGCCACACGCGCTCCTGCGCTTCCTGGATGGCCGCCACGTGGAGCCGGTGGATGGTCTCCCAGCCCGAGTCCGGACCGGACACCAGCACCTGTGCGTTGATCGAGCCTTCGCCGCGGAGCGGCATGTCCGCCGGCCACATCCGCGCGATGTCGAAATGCGAGTGGTCCTGACCGCTGGCGTAGAGCCAGTCCTCGGCAAACACCAGTTGCAGGCTGCGGACCACGTGACCGCGGATGCGCATGTGCAGGTCGCGATAGGCGTTGGCGTTGCGGCTCTCATCCTCGTCATCGGTGATGTTGATGCCGCCGGTGAACGCGAGGCGGCCATCGACGATCACCAGCTTGCGGTGGGTGCGCAGGTTCAGCCACGGTCGCTTGAAGGGCTTCAGCAGCTGGCGGGGATGGAACCAGACCGCTTCACCGCCGGCGTCGAGCAGCGGCTGCAGGAAGCGTCGCGGCACCGCGGACGAGCCCACTGCATCGAGCAGCAGCCGCACCTGCACGCCGGCGCGGGCACGTTCGACCAGGGCATCACGCAGTGCGGTTCCGGCATGGTCGGGATTGAAGATGTAGTACTCCAGATGCACGTGGTCACGCGCCTGCGCCACCGCTTCCAGCAGCGCGGCATAGGTCGCCGCGCCATCGACCAGCCAGGTCACTTCGGTGGCACTGCTCGGCGCCAGTCCGGTGGTGGCCTGGGCGATCTTGGCCAGCTCGGTGCAATCGGCATCGGGCGGGCAGACGTCGCTGTAATGCTCCATCCCCGATCGCGCGCGGCCACGACGCAGGCGCTGCCGCTTCACCTTCTGCGGACCGAGCAGGTAATAGATGAAAAGGCCGAGGTAGGGCAGCAGGGCCAGCGACAGGATCCAGCTCAGCGTGGCTACCGGTTCGCGCTTCTGCAGCATGATCCAGCCCGCCAGCGCGAGCAGGTACAGCAGGTAGGCCACGGCCAGGATCGAACCCAGGTGGGCAATGCCATCAAGCCAGTGGCGGAGGGAGTCGAAGAGGGCGAGCATGCGCCGATCATAGCGGGCGCGTGAAGTCAGAGGGGGTCAGATCCCTTTTCCGCAGGGAAAGGGATCTGACCCCGTCGGGCTTCGCAGGCACAAAAAAAGACGCCCCTGTCTCCAGGGGCGTCTGCAGTCGCGTCATGACTGTTGTGTTGCGGTATTGCGTTTACTGCTGTACGAAGCCGATCTTCTTCATCTGAGCATTCTTCGCGGCAGCCAGAACCTTGGCCATCACGTCGTACTCGGAATCCGGGCTTGCATCGATCCGCAGTTCCGGCTGGTTGGTCGGGTCACGCTGGACCTCCTGTTCCATCCGCTGCTGCAGCTCGCTGGTGCTGATCGGGCTGTTGTTCCACGAGACCTGGTTGCTGGCGTCGATCTTCAGTTCGATCGGCGGCGGCGGTTCGACCAGCTGCGGCGGTGGGTTGAGCACGCGCTGCGGCAGGTCCACGGCGATCGGGTAGGTCATGATCGGCGCGGTCACGATGAAGATGATCAGCAGCACCAGCATCACGTCCACGAGGGGCGTGACGTTGATGTCGGCCATGGGGCCCTTGCCACCACCACTACTGAATGCCATGGCTTATTGCCCCTTTTCTTTGGTCGCGACGAAGCCGACGTCCAGCATGCCCTGCTCCTGCGCGACCTTGGTCAGGTCGTTGATGACGCGCATCTTGGTGGTGCGGTCACCACGCAGGTTCAGCGGCGGCTGCGGGGTCTGCTGGGCGGCGGTCGCCAAGCGCGACTCGAGCGTCTGCTTGGTGATTTCTTCGTCGTTCCAGTAGATCGAGCCGTCTTCCTTGACTGCCAGGGTGATCGGACCGGAGCGCTTTTCGGCGTCATCCGGATTCTGGATCAGGTTGGCTTCCGGCAGATCCACCTTGACCTTGTGGGACATCAGGGGCGCCGTGATGATGAAGATGATCAGCAGCACCAGCATCACGTCCACGAGGGGCGTAACGTTGATGTCGGCCATGGGGCCGCCGCTGTTACCACTACTGAAAGCCATAACGGGCTCCGTCTAGATCTTGATGACTACTTGCTTCGTCGCGGGTGGAAGCGCGCCGCAATCAGCGGACGCGCGAACCGGTGGCGAAGAAGTCGTGCAGGTCGTGCGCGAAGGTATCGAACTTGCTGATGGTCGCGCTGTTGATCTTGCTGAAGAAGTTGAAGGCGAACACGGCCGGGATCGCGACGAACAGACCGATCGCGGTCATGATCAGCGCTTCACCCACCGGGCCGGCAACGGCGTCGATCGAAGCGGAGCCGGTGGCACCGATCTTGATCAGCGCGCCGTAGATGCCCCACACGGTACCCAGCAGACCGACGAACGGAGCGGTCGCGCCGACGGTGGCCAGCAGGGTCATGCCCGACTGCAGCTTGTTGCTTTCGCGGGTGACGGCCTGACGCAGGGCGCGGTCGACGAATTCCGAACGGCTCAGGTTCTCACCCAGGCCACCGGTACCGCCGCCTTCAGCGCGCTGGTGGTGGGCAGCTGCCTGGGCAGCGTCCAGGGCGATCTTCGAGAACGGCTCCGAAGCCGGCTGCTCTTCCATCGCACGGATGGCGTCCTGTGCGTTCGGGGTGTCCCAGAACAGGCTGACGACGCGATCGGCAGCGCTCTTCAGGCGGGTGGCGCGGAAGATGTTGATGACGGTCCAGTACCAGGACATGGCCGACATGATCACCAGGGTCAGCAGCACGACCCAGGAAACAGCGAAATCACCCGGCTTGGTGGTCATTTCGTGGATCAGGTGCTCGAAGCCCATCTGCGACAGGGCGTTGGACGGATTGCCCCCGGCAGCAGCGGCGATGAAAATTTCCTGCAGCATGACGCTTACCTTTGTTGTGTGTGGTGATAAAGGGTGTAGCTAAGCTAAACAATCGAACTGGAGCGGGGGTGGCCCGAAGCCACCCGAACGCATCAGTTCAGCGCAAAGTTGACCGGGACGCGAACGCGACCTGCCGTCTTCTTACCGCCAGATTCAGCGGCGTTGAAGCGCCACTTGCGTGCTGCTTCCATCGCAGCACGGTCCAGGTCGCGGTTACGGCTGGACTTTTCCACCGTGACATTGGTGACGTTGCCGCTGGCATCGACATCAATGATCAGGATCACTTCACCCTGGATACCTGCGCGGAATGCTGCCGGCGGATAACGCGGGGGATTCATCGCCTTGGACGAGATGTCCACGCTGGCCTCGATCGACGCCGGCGGGCTTGGCGGCGACGGCGGGGTCGGCGGAGTGACGATATCGTTCGGACGCGGTTCCGGCACGTCCACGACCGGCGCCTGCGGCGGCGGCGGGACCGGCGACGGCTTCGGCGGCGACAGATTCTTCACCGGCGGCGGCGGAGTATCTGTCGGCGGCGGCGGCGGCGGGGGCGGGGGCGGCGGCGGCGGTGCGTCGACGATGGTCACCATCACATTGCGTTCCTTCTCCGCAGCGGCCTTGGGAGCCACGGCAGGGATCAGAAGCATCATGAAGGCGGCCAGATGCAGGGCGATTACAAACGCGATGCCGACGATGCGAGGCCAGCTCAGCCCCTTGTCATCGGGTTGTTCGTACCGGTGAACGACTAGTTGTTCCGTCATGCGCCAAGAGCTCAATAGTGGGGCCGGGATGCCGGGGGCGGAATCCCTGATCAGCGGTGCATGACACCGCAGGAACCTCCAAGCTTATACCAATCCTGAGCGCCTGCGCATCAACTGAGCAGGCGTTCAGGCGTTATTCCTACTTACTTCAGGTTGATGATTTTCTTGGCATCAGCCTGGTTCTTCACGCCCTTCGCCAGCGCCTGCTGGGCGGCCTGCTTGGCCTCGGGGACGCGACCTTCGGCATGCAGGACGCGTGCCAGGTTCAGGTAGGTCTCACCGTCCTTGGACAGCGGGGCGGCCTTCTGCCACGCATCGATCGCCTGCGGCACCTGGTCGGAGTAGTAGTAGGACTGGGCCAGCGCCAGGTAGACCTGGTAATCCGGCTTCAGGATGCCCTTCTGCAACCCTTCGTTGATGACCGCGATGACGTCCTTTTCCTTGTTCTCGGTGTTGGCATAGATCGAGTACAGCTGCTTGTACTCGCGCTCTTCGGTGAGCTGGCCGCTGCTGCGCAGCTTGTCCATCACCGCGGCGGCCTTGGGCATCTGGTCGGCCTGCATGTACATGTTGGCCAGGTTCAGCTGCGCCTTCTTGTCGTTCGGGTTCTTCGCCGCCAGGGCCTCGGCGGCCTGCACGGCTTCACCGGTCTGGCCGGCCTCGGACAGGGCGGCCATCAGCAGCTGGTTCCAGCTGTCCTTCGGCTCGGTGGAGCCGGCGATCGCCTGCTTCAGCACCGGGATCGCTTCCTGGTAGCGCTCCAGCTGGTACAGCGCCTGGCCCTTGGCGATCAGCTCTTCCGGCTTGGTCGACTTGCTCTCGGCGAAGTACTTGTCCAGGGTGGCCAGGCCTTCGGCGGTCTGGTCTTCCTGCAGCTGCAGCTGGCCCAGCATCAGCATCGACTGGAAGTGGCCGTTGTTGTCCAGGCCGTTGAACTGCAGCACCTGCTTCAGGTAGGCGATGGCGGCGGCGACATCGTCGGTCTGGTAGGCGGCCTGCGAAGCCAGCTGCGCGGCCAGCGACTTGTCGTACTCGTTCGCGGCGCTGTCGGCCAGGATCGCGTCGGCCTGGGTGCGGGTCTCCGGGAACTTTTCCTTGTTGTAGCTGTCTACCAGTTTCTGCAGCTTGCCACCCATCTTGGCCGAGGACTTGGCCGCCGGCTCCTGGCGGGTCGCATTGGGGTACAGCGGTTCGGCCTTGGCCTGCTTGCTGCTGCCGCCGCGGTTGCCACGGTCGGAGGAACGCGAGGACTGCGCGAGCGCATCGGTGACCACGGCGCCGGTCAGGGCGGTCGCGACGAGGACGGAAAGCACAGCTTTGTGTTTACGGAAAATCATCGTTCACCTCGATCGAACCGCCGGATAGCGGCAAAGTCGGACTGTCAGAAAAATCTGAGCCGCCAAACGTATCAGAAACAGATGGCGTGAGAAATCGTTTTATGTGCTGCAATACAGCATGAAACTGCGCACTCATCCGCACTTTGGTCGCAGTCCGGCCGCCTGCGCCTGCTGGTAGACCGGCATCAGGGCAGGGGAATCACGTCGCAGCTCCTGGATCCGGTTGGCCGGATCGGGGTGGGTGGACAGCCATTGCGGGCTGCGTCCGCCGCTGGCGGCCATCATGTTCTGCCACAGGTCCACCGCCTGCGCCGGGTTGAAGCCGGCCTGCGCCATCAGCCGCTGGCCGATCACGTCCGCCTCGCTTTCCTGGGTCCGCGAGCCCGGCAGCAGGAACGCCGTCTGTGCCCCCATGCCGCCAAGCTGGTTGACCGTGCTGGCCGCGCCTTCGCCATAGGCAGCGCCGGCCAGTGCGCCGAGTACCGCCAGGCCGGTCTGCGCGCCCATCTGCCGGGTGATGCGCTCCTCGTGGTGGCGGGCGATGACATGGCCGATCTCGTGGCCGATCACGGCCGCCAGCTGGTCCTGGTTCCTGGCTACGGTGAAGATACCGGTGTTCACGCCCACCTTGCCGCCAGGCAGGGCGAAAGCGTTGGGTTCCTTGTCGACGAACACGGCGGTTTCCCACCGTACGCCACGGTATTGTGGAGGCAGCTGGGCGACCAGCGCGTTGACCACGCACTGCACGTAGCCGTTCTGCCGGCCGTCCGTGCTGATCTTTTCCTTCTGCTTCGTCTCGGCGAACGCCTGCGCGCCGAGCTGGTCAAGCTGTGCCTGCGAGACGCCACCGATCATCTGCCGCCGTCCGGTCGGCGATGTGGTGGTCGCGCAGGCGCTGACCAGGGTGGTGATGACAAGGGCCAGCAGCAGTTGTTTCATGGGTCCACCCCCGTGTTCATGAGCGCAGTGTGTATCGTCGCTGCTTAATCTTTCGTCAAGCGGACAGCCGTTACGTCGCGCCGAAGAACACCAGCGCCACCAGTGCCACGGCATTGTTCAGGGCATGTGCGGCGATGGCCGCCCAGAGCGTTCCGGTACGGCGGTACAGCCAGCAGAATGCAGCGCCCATGCCGCCGTAGACCAGCCAGAGCTGGGCGATCTCGGCCGGGCCGTTGGCGCTGGTGCCGGGAATTTCATGGATCAGGGCGAAGGCAAGGCTGCTCAGTATCATGCCCAGCCAGGGGCGACCGGCCTGCCACAAGCGCCCGAACAGGACGCGCCGGAACAGCAGTTCCTCGTAGGCCGGCGCCAGCACCACCGCGAACAGCATCAGGAACAGCGGAAAGCGCGCGACCGCGTTCTGCATCAGTTCCACGTTGGTCGGCACCGGTTCGATGCCGAACTGCCGGGACAGGAAGGCGATGCCGTTGCTGCCCACTACGATCAGCGTGGCCACCAGCAGCGTCCAGCCCCAGGTGGAGGGGCGGCGCAGCGCGTCACGCGATGCCTGGCGTTCGGCCGCATTGGCCGGTCGTCGCCAGAAATACAGCAGCAGGGCCGCGCCGCCGGTAGCGAACAGCGCCATCAGGATCTGCGCCAGGGCACCCGGCTGACCCAGTGCTTCGGTCAGGGTGCCGGGATCGGGTGCGGCGCCGTTGGCCTTCGCGTTTGCGTAGCCGACCATCATTCCGCGGTACAGGCCCCAGAACAGGCCACTGATCAGGCTCAGGCCGAACAGGGTGACGGCGGCGATGCCCAGATCGATGAAGAATCCCGCCAGCGGCGAAGCGGCGCGGGGGGCGGCGGTCGCCGGCGGAACCGGCGGCGGTGCGGAAACCGGAGCGGAAGCGGACATCAGATACCTGCGATCAAGGGGCAAGGGCCGGCGCGCCTCCCCGCGCACCGGCCACGTCCCGATTGTGTCAGATATCCAGGTTGGCGACCTTCAGTGCGTTGTCTTCGATGAAGTCGCGACGCGGCTCGACGACATCGCCCATCAGGGTGCTGAAGATCTGATCGGCGGCCACGGCGTCTTCGATGCGTACCTGCAGCAGGCGGCGGGTATCCGGATTCACGGTGGTATCCCACAGCTGTTCCGGGTTCATTTCACCCAGGCCCTTGAAGCGCTGGATCTGGCGACCGCGCTTGGCTTCATCCAGCAACCAGTTCTGCGCCTTCACGAACGAATCGACCTCGATCGACTTGGCACCGCGGGTGATGGTCGCCCCCTCGCGTACCAGGCCATGCAGCAGCTTGGCTGCCTGGTGGATCGCGCGCAGTTCGCCGGTTTCCAGGGCCGAAAGCGGCAGCACCTGGATGTGCTCTTCGCCCATGTGACGTCGGGTCACCAGCACGGCCGCGGGGCGCTGTTCATTGGCCTCCTGCAGTTCCAGGCTGAAACGCGGGCTGCCCAGGCTGCCCTGGTTCAGGCGCCTGGCCAGCGCGTCCAGGCCTTCGCCTTGTCCGGCATTGCGCAGGGTGTCCAGTTCCAGCGGCATGAAGTCGACCAGCGCTTCGAGCAGGTTGCGATCATAGCGATGCGCATTGCGTTCGATCGCGTCCTGCGCGGATGCGTAGGCCAGCAGCAGCTTCTCCAGGGCAACGCCTTCGATGCCGGGCTCGCCGGCGGCCGGCACCAGCGACGCGTTCTCCACCGCGCTGCTGGCCAGATAGCTGTCCAGCGCCGGATCATCCTTCAGGTACAGCTCCTGCTTGCCCTGCTTGATCTTGTACAGCGGCGGCAGGCCGATGTAGACGTAGCCGCGCTCGATCAGCTCCGGCATCTGACGGTAGAAGAACGTCAGCAGCAGCGTGCGGATATGGGCGCCGTCGACGTCGGCGTCGGTCATGATGATGATCTTGTGGTAGCGCAGCTTGTCCGGGTTGTACTCATCACGGCCGATGCCGGTACCGAGCGCGGTGATCAGCGTGCCGACCTGGTCGGACGACAGCATGCGGTCGAAGCGCGCACGTTCCACGTTGAGGATCTTGCCGCGCAGCGGCAGCACCGCCTGGTTCTTGCGGTTGCGACCCTGCTTGGCCGAACCACCTGCCGAGTCACCCTCGACGATGAACAGCTCGGACAGCGCCGGATCCTTCTCCTGGCAGTCGGCCAGCTTGCCCGGCAGGCCGGCGATATCCAACGCGCCCTTGCGGCGCGTCAGGTCACGGGCCTTGCGGGCCGCTTCGCGCGCGCGCGCGGCATCGACGATCTTGCCGGCAATCGCCTTCGCTTCGTTCGGATTCTCCTGCAGGAATTCTTCCAGACGCTGGCCGAAGGCACTTTCCACGGCCGGACGCACGTCCGAGCTGACCAGCTTTTCCTTGGTCTGGCTGGAGAAGCTGGGATCGGGCACCTTCACCGACAGCACCGCGATCATGCCCTCTCGCATGTCATCGCCGGTCAGGTTGATCTTTGCCTGCTTGGCGATGCCGTTCTGCTCGATGTAGTTGTTGAGCACACGGGTCAACGCACCGCGGAAACCGGCCAGATGGGTGCCGCCGTCCTTCTGCGGAATATTGTTGGTGAAGCAGTACATCGTTTCCTGGTAGGAATCGGTCCACTGCAGCGCCACTTCCACGGTGATGCCGTTGGATTCGCCGCTGACCGCGATGACGTTCGGATGCAGCGGCGTCTTCAGCTGCGCCAGATGCTCGACGAAACTGCGGATGCCGCCTTCATAGTGGAAGTCGTCGCGACGGCCGTCGCCGCGCTCGTCCGCCAGCACGATCTTGACGCCGGAGTTCAGGAACGACAGTTCACGCAGGCGACGGGCCAGGATGTCGTAGTGGAATTCGACGTTGTCGTGGAACGCGACGGTCGACGGCCAGAAGCGCACGGTCGTGCCGCGCTTGGTGGTGCTTTCCAGCTTGGCCAGCGGGCTGACGGCAGCGCCGTTGCTGAATTCCTGCTGGTAATGGAAGCCGCCCTGGAATACGTCCACCAGCAGCTTCTGCGACAGCGCATTGACCACGCTGACACCCACACCATGCAGGCCGCCGGAAACCTTGTAGCTGTTGTCGTCGAACTTGCCACCGGCGTGCAGGACCGTCATCACCACTTCGGCTGCCGAGACTTCGCGGCCCAGCTTGGCGCTCATCTGCTCATGCTTGCCGACCGGAATACCACGACCGTTGTCGGAGACCGACACCGAACCGTCGGCGTGGATCGTCACCGCGACATGGTCAGCATGACCGGCCAGCGCCTCATCGATGGAGTTGTCGACCACCTCGAACACCATGTGGTGCAGGCCGGTACCGTCATGGACGTCGCCGATGTACATACCGGGACGCTTGCGGACAGCCTCCAGGCCTTCCAGGGCGGTGATGCTGTTGGCGTCGTAGTTGCCATTGTTTACCGGGGTGTTCTGTTCGTCGCTCATTGCGCTTGCCGTAGGCTCCGCAGGTCGGGCACCACAGGAAGCGGTGCGCCGAGAATGAAAGGATTGCAACCCGAATTATACCAGCCAGGGTCGAGCGGCCCTGTTGTACCCACTATGGCACAGCCTCGATCTGTCCATGTTCCACGTGGAACCGGGTAATGTCGGTCAGCGCCTGCAGCGCGGCCGGCGTTTCGGTTGCCGTGACGAAGATCTGCGCCGGGCCGGCAAGCAGGCGCTCCAGCACCCGCGCCTGGTGGGTGCGATCCAGTTCGGAGGCCAGATCGTCCAGAGCAATGACCGGCCATTCCCCGCGCTGTTCCGCATAGTCTTCGGCCTGGGCCAGCAGACACGCCAAGGCCGTAAGTTTGGCCTGGCCGCGCGACAGCGCGTCCCGCCCTGGAATATGGCTGAAGTCCACGCTCCAGTCCGCCCGATGGGGCCCAACGGATGTATAGCCCGCCTGCCGGTCCCGCTCGCGTGCCAGCAGCAGTGCATCGGCCAGCGGCAGTTCGTGGCGGCGCCATCCCGGACTCAGGTCCAGCGCCTGGATACCCAGCTGGGGGGCAAGACTGGCCGCCAGCGCGATGGTGCGCTCCTGCAGCCGCTCCAGATAACGCTGACGTCGGCTGGTCAACGGTTCGCCGGCCTCTGCCAGTTCGTGATCCCACGTATCGAGCATCCTTGCTGGCCCTCCCTGTTTGAGCAGGGCATTGCGCTGCTTGAGCGCCCGTGAGTAGCGGCGCCACAGGGACAGAAAATCCGGTTCCACGTGGAACAATCCCCAATCGAGGAAACGGCGACGGGGCTCACCACCACCGCTGACCAGAGCATGGCTGCCCGGCTCGAACGTCACCACCGCCAGTGCAGCACATAGATTGCCGAGCTGGCTGACATCTTCACCATCCAGACGTCCCTTCCAGTCCTGTCCAGTATGGCGGAGACCGGCCTTGCGGCGGTGTAGCGATGACTGGGCGCGCTGTTCCTCCCATTCCACAAAGATGTCCAGCGCATCCTGGCCCTGGCGGACCAGGCCGTCGCGCACCCGACCACGGAAGCTGCGCCCGTAAGCCATCAGATGCAACGCCTCCAGCACACTGGTCTTGCCGGCCCCGTTATCGCCCGTCAGCAGATTCAATCCCGGTTGTGGCGACAGCTCCACCACGCCGAAGCGGCGCAGATGGTGCAGGACGAGGCGACGGATCTGCATGGGGTGCGAAGGACCATCCGCACGAAGCGGTAGAGGGGCAGGGAATCCATCAGCTTACTGCATCGGTCAAGTCCGCCGTTGGCGTCAGGCTATCGCTCTACAGACCATGGCGCTGTTGCGAACGTGTCCTGACCGGCTTACGGACGACGGCCCGCAAAAAACCTGCCGCATTTCCTTGAAATCTGCGCACCAACACCCGCGACGGTTCCACAGATTTCAAGAATTTCAAGCCAGCGGTTTCACGCTATGCACAGCGACCCGGTATTACTTATACACAAGATATGGGCAATCTGTGGATAAAAAAGCCGCTTTGGCCCTGCCTGAAATCTATCCACAGGTTCCCCCCCAGCCCCAGGCGCCGATATGCAGGGGGTTTCATTGCACTAAAAACCAATGAAATCAATGAGATGACCCTGTTTTCCACGAAATCTGGCTCTACCATCACCACCAGGCTTTAGATTTATACCCAGATTTAGAAGCTAGGAAGGGCACACAGCGCCTGCAACGACGTCTGTGGATAGTCGCGTCAGCAACAGGAGCAACTACGCGGATCCGGGCAGGCAGAACAGCTATAGGGATCTGCCACACCGGGGACTGGCCCCTTGCAGCACGATGGAGAAACGGGATGCTCCACGTGGCCCCCCCCCAAAAAAAACGCCCGGAACGTTCCGGGCGTCTTCTGGTTCCACGTGGAACAGCGCAACCGTCAGAGACGCAGCGGCATCACCACATGGCGGGACTTCTCGCTGCTGGACTCGCGCACCAGCGCCGACGAATTGGAGTCGCGCAGCTGGATGATGACCTCTTCGTCGCGCAATGCGGACAGGGCGTCCAGCAGGTAATTCACATTGAAGCCGATGGCCAGATCGCTGACGGTGGTATCGGCTTCGATCTCTTCCTGCGCTTCTTCCTGTTCCGGGTTATGCGCGCTGATCTTCAGGTTGCCCGGCGAAACTTCCACGCGGATGCCGCGGTACTTCTCGTTGGACAGGATGGCCGCACGCTGCAGCGAGGCGCGCAGTGCCTCACGGTCGACCTTCACTTCGCGGTCGGCACCAATCGGAATCACCGCTTCATAGTCCGGGAAACGACCGTCAATCAGCTTCGAGGTGAACGTGACATCGTCCCGCTTCACGCGCACGTGGCTGCGGCCTACCTCCAGCTCGATCTCCCGGTCGCCGCTCTCCAGCAGGCGCTGCAGCTCGGTCACGCCCTTGCGCGGCACGATGATCTGTCGCTTGGAGCCGCTGGGCTTGGCCAGATCCGTTTCACACAGGGCGAGGCGGTGTCCGTCGGTGGCCACCGTACGCAGCGCATCGCCACGCAGGTCGAACAGCAGGCCGTTGAGGTAGTAGCGCACGTCCTGCTGGGCCATCGCGAACGCAGTGCGTTCAATCAGCTCCTTCAGGGTCGCTTCGCCGATCGCCACGCGCTCGGTGGCTTCCACCTCGTCTACCGACGGGAAGTCGTTGGACGGCAGCGTTGCCAGGGTGAAGCGGCTGCGACCCGCCTGCACGGTGATCTTGTCACCGGTCTGCGAGACGGTGATCCGGCTGCCATCGGGCAGGGCGCGGATGATCTCGAACAGCTTGCGCGCCGGAATGGTGGTTTCGCCGTCCTGGGCATCTTCAACCGCGATCCGCGACACCATCTCCACTTCCAGGTCGGTACCGGTCAGCGAAAGCTGGCCGTTCTGCACCTGGACCAGGAAATTGGCCAGAACCGGAAGGGTCTGGCGGCGTTCGACCACGTTGACGACCTGTGCCAACGGCTTGAGAAAGGCTTCGCGCTGCAGTGTGAAACGCATGTGGTTCCGTGCCCCTATGCTTTAAAAAATGTGGAATAAATCAAAAGCTTGGTGGTGCTGGTAGAGACAGAATCGCTGGAAAACAACGTTAAGTCTTTGTAATAAAAAGGATTTCTGGCCTCGAAACCCTCTGTATTACCGCCCCCCAGAGGGTGGGGAAAGCTGTGGATAAATTCCACGCGTTGTCAGGCGCCTTTTTTATCCACAGCTCATCCCGCGCTTGCTACCGGATTCTGCACCGTTTTGTGCGATGACGCCTCATCGGCGTCCGTGCATCATTCGCTCAGCTTCCGGATCAGCTTGTCCCAGTCCTCGCGGAGCTTGCCGTCGGTTTCCATCAACGTCCGGATCTGACGGCAGGCATGCAGCACCGTGGTGTGATCGCGACCGGCGAATGCGTCGCCGATCTCGGGCAGGCTGTGCTCGGTCAACTCCTTGGTCAGGGCCATGGCGACCTGGCGCGGACGGGCCAGCGAGCGGGTGCGGCGCTTGGACAGCAGATCCTTGATCTGCAGTCCGTAGTAGTCGGCAACGGTTTTCTGGATGTTGGGAATGCTGATCGCCTGCTGCTGGGCGCGCAGCAGGTCACGCAGGGTTTCCTGCGCGAACTCGGTGGTGATCGCACGGCCGGTGAAGTTGGCGCGGGCGGTCAGGGTATTCAGCGCGCCCTCGAGGTCGCGCACATTGGAGCGCATCTTCTTGGCGATCAGGAACGCAACATCATCGGGAATCTCCGCACCGCGTTCGCGCGCCTTGGCCAGCACGATCGCCGCACGGGTCTCGAAGTCAGGCGGTTCGATTGCGACCGACAGTCCCCAGGCAAGCCGCGACTTGAGGCGTGCTTCCAGCCCTTCGACCTCACGCGGGTACCGGTCACAGGTCAGGATGATCTGCTGCTTGCCGTCGAACAGGGCGTTGAAGGTGTGGAAGAACTCTTCCTGGGTGCGATCCTTGCCGGCGAAGAACTGGATGTCGTCGATCAGCAGCGCGTCGACCTGCTGGAACTGGCGCTTGAACTGATCCATGGTCTTTTCCTGCAAGGCCCGGATCATCGCGCTGAAGAACTGTTCCGAGCGCAGGTACAGCACCTTCGCACCCGGATTGGCCTGGCGCATGGCGTTGCCGGCGGCGAACATCAGGTGGGTCTTGCCCAGTCCGGTGCCTCCGTACAGCAGCAGCGGATTGTGTGCGCGATCGCCCGGTTTCTGCGCTGCCTGGAACGCAGCGGCGAGGCCGAGCTGGTTGCTGCGGCCTTCGACGAAGTTGGCGAAGGTGTAATGGCTGTCCAGATTGCCGGCGAACGGCACCTGGGGTTCGCTGGCTGCGTGCGCCGAATGCGTGGAAACCGGCGCGGTCTGCGCCTCTACCGGGCGCGGACGGGAGCCGATTTCAAGAAAAACGTCGCTGAAACCAGCGAAATGCGCCAGCAGCTCGCGGATGCGCGGCAGGTACAGCTCGCGCACCTGGTCGACGATGAAGGCATTCGGTGCATACAGCACCAGGCTGTCCACGCGCAGATCGGCCTGCAGCGGCTTCAACCAGGTGTGAACGTCTTCAGGCGGGAACTCCGCTTCGAGGCGTTCGAGACTACGGGACCAGGCATCCATCAGCAATAATCGTCCGATGGCCGGGGTGGGGGCGCGACAAGGCGCCCAAACACAGGCCGGAAAGGGGGGAAATGGATGGCTCAGACTACCACCGAGCGCCCGCCTTCGGAATGCTTGTCCCCTACTTATTCACAAAAACATCCACAGCTATTGCACAGGCCGGTGAATTCGCGTAGTCCCCAGGGCTTGACGCGGGGTGGGGTACCTCTCTAGAATTTCCGGTTCTTTCCGTCCCATTCATACGAGAGGCCCCAATGGCCACCAAGCGCACCTACCAGCCCAGCAACCTCAAGCGTAAGCGCGACCACGGCTTCCGTGCCCGTATGAAGACCGCTGACGGCCGCAAGATCCTGTCGCGTCGCCGCGCCAAGGGCCGCAAAGTCCTGAGCGCCTGATTGCCATGCCGCACATCGCGGCAGACGCAATCCCTTCGACAGTGAATACTGCAGACCCGCGCAAGCGATTCCCTCGCTCTGCGCGGGTTCGCACGCGTGCCGAATACTCAACGGTCTTCAACGGCGCCCGCCGTGTGTCCGATCCGCTGATGACCCTGCACTGGCTGCCGGCTGACCGGCCGGCCAGGCTGGGTCTGGCGGTTTCCCGCAAGGTCGATCCGAACGCCGTCGGGCGCAACCGGATCAAGCGCGTCCTGCGCGACATCCTGCGTCAGACACGAACCGATATCCAGCCAGGCGACTTTGTCGTCGTGGCCCGTAGTGCTGCGCGTCACGCCAGCAATGACGACATCCGCCAGGCCTTCCTGCGCCTGCTGCGCCGCCTGCGTGCATTGCCCGCGCCGGGCGTGGACGGCACAATGCCGCCGCCTGATGGCATCGCAACTCCCTCTTTGACCGAGCCGGCACCGCGTTCCGGCCCCGCCGAGCCTGTCCGCTGATGAACCAGACCCGCGTATTTCTCATTTTTGCCTGGCTGATGGTGGCCGTGCTGCTGTGGATGGAGTGGAGCCGCGAGCAGGCCGCTCCGACCCCTGCTCCGACGACCCGTTCTGCCCCGGCCGCGGCGCAGACCGTGCCGGGCGCCGCCGCAGGCAGCGTTCCCAGCGCCCAGGTGCCCGCAGCCCCGGGCCAGGCGCCCACGCAGGCCCAGGCCAGCGCGACCCCGGCCGCCCAGCGCGTGACCGTCACCACCGACGTCCTGCGCCTGGTACTGGACGGGGGCCGCGTGCTCGACGCCGAGCTGCTGCAGTTCCCGCAGACCAAGGATGAAGGCAGCCCGCCGGTCCGCCTGCTGACCGAAGATCCCGCGCATCCGTACAGCGCGATCAGCGGCTGGGCCAGCCAGGACAAGAACGCCCCGGTGCCCGGCGCCGACGGCTTCAAGCTGGTCGGTGACACCCGCGACTTCGTGCTGGCCAAGGGCCAGAACGAACTGCAGATCCCGTTCGTGTGGACCGCCGACAACGGCGTGACCATCAAGCGCACCCTCACCGTCTCGCGCAACGAGTACGCCGTGCGCTTCAAGGATGAAGTCAGCAATGCCGGCGCCACCACGTGGAACGGCTACGTCTACCGCACCCTGGACCGCACCCCGACCATCCTGTCGCGGAGCATGACCAACCCGGATTCCTTCAGCTTCAACGGTGCCACCTGGTACGACAACGACAAAAAGTACCAGCGTCGTGCGTTCAAGGATTACCTGGAGGACGGTGCGCTGAACCAGAACATCACCGGCGGCTGGCTGGCGATGCTGCAGCACCACTTCTTCACCGCGTGGATCCCGCAGAAGGACCAGGTCGCCCACTACGTGCTGTCGCAGGTGGACGGTCGTGACCTGATCGAAGCGCGCGGACCGGCCTTTACCCTGGCCCCGGGCCAGTCCACCAGCACCGAAGCGCGCCTGTGGGTCGGCCCCAAGCTGGTCAACCTGATCGCCAAGGAAGACGTGCCGGGCCTGGATCGCGTGGTCGACTACAGCCGTTTCTCGATGATGGCGGTGATCGGCCAGGGCCTGTTCTGGGTGCTCAACCAGGTGCACAAGCTGGTCGGCAACTGGGGCTGGGCGATCGTCGGCCTGGTGGTGCTGCTGAAGCTGGTGCTGTACCCGCTGTCGGCCGTGCAATACAAGAGTGGCGCCAAGATGCGCCGCTTCCAGCCGCGCATCCAGCAGCTGAAGGAACGCTATGGCGATGACCGCCAGAAGTTCCAGACCGCGATGATGGAGCTGTACAAGAAGGAGAAGATCAATCCGATGGGCGGCTGCCTGCCGATCCTCATCCAGATGCCGATCTTCTTCGCCCTGTACTGGGTGCTGGTGGAGTCGGTCGAACTGCGCCAGGCGCCGTGGCTGGGCTGGATCCAGGACCTGACCGCGCGTGACCCGTACTTCATCCTGCCGGTGATCAACGTGGCGGTGATGTGGTTCACCCAGAAGCTCACGCCTGCGCCGGGCATGGACCCGATGCAGCAGAAGATGATGCAGTTCATGCCGCTGGTGTTCGGCGTCATGATGGCCTTCATGCCGTCCGGCCTGGTCCTGTACTGGGTGGTCAACGGCGGCCTGGGCCTGCTGCAGCAGTGGTGGATGACCAAGCGCCATGGCGGCGACCCGGTCCCGGCCACCGCCGCGTCGGCTCCGGTCAAGAAGAAGTAATCGGTAGAGTCGGCCGCTGGCCGGCTGACCGCAGCAGAAGCCCGCCGTAAGGCGGGCTTTTCGCATGCGGCGTTAGAATTCCCCGCACACCGTTCCTCCCACTTCCGAGTTGGCCATGCCACGTGCGTCGTCGTTCTGCCTGTTCCTTCCTTCGCTGCTGCTTACCCTGGCCGTTGCCGGCTGTGGTGACAAGGATGCGAAGGCACCGGCGACCACCGTCACCCAGCCCAGCGCGCAGGTGGCGGCGGCCGCCGATCCGGCTGCTGCGCCGTTGCTGGCTGCGTTGCAGAAGCAGCTCGACGGCTACCGCCGGATCATCGTGCTGCTGGCCGACGAGGAACAGCAGTCGGCCTCCGATCGTGGTAGGTCCACACGCGTGGGCCAGCAGCTGTTCCACGATGGGCTGGAACAGCGCACGGCGATCGCCGCGCAGTTCGATACGCTGCTGCGTGGTTCCAGCTCCCAGCGCTTCGCCACTCTCGGCACCGTGCTGGACTACATCGAGTCGGCGCCGGAACTGTTCGACGCCGACCGCCTGGCCTTCCGCGAAGTGCTGCGCGATCTGCATGAGCGCATCGGCACCGACTCTTCGCTGCCGGCGGTGAAGCTGCACCAGCGCATCGGCGAGGATCTGGAAGCGCTCGATGAGATCGAGCGCAACTACAACCAGGAACTGACCCGCATCTTCAGCCGTTTCGAGCGCACCCGTGCCATCGGGCTCAAACGCGAGAAGTGGGAGGACTACATCGCCCACCTGCACAAGGACTACAGCCGCGAAGCGATCCTGCGCGACTACGGGGTGATCGAGCCGTATCCGATGTCGATGAAGGACAGCGACCGCGAGATCTTCGGCCGCGACCTGCCGGCCAAGACCGTGGTGCTGACCTTCGACGATGGCCCGCATAAGGCCTATACCGATGAAGTGGTGGCCATCCTCAAACGCTACGACGTGCCGGGCGTGTTCTTCGAGGTCGGTCGCAACCTCGGCAAGGTGGAAGCCGATGGCAAGGTCAGTCTCGGCCCGATGGCGAAGATCAGCCGCCAGCTGATGGAAGACGGCTATGCGGTGGGCAACCACAGCCTGACCCATGCGCAGCTCTCGCGCACCACCGGTGATGCGCTGCGCCAGCAGGTGCTGGACACCGATACGCTGTTGAAGGATGTGGACAGCAAGCGCGCGCCGCTGTTCCGCTTCCCGTACGGTGCGCGCAACGCCGAAGGCATGCAGCTGCTGAACGAGGCCGGACTGAAGTCGATCATGTGGAACATCGACTCGATGGACTGGGCCGATCCGGTGCCGGAATCGATCGTGCAGCGCGTGCTCGACCAGGTGAACAAGGAACAGCGCGGCATCATCCTGTTCCACGACATCCACGATCGCGCAGTGAAGGCGCTGCCGCAGATCCTCGACCGGCTGATCGCCGACGGTTACCAGTTTGCCGGCTGGAACGGCCGCGATTTCACCGTGGCGCGTGCGCGCAAGGGGGATGCCGGTGCCGCCACCGTCACCACCGGCTACGAGAAATCATGGGCGATCGTGGTCGGTATCGACAGCTACGCCAAGTGGCCGAAACTGGAATACGCCAGCCATGATGCGCAGGCGGTCGCCGACACTCTGACCGGGCAGTTCGGCTTCCCGTCCTCGCAGGTGATCGTGCTGAAGAACGAGCAGGCCACGCGCAACAACATCCTCGCCGCCTTCCACGACCGCCTGGCCGATGACCGCACCGGAAAGAACGACCGCGTGTTCGTGTTCTTCGCTGGCCACGGCGCCACCCGCCAGCTCGCCTCCGGACGCGACCTTGGCTACATCATCCCGGTCGATTCGGACCCGAAGGAGTTCGCCACCGACGCCATCGCGATGACCGACATCCAGAACATCGCCGAGAGCATGCAGGCCAAGCACGTGCTGTTCGTGATGGATGCCTGCTACAGCGGCCTGGGCCTGACCCGTAGTGGCCCCTCGTCGTCGTCGTTCCTGCGCGAGAACGCGCGTCGCAGCGCGCGGCAGATGTTGACCGCCGGTGGTGCCGACCAGCAGGTGGCCGACGCCGGCCCGAACGGGCACTCGGTGTTCACGTGGGTGCTGCTGCAGGCATTGGCCGGCAAGGGCGATCTCAACGGCGACGGCCTGATCACCGGTACCGAACTGGCCGCCTACGTGGCGCCGGCAGTATCGGCCGTTTCGCACCAGACGCCGGCCTTCGGCAGCCTGCCCGGTTCGCAGGGCGGCGAGTTCGTGTTCCAGGTTCCGGACAGCCAGGAATTCCTCAACGCCGATACGCGCCAGCTGACTGCCGATGCGATCGCACTGAACAACAAGGTCGAGGCCGCCAGCGAAGCCAAGGGCAGCCAGGCGCCAGTGACCGTGGCCGACCTGCAGGGCGGCAGGGCCAAGCTGGTGGTGCCCAGCGCCGGCCCTGCGTCGGATCGCCAACGCGCGCAGCAAGCCAATGACCGAGGTCTGCAGCTGTACCGGGAGAAGCAGTACGACGAGGCGGTCGCGCAGTTCACCGAGGCACTGAAGCTTCGCCCGGACTTCGCCCAGGCCGCGAACAACCTCGGCTTCGTCTACTACCGCCAGCAGCGCTACGCTGAAGCTGCGCGCTGGCTGGAGAACACGCTGAAGATCGACCCATCGCGCGCCGTGGCCTATCTGAATCTGGGCGATGCCTACTTCAACGCGGGCGACAAGGCCAAGGCGAAGCAGGCCTACACCACCTACCTGGCGCTGCAGCCGCAGGGCAGTGGTGCTGCACAGGCGCGCGCACAGCTGGAGAAACTCTGAGTGACGAACGACGCGACCCGCACCGACACCATTGTCGCCATCGCCAGCGCGCCAGGTGCAGGTGGCGTCGGCATCCTGCGCCTGTCCGGCCCGCGCGCCGCCGCCATCGCCAACGCACTGGGCGCAACCGGCCTGCGCCCACGTCACGCGCATTACGCACGTCTACGCGACGCCGACGGCGAGGTGATCGACGATGGCATCGTGCTGTGGTTCCCGGCACCGAACAGCTTCACCGGCGAAGAAGTGGTGGAATTGCAGGGCCATGGCAGCCCGGTGTTGCTGCAGCAACTGGTTGCACGCTGCATCGCGCTCGGCGCGCGGCAGGCGCGGCCCGGTGAGTTCAGCGAGCGCGCCTTCCTCAACGGCAAGCTCGATCTGGCTCAGGCCGAGGCCATCGCCGATCTGATCGCTGCGGGCGACAACCGCGCCGCGCGTGCTGCCCGTCGCTCGCTGGACGGGGTGTTCTCGCGGCGCATCGACGCCGTGGTCGAGCAGCTGGTGCTGCTGCGCGTGCATGTGGAAGCGGCCATCGATTTTGTAGATGAGCCGCTGGATACGCTGGGCGGCGCGCAGGTGCGCCGCGGGCTGGAACTGGCACGCAGCGACCTGGCCCTGCTGCGCCGCGATGCCGAGCGTGGCCGTCGCCTGCGCGATGGCCTGCACGCGGTGCTGATCGGCCCGCCCAACGCCGGCAAGAGTTCGTTGCTCAATGCGCTTGCCGGCAGCGAACGCGCCATCGTCACCGACATCGCCGGCACCACGCGCGACACGCTGCGCGAGACCATCCGCCTGGATGGACTGGAGCTGACCCTGGTCGATACCGCCGGCCTGCGCGACGGTGGCGACGCCATCGAACGCGAAGGCATGCGCCGCGCGCGCGTGGAGATCGAACGCACCGACCTGGCGTTGATCGTGCTGGATGCACGCGATCCGGCGGCGGGCGAGGCGGCCATCGGCGAAGCGGTGCGGGCTGTGCCGCACAAGGTCTACATCCACAACAAGTCAGATCTGCTGCAGGCCGGCCCAACCGTGGACGATCCGGACCGTGTGTTCGTTTCGGCCGCCACCGGTGCAGGACTCGACGACCTCCACGCGCGCCTGCGCGCGATCGCGTCGGCAGGCGCGGGCGAACAGGTGGACGGCGAGTTCTCCGCGCGCACCCGCCACGTGGATGCAATCGAGCGTGCGCAGGAACATGCCCGTCGCGCTGATGGTGAGCTGGCCCACGAACACCTGGAACTGGCAGCCGAAGAGCTGCGCCTGGCGCATGACGCGCTGGGCGAGATCACCGGGCAGATGAGCGCCGATGACCTGTTGGGACGGATCTTCTCCAGCTTCTGCATCGGCAAGTAAGCCGGGGTCAGATTCCCGCAGGGGCTCTGACCCCGTTTGCCACATGGGGTGACAGCCGCTGCGGGGATCCGACCCCAGGTCCCCCACCTGTCACATTGCCGCCGCATACTGCCGCCCATCACCTACCGTTGGGGGACGTTGCAGTGAAGTCGTGGGGTTGTGCGTTGCTGTTGTCGCTGGCCGTGGCACCATCGGTGGCCATGAGTGCTGAATCCTCTCTCCCGGCTGCGGCCAGGGCGTCGGTCTATGGTCATCGCGGCGCCAGCGCGCTGCTGCCGGAACACACCCTGGCTGCGTATGCACAGGCCATCGCCGACGGAGCCGACTACATCGAACCGGACCTGGTGATGACCAGGGACGGGGTGATGGTGGCCCGCCATGAGAACGAGATCGGGGGCACCACCGATGTCGCCTCGCATCCCGAATTCGCCAGCCGCCGCACCCGCAAGGTCATCGACGGGCAGACGGTGGACGGATGGTTCACCGAAGACTTCACCCTGGCCGAGCTGAAGACGCTGTACGCGCGCGAACGCCTGCCCGACCTGCGCAGCACCGCCTACGACGGCCAGTTCCGCATCGCCAGTCTCGATGAAATCCTCGCCTTCCTGGTCCAGCAGGCCGGCCGCGCCAATCGAGGCATCGGTCTGGTGCCGGAGATCAAGCATCCGACCTACTTCCAGTCCATCGGTCTGCCGATGGAAGACAAACTGTTGGCCGCGCTGCGTGGCAATGCCTACACCAACGTCGGCCCGGTCACCATCCAGTCCTTCGAGACCGCCAACCTGCGTTACCTGCGCAGCAAGATCCCGCAGGACAGCAACATCCGCCTGCTGCAGCTGTTGTGGAAGGGCGATACCCAGCCGGCCGACGTCGCCAAGGCTGGGGGCACGCTGACCTACGCACAGATGATGACTCCTGCGGGCCTGAAGGACATCGCGGCCTATGCCGATGGCATCGGTCCTGAACTGCGCTCGATCATTCCGCTGGACGCCAACGGTGCGCTGGGAACGCCGACCGCGCTGGTGCGCGATGCGCACGCGGCCGGCCTGATGGTGATCCCGTATACCTTCCGCCCGGAGAATCAGTTCCAGCCCAGCAACCTGCGCAGGGGAGCGGACAACGCGCGCAACGCCGAAGGGTCGATCGCCGAGATGCGCGCCTATCTGGCCACCGGCATCGATGCGTTCTTCACCGATGACCCGGCGCTGGGCCGGCAGGCGGTGGATGGCACTGGCGCGGCGAGCAACGCGGCGAACTGACACGTCAACGCCGCCGGGCATGGCCCGGCGCTACCCGGGTGCCGGGCCATGCCCGGGACCCATCCCACCTCAGCCGCGCGGTTCGTCCGGCCGCCGGAACGGGATGACCACGTAATCCTGCCCTTCGCGCGGCTGCCACAGGACCGGCACACGGTGTGGCGACGGCGGCTCCAGTTCATCGTCGGCCAGCGGTTCTGCGTTGTCTTCCTCGTCCTCCCAGCTGTAGCGCGGACGCGGTGGCAGCGGGTCAGCGGTGCGGAACAGCAGCGCTGCGATGATGCCGGCGAAGGCGCCGCCCATGTGCGATTGCCAGGACACGCCGTCGGCATGCGGGAGGATGGTCATCAGCATGCCACCGTAGAACAGCATGCCGATCAGGCCGGTGGCGATGGCGGCGCGGTCGCGGCGCAGCAGGCCGAGGCCGGCGAGCAGGAACATCAGGCCGTGGGTCACGCCACTGGCACCCAGATGGACGCTGCCGGGATTGCCCAGCATCCATGCGCCCACACCCGATCCCAGCCAGAGCAGGGGCAGGGCGCGGACGGTGGCCCTGGGATAGACGCTTCCGGCCAGGGTGCCGAGGATCAGGATCGCGATGCTGTTGGCGGCGATGTGCTCGACCGAGGCATGCAGCAGCGGGCCGCCGAGCAGGCCGAGCAGGCCCTTGGCTTCCAGCGGCGCTACCGCCCAGGGGCGCCAGTCGAACGTGCCCTGCAGGGCGAACACGACCACCAGCACCAGCACGGCGGCCAGGCTGACATTGAACGCCCGCAGGATGCGGAGGCGGTCGTTGCGGGGGGCCGGCACGTCGCCGGCGGGCAGGGGCGCGTTGCTGTTCATACCTCAAGCAATGGCGGTGGCTGGCGCGAAACCAAGGCCACCGCTGCGGGAGAGTGGAAGCGGCCAGCGGGACAATCCCGCTGGCCATGTCTGCCAGCCGCGATCAGGCCTGGCCTTCGCCTTCCTTGGGCGGGTACTTCAGGCTCAGCACGACGGTGGCGGCAATGATCAGCGCGACCACGCCCAGCGAGACCGGGGTCGGGATCTTGAACAGGTCGATGATCATCATCTTGATGCCGATGAAACCCAGCACCAGTGCCAGGCCGTACGGCAGCAGGTGGAAGCGGTCGGCCATGCCGGCCAGCAGGAAGAACATCGCACGCAGGCCCAGTACCGCGAACACGTTGGAGGTCAGCACGATGAACGGATCGGTGGTGATCGCGAAGATCGCCGGGATGCTGTCCACCGCGAAGATCACGTCGGTGACGGCGATCAGGATCAGCACCGCGAACAACGGGGTGAACCAGCGCACGCCGTCGCGCTTCACGCTCAGGGCGTTGCCTGCGTACTCCGGCAGCAGGCGAAGGTGCTTGCGCATCCAGCGCAGGGCCGGGTTGCTCTCCAGGTCCGGCTCCTGTCCGGCGGCAAACCACATCTTCCAGCCGGTGAACAGCAGGAAGGCGCCGAACACGTAGAGCAGCCAATGGAACTGGCTGATCAGCACGCTGCCGGCGAAGATCATGATCGTACGCAGCACGATCGCGCCCAGGATGCCGATGATCAGCACCTTCTGGCGCTGTTCCTCCGGCACCGCGAAGTAGCTCATGATCATCAGGAAGACAAAGATGTTGTCCACCGCCAGCGCCTTCTCGACCAGGTAGCCGGTCAGGAACTCGAGACCGACCTTGTTGGCCACGACCTGGCCGGCCGTCTCATTCAGGTAGTACCAGAGGCCGGCGTTGAACAGCAGGGCCAGCGCGACCCAGCCGATGGACCACCACAGGGCCTCCTTGAAGGTGACCTTGTGCGGGCCACCATGGCGCATCAACACGAGGTCGACCAGCAGGGCGATGACCACCACCGCTGCGAAGCCGCCCCACAACCACATGTTACCGATCGTCTGCATTGGGAATGTCCGTTGGAAAGATGAATGCCAGGCCGGACGGCGAGGATCTGCAACGGAGGATCGGGAGGGGATCCAGGGACAGAGCTTCGCCAGTACGGCGAAGGTCTCGCTCGCAGTTCCAGTCGGCTGGAACTGCCGTTGCACCGGAGCCTGCGGGCTCGAAATGACGGCGACAACGTCTGGGAGCTACTCCCCTTCTGGCGCCGATTCTGCGGTCTGCCGCGTCCGCCGTCAAATGCCCGGGCACCGGGGTCGGATCCCCCAGGGGGCCCCAAGCCCATGTTCCCGCCAGAGAGGGGTCAGAGCCCCTGCGGGGATCTGACTCCCGGCGGCCGGTTTACAATAGGTGGATGAATACCCCCCTTCCCGTTGTCCGCCTCAAGAACGCGTGGCGCTCCAGCCACCCGTGGATCTTCCAGAAACTGGTCGAGAAGCCGACCGTCCGGCCCAAGCCCGGTTCCCTCGTCGACGTGGTCGGGGTGGACGGGGAATTCATCGGGCGCGGGTTCTACAACGGGCACTCGCGCATCGCCGTGCGCATTCTTGAAACCCATCAGGCCGTTGCGGTCGATGCCGGCTGGTTCTCGCGCAAGATCGCCCAGGCGGTGTCGCTGCGCCGTGACGTGTTGAAGCTGGACGCCGTGTCCGACGCCTGGCGCGTGGTGCACAGCGAGGGCGATGGCCTGTCCGGCCTGGTGGTCGATCGCTACGGCGACCTGGTGGTGGTCGAGTTCTTTGCCGCCGGCATGTTCCGCCACCGCGAGTGGATCTACGATGCGCTGCGTGAGCAGTTCCCCGGCTGCCGCTTCCACAGCTTCGCCGACGAACACGTGCAGAAGCAGGAAAGCTTCGATTTCCACGGCAACACCACCACCGAAGCGTCGGTGATCACCGAGTACGGGATCAAGTTCCGCGCCGATCCGGCCGGCGCGCACAAGACCGGCTTCTTCGCCGACCAGCGCGAGAACCGGCAATGGCTGAGCCAGCAGGTGGAAGGCAAGAGCGTGCTCGACCTGTGCTGCAACACCGGCGGCTTCGCGGTCTATGCAGCCGCACGCGGGGCCTCGGACGTGGTCGGCATCGACATCGATGAAGACGTCATCCAGATCGCCAAGGGCAATTCGCGCCTGAACAACGTGCGCCCGAAGTTCATCCAGTCCGACATCTTCCCGTGGCTGCGCGATGCCGCCAACCGCGGTGAGCAGTACGACGTGGTGATCCTGGATCCGGCCAAGATGACCCGCGACCGCGACCAGGTGATCAATGCGCTGAAGAAGTACCTGGACATGAACAAGCTGGCGCTGGGCGTGGTCAAGCCCGGTGGCCTGTTCGCCACCTTCTCCTGCACCGGCCTGGTGGCCGAGGACCAGTTCCTGGACATGCTGCGCCGTGCGGCCTATTTCTCCGGTCGCACCCTGCAGATCCTGAAGGTTGCCGGTGCCGGCGCGGATCATCCGTTCATGGCCCACGTGCAGGAATCGCGTTACCTGAAGGCGGTGTTCTGCCGCGTGGTTGATTGACCGCGTGGCGCTGTAGAGCCGAGCCCACGCTCGGCTGATCTGTCTGGCAGCCGAGCATGCGCTCGGCTCTACAAATTGGCCGGCCGCAGCGCTATGGTCGGGTTCTTCCCATTGCCGGTAGGAACCCCATGCCGTCGTTGCGCCGTCTGTCCGTGCTGCTTGCCCTGGCGCTGAGCGCGCCGCTGACCGCCCATGCCATCGAGTTCAGCGCGCAGGAGCTTGCGCGTGCCAAGACATTGCAGCAGCGCCTGCTGACGCTCGACAGCCACCTGGATACGCCGGCCAACTTTGGCCGCACCGGCTTCGATATCGAACAGCGCCATGATCGCAATGCGCTGTCACAGGTGGACTACCCGCGCATGGTCGAGGGATCACTGGACGGCGGGTTCTGGGCGATCTACACCGACCAGGGCGACCGCAGCGCCGCCGCCCACCTGGCCGAGCGCGATCACGGCCTGCAGCGCCTGCTGGAAATCCGCGAAATGGTGGCGGCCAACGGCGATCGGTTCGCCCTGGCCCTGACCGCTGACGATGCGGCGCGGATCAAGGCCGCCGGCAAACGCGTGGTCTACATCAGCATGGAGAACGCCAGCCCGCTGGTGGCCGACCCCAGCCTGCTTTTGTTCTATCACCGTGCCGGCCTGCGCCTGCTGAGCACGGTGCATTTCGCCAACAACGAGTTCGCTGATTCTGCGACCGATCCGAAGGGACCGGAGTGGAAAGGCCTGAGCCCGGCCGGCAAGGCGCTGGTGCGCGAGGCGGTGAAGCTCGGCATCGTCATCGACCAGTCGCATGCCTCCGATGCCGTGTTCGACGATCTGCTGGCGATGATGCCGGTGCCGTTCGTGCTCTCGCACAGTTCAGCCAAGGCGGTCTACGACCATCCACGCAACCTCGACGACGCGCGGCTGAAGAAGCTGGCCAAGGCTGGTGGTGTGATCCAGGTCAACGCCTATGGCGGCTATCTGATCGACACCGGCAAGACGGCCGAGCGCAAACAGGCCGAAGAAGCACTCAGCCGGCAGCTGGGAGGCTGGGAAGGCATGGGCATCGAGCAGGGCGTGGCCTTGTTGAAGGCCGAACAGGCACTGGACCACGAACACCCCGTCCGGCACGCCAGCCTGGAGGACTTCTTCGCCCACTTCGAGCACATCCTCCAGGTGGTCGGGCCCGAACACGTGGGCATCGGCCTGGACTGGGACGGTGGCGGCGGCCTGAGTGACCTGCCTGATGTCAGCCAGCTGCCGAAGATCACCGCGTGGCTGCTGCGCAAGGGATACACGGAACAGCAGATCGCCGGCATCTGGGGCGGCAATCTGCTGCGGGTGATGCGGCAGGCGCAGGACTACGCCGCCAGGCAGGGCGGGTAACCGCCCCGCCCGGGCCGGATCTGCGCCGGGCCGTGCCCGGCGCGGTCTGGATCAGCGCGCGATCAGCGCATGGCGGCGGCTGTACAGGAAGTACAGCACCAGGCCCGCGACATTCCACAGCAGGAAGTACAGCTGCGTGGTGTGCGGCAGGCTGATGAACAGGTAGATGCAGCCCAGCGCGGCCAGTGGCCCGACGATGAAGGCCAGCGGCGTGCGGAAGGTTCGCTCGCGGTTCGGTTCACGCACGCGCAGCACGACCAGGCAGATGCCTACCGCGGTGAACGCCGCCAGGGTGCCGGCGTTGGCCAATGCCGCGATCTCGTCCAGGCGTGCCACGCCGGCCAGCGCCGACACCACCAGCGCGGTGAACAGCGTGGTGGCCACCGGCGTGCCGGTGCGCGCGCTGACCTTGGACAGGCCACGCGGCAGCAGGCCATCGCGGCTCATGACGAAGAAGATGCGGCTCTGCCCGTACAGGAAGGCCAGCAGCACGGTCGGCAGGGCGATGATCGCGATGACACCGATCACCATCGCCGCGGTGGGGTGGCCGAGCTGGCGCATGATCAGCGCCAGTGGCTCGGCGCTGTGGCCGAACACCGCGTAGCTCATCGCACCCACGGCGGCCAGCGCCACCAGCACGTAGACGATGGTGCAGCCGATCATCGAACCGATGATGCCGATCGACAGGTCGCGGCCCGGGTTCTTGGTCTCCTCGGCAGCGGTGGAGATCGCGTCGAAACCGTAGAAGGCGAAGAAGATGATCGCGGCGGCCGCCATCACGCCTCGCTCGACACCATCCGGACCCAGTGATTTGGCGAAGCCATACGGCATGAACGGCTGCAGGTTGCTGCTGTCGAAGGCCGGCAGTGCCACTGCCACGAAGATGGCCAGCGCGATCAGCTTGAACACCACCAGGATCGCGTTGAGGGTCGCGCTCTCCTTGGTGCCGGCCATCAGCATCAGGGCCACCAGCCAGGTGATGACGATCGCCGGCAGATTGATCATGCCGCCTTCCACGTGCGGACCCGCGGTCAGCGCGGCCGGCAGGGTCACGTCCCAGCCGAACTGGGTGTGGACCCACTCCAGGAAGCCGACGAAGTACCCCGACCAGCCCACGGCCACCGTGCTGACCACCAGCGAGTACTCCAGGATCAGGCTCCAGCCCACCACCCAGGCGAACACCTCGCCCAACGCGCTGTAGCTGTAGGTGTAGGCACTGCCGGCGGCCGGCATCATCGTCGACAGCTCGGCGTAGGACAGGGCCGCGCAGGCGCAGACCGCACCGGCGATGGCGAAGGAGATCAGGACGGCCGGGCCGGCGAGATTGGCACCGACGCCGATCAGCGTGTAGATGCCGGTACCGACGATGGCGCCGATGCCCAGCGCGATCAGGTGCGGCCAGCTGAGTGTCGGGACCAGTCGCCTGCCGGCTTCGTGGACGGTGACGGAATCTAGGGACTTGCGCCGGAGCAGGGACATGCAGGCCTCGGAAGGGGTGACTGATAACGACAAGTCTCCGAGTGTGACCGAACGCAGCGCAGCATTACCACTGACGGGGGTCATGCCTGGCGCAGCGCGCGCATGACCGCGACGACACTGCCGGAATCAGCACAAAGGTTGCGGAACGGGCCCGACACCCGTCGCCGTGCCGGTCAGCCGTTCAGTCCCAGGCGGATGCCGAAGCCGACCAGGAACACTCCGGCCACGCGCCGCAGCGCGTCGCTGACGCGCGGATGCTGGATCAACCGGCGCCGCGCCAGGTTGCCCACCCAGATCAGCAGCGAGCAGTAGGCGATGCTGACCACGAAGATGATCCCCGCCAGCGCGACGAAGGTGGCGATGCCCTGGTGCGCCCTGGGGTCGATGAACAGCGGCAGGAAGGCCATGTAGAACAGGATCGCCTTCGGATTGAGCAGGCTGACCAGGATCGCCTGCTGGAAGTAGCGGCCCGGCTGCATGCGGATCGGGCCGGCATCGCCGCCCTCCTGCCTGGGCGCGCGCAGCAGGCTGATGCCCACCCACACCAGATAGGCCGCGCCCAGGTACTGCACGGCGTGGAAAACCAGCGGGTTGGCCTTCAGCAGGGCCGCCACGCCGGCCAGGGCCAGCCACATCAGGATCTGGTCGCCGACCAGCAGGCCGGCCAGTGCGGTGTAACCACCGCGCACCCCGCCCCGGCCGGTGGCGGTCAACAGGGTGAACGTGCCAGGCCCGGGCAGGGCGAGGAACACCAGCACGGCGACCAGAAACGTCCACAGGTCCTGGATGCCCATCCACGGCATGGCGGTGTTCTCTCGCTACGGGGAGCCGGTATTGTCGGCCAGTGCCGCGCGCTGCGACAGGGGGCCGCCGCCGCCCTCGGGCATGCCCGACAGCAGCGGTTGCAGGCGCTGGCGCAGTTGCGCATGCAGCTGCCGCACCGCGGGCGAGAACTGCTTGCGGTGCGGGCAGACCAGCTGCAGTGGGATGTGGCTGCCCACACCGCCAAGCAGCAGCTGCAGGCGCCCGGCGAGCACGTCCTCGCGCAGGTCCAGCCAGGACTTGTAGGTGATGCCCTCACCGGCCACCGCCCAGCGCCGCACCACATCGGCGTCGTCGCACACCAGCGGGCCCTGTACCGGGATCACCACGCGACGGCCGTCGACCTCGAAGGCCCAGCGGTCGTAGGCGCGACCACCGAGCTGGTAGGCCAGGCAGTCGTGCTCGCGCAGATCCTCCAGCCGCTGCGGCGTGCCGCGCCGCTGCAGGTAGCCGGGCGACGCCGCCAGCACGCGCCGGTTGCCTTCCAGCAGGGGCAGGGCGACATAGCTGGCATCATCGAAGTGCCCGATGCGGATCGCCACATCGACCGGATCGCGGAATACATCGGCCACTTCGTCGGACAGGCGCAGATGCAGCCGCAGGCGCGGATGCATCGCACGGAACCGGGTCAGCCACGGCAGCAGCAGGTTGCGTCCGAAGTCCGACGGGGCAGAGAGCCGCAGCGTGCCATGCAGCTCGGCATCCTCGCCCTGCACCCGGGCCTGGCCTTCGCGCAGGGTCGCCAGCACCTCCTGCGCGTAAGGCAGGTACAGCGCGCCTTCGGCGGTCAGCCGCAGGCTGCGGGTGGTGCGCACGAACAGGCGCAGGTCCAGTTCGCGCTCGAGCCGGGCCACGGCGGCGGCGACCTGTCCGGGCAGCAGGTCGGCCTCGCGCGCGGCCTGCGAGAAGCTGCCCAGCGCGGCGGTACGGACGAACAGCTGCAGGTCGTCGAAGCGGATCATTTTCATCGCAGGAGTGAAAGTCCTGCCCGATTGTGCGCCTTTCCGGCGGACCGTGCGCGGCGCACGCTGTGGCCTCCTTTCCCACTGGACCGCTGCCATGCGCGCCATTGCCTATTCCCATGCCGGCCTGCCGATCGACGATGCACAGGCCCTGATCGATATCGACCTGCCGCTTCCGCAGCCGGGCCCGCGCGACCTCCGGGTGGCGGTGCGCGCGGTGGCGGTGAACCCGGTCGACACCAAGGTCCGCCGCAACATGGCCACCGATGGCCCGCGCGTGCTCGGCTGGGATGCCGTCGGCATCGTCGATGCGGTGGGCAGTGAGGTGACCCTGTTCCAGCCGGGCGATGCGGTCTACTACGCAGGCGTGATCGACCGGTCCGGCAGCAATGCCGAGTACCAGCTGGTGGACGAGCGCAGCGTGGGCCGCAAGCCGGCCAGCCTCGACGATGCGGCCGCCGCAGCCCTGCCGCTGACGGCGATCACGGCCTGGGAGCTGCTGTTTGATCGCCTGCGCATCGCCGAGGGCGCAGGCGAGGGCCAGACCCTGCTGGTGATCGGCGCGGCCGGTGGCGTCGGCTCGATCCTGGTGCAGCTTGCGCGTCGCCTGACCCGCTTGACCGTGATCGGCACCGCCTCGCGCCCGGAGACGCAGGACTGGGTGTACGCGATGGGCGCGCACCATGTGATCGACCACAGCCAGCCACTGGCCGAAGGGCTGGCACGGCTGGGCATCGCGCAGGTGGAGCATGTCGCCAGCCTGACCCACACCGACCAGCATTTCGCGCAGATCGTGGAGGTGCTGGCGCCACAGGGCCAGTTGGGGCTGATCGACGATCCTGGCCAGCTGGATGTGATGACGCTCAAGCGCAAGGCGCTGTCGCTGCATTGGGAATCGATGTTCACCCGCCCGCTGTACCGGACGCCGGACATGCAGCAGCAGCACGTGCTGTTGAACCGCGTCGCGGACCTGGTCGATGCCGGCGTGCTGCAGACCACGCTGGGCGAGCATTTCGGCCGCATTGAAGCGGCGAGCCTGCGCCGCGCGCATGCCGTGCTGGAGAGTCACCGCGCCAAGGGCAAGATCGTTCTCGAGGGCTGGTAGAGGCCTGTCTGCCTCCTGCAGAGCAAAGCATGACCCGGCCCTGCAGGAGGCTTCGCGGTACGTGCCGCTGCCTCAGGGGTCACCGTTGTCGACGTGTTCGGCGAACCCGGGTCGCGGCCGCAGGCGGTCAAACCAGGCGTCAAGGCAGGGCAGCGCGGGCTTGGCGCCGGGGGTGCTGCGCCAGCGCTGGGTGGACAGGCCGACCACGATGTCAGCCAGGGTGAAGTCGTCGCCGGTGACATACGCTCCCGTGCCGGCCAGCTGGGCATCCAGCAGACCCATGAGCTCATTCCAGCGGGCCAGGCCGGTCTCGGCGCGGCCGTCGTCGGGATAGTCAGGATGCTGCCGCACGCGCGCCATGAACACGTGGCGCCAAGCGCTGTTGAGGTCGGTCGCCTGCCAGTCCATCCATTGCTCGACCTTCGCACGCGCCTGCGCATCTGCCGGCAGCAGGTCAGCGCGTCCGGCGCGGGAGGCCAGGTAACGGCAGATGCTGTTCGATTCCCACAGCACGAAGCCGCCGTCGCGCAGCACCGGCACCTGCAGGTTCGGATTCAGCCCGGCCAGCCGCCGTGCCGACGGTGCCGGATCGTGCTCGATGGCCAGCCTGAGCTCGGCGCACAGCCACAGCACTTTGCGTACGTTGATCGATGTGGGCTTTCCGAACAGCGCGAGCATGACCGGGGCGGGACGCAGCAGTTGAGACTGGCCCAGCCTACACTGGTGCCATGCAAACCGAATTCCTGCTCATCGCCGGCCTCCTGTTGGTCGTACTCATCCTGCAGCTGGTCGCCCTGCTGCGCCGCCCACCGCATGATCGGCTGGAGCAGGCCGTACGCGAGGAGGCGCGGACGGGCCGCAGTGAACTGCGCGAACAGTTGGATGGCTTTGCCCGGGCGCTGACCGACCTGTCGACCCGCACCGACCAGCGCCTGGACCTGCTGCGCGAGGCGCTGGGCGAGGATGCACGCAAGGCACGCGCCGAAGCCGCCGACAGCCAGCAGCGCAGCGGTGCCCTGCTGGCGCAGCGGCTGCAGGAACTGCGAGGCCAGCTGGAGAGCTTCGGCCAGCAGCAGGAGGCGCGCATCCATGCCTTCGGCCAGCAGCTGCAGGAACTCACCGGCCGCACCGATGCCCAGCTCGGCGCGCTGCGCCAGACCCTGGTGGACGATGCACGCAAGGGCCGCGAGGAGGGTGCACTGTCCCAGCAGCGCCTGACCGAGAGCCTGGGCCTGCGGCTGCAGGAGCTGACCCAGCGCAATGAACAGCGCATCGCCGAGATGCGCGCCACTCTGGAAGAACAGCTGCGCGCGCTGCAGAACGACAACGCCCAGAAGCTGGAGCAGATGCGCCACACCGTCGATGAGAAGCTGCAGTCGACGCTGGAAACACGACTGGGCCAGTCGTTCACCCTGGTCTCCGAACGCCTGGAACAGGTGCAGCGCGGGCTGGGCGAGATGCAGCAGCTGGCCACCGGCGTCGGCGACCTCAAGCGCGTGCTGACCAACGTCAAGAACCGCGGCAGCTGGGGCGAAGTGCAGCTGGAGAACATTCTCGAGCAGACCCTGACCCAGGAGCAGTACGCGCGGGGCGTCAAGGTCCGTCCAGACAGTGGCGAGATGGTCGACATCGCCGTGCGCCTGCCGGGCCGCAGGAACGACGACACGCCGGTATGGCTGCCGATCGACTCCAAGTTCCCGCGTGAGGACTATGAGCGCCTGCTCGATGCGCAGGAGCAGGGCGATGCCGAGGGCGTGCGCCTGCAGGGCATCCAGCTTGAGCGCGCGGTCCGGGTGCAGGCCAAGTCGATCTGCGAGAAGTACATCGTGCCGCCGCACACCACGGATTTCGCAGTGATGTTCCTGCCTACCGAGGGCCTGTACGCCGAAGTGATCCGGCGTCCGGGCCTGGTCGACGGCCTGCAGCGCGATCACCGCGTGGTCGTGGCCGGGCCGACCACGGTCACCGCTCTGCTCAACAGCCTGCAGATGGGTTTCCGCACGCTGGCCATCGAGCAGCGGTCCAGCGAGGTGTGGAGCCTGCTGGGGGCGGTGAAGAGCGAATTCGGCAAGTTCGCCGGCATCCTCGAGAAGGCCGAGAAGCAGATCAGCACCGTGGGCCGCAGCATCGGCGACGCCAGCCGCAAGACGCGCACCATCGAGCGCAGGCTGCGCGGAGTGGAATCGCTGGCCACCGAGCAGGCGCAATCGCTGCTCGGCGACCTGGGCGAAGGGGATGCGGAAGGCAGCGGTGAGGATGACGGAAGTGAAGGCGGGACCGACGCCCGCTGAGCGACGCAGACACCCTGCCGACGGGGGCGATGCGTATGCTGGCGGCCTGTCCATCGCCAACAGGTACCGCCATGCGTTTCCACCTTGCCGCCAGTGTGGCCCTGGCCGCAGTGCTTGCTGCATGCAGCAGTACACCGCCTGCCACGCAGGCCGGTGATGCCCAGCCAGGCCCGGAGGCCACGCAGGCCTACCAGGACGCGCGCGATGTGGACTGCCAGGCCGCCGGCGGCACCCTGCAGCCGCTGGGACGGCTGCAGCGCCTGCAGTGCGTGATTCCATACGCCGACGCAGGAAAGACCTGCAGCAGCAAGCGTGACTGCACCGGCCAATGCCTGGCCAGCGACGGCATCGCCGCCGGCACGGCAGCCACCGGCACCTGCCAGCGCGACGTCAGCCAGAACTTCGGCTGCCGTCAGCGCATCGACGACGGCAAGGCACAGGGCACGCTCTGCGTGGATTGAGGCGTTCCGGCGCAGCCACGTGGCGCTATGCTGATGGGCCATTCCCCGCTGTTGCCGGAGCCCCCCGCGTGAGCACCCCGATCCAGGACATTCCCCTCACCACCATCGACGGCCAGCCGTCCAGTCTTGCCGATTACCAGGGCAAGGTGCTGCTGCTGGTCAACGTCGCCTCCAAGTGTGGCCTGACCCCGCAGTACGAGGGCCTGCAGGCGCTGTATGCGCAGAAGCAGGCACAGGGGCTGGAAGTGCTCGGTTTCCCAGCCAACAATTTCCTTGGCCAGGAGCCGGGCAGCGAGGCAGAGATCCAGCAGTTCTGCCAGCTGACCTACGATGTCACCTTCCCGATGTTCGCCAAGATCAGCGTGGCCGGCGATGACACGCACCCGCTCTACCAGCAGCTGATCGCCGCGCAGCCGCAGGCCATCGGCGAAGGCCCGCTGCGCGAGCGACTGTCCAGCAAGGAGATTCCGATCCACCCGGCGCCGGCGGTGTTGTGGAACTTCGAGAAGTTCCTGGTGGGCCGCGACGGCGCGGTCATCGCCCGCTTCGCGCCGGATGTCGCCGCCGATGATGCGCGTCTGCGCGAGGCCGTCGACGCCGCACTGGGCGCCTGATCGCCCGCAATGAAAAACCCCGCCGAGGCGGGGTTTTTCATCGGGTGCCGGCAGGACTCAGTTGCCCCACTGCGGCATCGGCATCGCATCGATCGGGATCGGCGAGTTGGGATCGTCCTGGCCGCGGTTGCGCTTGCCACGCAGATCGTTCTCGATCTGGTAGTTGCGACGCTGCAGCCACGCATCGCGGACCAGCGCGTACTCGTCCACCGCCGAACTGCGCAGATCGTCCACCGCCAGCAGCTGCGCGCGGCTGTCGACCAGCTGCAGGCCCTGCAGGCCGATGCGGACCTTGTCCTCTTCGATGTTGCGGATCGGCGAGAGCGGCATGTCGCCGGCCAGGCCGAACACATCACGCACGGTGCGGGGACCGAAGAACGGCAGCTCGACGTAGCGCGAGCGACGCCAGCCCCATGCACCCAGCGTCTGGCCGAAGTCTTCCTTGCGGTTGGCGACCATCGCCTTGCTGGCCGGATCGAACAGGCCACCGATACCCAGCGTCGAGTTCATCAGGAAGCGACCCAGCGTGTCCCAGGCATCATCCGGACGGCCCTGCAGCAGCTGGTTGACGATCGTCACCGGCGAGCGCAGGTTGCTGAAGAAGTTGCTCACACCGGTGCGGGCAAAGCGTGGCACCACGTGGGTGTAAGCCGTCGCCAGCGGTCGCGCGACGGCATTGTCGACCGCCACGTTGAACCGGTGCACCTTGCGGTTGAACGGTTCCCACGGGTCGTAGGCCACCGCGTTGCCAGCCGCACCGTCGGCGCCGTACAGCGCGTCGAAATCATCGTCGCCGCCGGGCTGCGCAGCGGCAGCCGAGGCACTGGTTCCAGCAGACGCGTCCGTGGCCGGAGGCGTATTGGCCGTGGCCGTTTCGCCGCTGGCCACGGGGGTGGGCTCCGCTGCCGGTGCGGGGGCATCGGTGGCGGTATCGGTGGCGGCGGTCGGGCTGGCCGGAACCAACGTATCGGCAACCGGCGCATCGCTGCGCGCGGGCTTGCCGGCACAGGCGCTGAGCGCGGCGGCCAGGACGATCAGGGGGAGAGCGCGTACGACGTTCATGTCAGCTCGCAGCAGAAGTAGCGTTGAAATCCAGGTCGGGCGACAGCCGGTAGGCTGCGCTCAGTTCGTTGTAGCCGGCGGGCATGCCGGAGATCACCAGGGGGTGGCCGGCCTTGCGCGCGCGCGCGGCCAGCTCGGCCAGCAGGGCCAGGCCGGCGCTGTCCACGCGCTCGACCTCGCCCAGTTCCAGCCGTGCCAGCTGCGCCGGCAACGCCTGCAGCTGCGGCCACAGTGCAATGACAGCGGCACGATCCAGCGCCCCGCGCAGGCGCAGGGTGCCGCCTTCCAGCAGTGCCAGCGCGTTACTTGCCATTGCCGGCCGGTCCGGCCTGGATGCTGCCGCTGTGCAGTTCGTTGGCCACCTGTCGGATGCCCTTCTGGCGCAGGGGACTGTCGAACTGGTTGCGGAAGGTCTGCACGTAGGAGATGCCCTCGATGTTGACGTCGAAGATCTTCCACTGGCCGTTCACGTTGCGCATCCAGTACTCGACGGGCGTCGGTTCGTTGCCCGCACGCACCAGCTCGGTGCTCACGCGCACGCCGCGGTTGCCGGGCAGCGGGCTTTCACCCTTCAGGCGGAAGCTCGGCCTGCCCTGGATGTTCAGCAGGGCCGAACCGTAGCGCTGCATCAGGTTGTCGGCCATCGCATCGGCGAACAGCTTGATGTCCGCATCCGACGCGCCGCGTGCATGCGTGCCCAGCACCAGGCGCGCCGCGTAGTCGCGGTCGAAGGTGCGGTTCAGTTCGCTGTCGATGTAGGAGCGCAGGCTGGACGGATTGCTGCTGAACTCGCTCTTGCGCTGCTGCAGGGTGGACAGGATGCGGCTGCTGGCATCGATCACCACTTTGCCGGCCTGGGCCTGCGGAGCGGTGGCAGCGGGGGCCGCGGCCTGCGCCTGGGCGAGCAACGGGGTCGCCAGCAGCAGCGAGGACGCGAGCAGGGCCGGGATCAGTTTCATCTTCATGGTTGCGGTTCCTTTGCAGGCGCCTGTGCGCCATCGTTGGGCTTCGGGTCTGCGCCGCCGCCGGCGCCGCCACTGAACATGTACTTGCCGACCAGCTGGATCAGGTCCACCGCCGGCTGGGTGAAGACGATCTCCTCACCGGGCTTGAGCACTTCCGGATCACCACCGGGCTGAAGACCGATATAGCTCTCGCCCAGCAAACCACTGGTGAAGATGCCGGCCGAGGTATCCGCCGGCAGGTCCTTGACCTTGCTGTCCATGCGCAGGGTCACGATGGATTCGAACTTGACCGGGTCCAGGTCGATTGCGGCAACCTGGCCGACGGTAACGCCGCCGATCTTGACCGGCGCCTGCTTGCGCAGCTGGCCGACCTGGGAGAAGCGCGCCTTCAGCTCGTAGCCGTCACCGCCCCAGCTCCAGCGCTGGTTGGTGGAAGCCACGGCCAGCACCAGCAGCGACGCCAGGGCCAGCAGCAGGAATGCGCCGACGGAGAATTCGAGTCTGGGACCGCGGATGGCCATGGGGAGTACCTGATCGAGTCGTTGTGGCCGCGCGCACCGCGCACCGCCGATGGAAGGGTTAGGTGAACAGCATTGCCGACAGCACGAAGTTGAACATCAGCACCAGCAGGGAGGCATTGACCACCGCACGGGTGGTGGCCACCGAAGTGCCTTCGATGGTCGGCTCGGCGTGGAAACCGACATAGGCGGCGACCAGGGCTGCAGTGCCGCCGAAGATCGCCGACTTCAGCATCGCCACGCCGAAATCGTCCCAGAAGTCGACACTGTTGCGCAGCGCCGACCAGAACACGCCATTGTCCAGGCCGAGCACGTGCACCGCTTCGAAGTAGCTGGCGCTGATCGCCAGCGAACAGAAGATGCCGGTCAGCAGCGGCACGGTCAGCACGGCTGCCCAGAAGCGCGGCGCCACGGCCTTGGCCACCGGGTCGATCGCCATCAGCTCCAGTGCCTTGATCTGGTCGGTGGCGCGCATCAGGCCCAGTTCGGCGGCGATCGAGCTGCCGGCACGGCCGATGAACAGCAGCGCGGTCAGCACCGGGGCCAGTTCACGGTAGAGCGACAAGCCGAGCAGGGTCGACAGGGCATCGGCCGCGCCGAAGGTGGTCAGCGTGCGGTAGCCCTGCAGGGTCAACACCAGACCGACGAAGGCGCCGCCGACAGCGATGATCGGCAGCGAGCGCGCGCCGATCTTGTAGATCTCGCGGGTCAGTTCGCTCAGGAAATCACGGGTCGGCAGCGAACCGCGCAGCACGGTCAGCGAGAACAGGCCGGCGCGGCCCAGCGAGCGGGTGGCTTGGATGAAGGGCATCAGGCGACCCTCGCGCGCGGCTCGGCGTCGAACGGGATGGGGCCATCGGGCTGGCCGTGCAGGAACTGACGCAGCAACGGGTCCTGGCTGGACTGCAGCGCGTCGGGCGTGCCCTGGAAGACGATGCCGCCGTTGGCGATGGCGATCACCTGGTCGCAGATCGGCAGCGTCTCGTGCACGTGGTGGCTGACGATGATGCTGGTCAGTCCCAGGCTGTGGTTGAGACGCTGGATCAGGCTCATGATCACCCCGGACGCGATCGGGTCCAGCCCGGTCAGCGGCTCGTCATAGATCATCAGCGGCGGATCCAGCGCCAGCGCACGGGCCAGCGCCACGCGGCGCGCCATGCCGCCGGACAGCTCGCGCGGCCAGGCGTCGGCTGCGGCCAGCAATCCCACCGCATGCAGCTTCATCTGCACCAGCCGGCGCAGCACTGCCGCCGGCAGGCGGGTGTGGGTGCGCAGCGGCAGGGCGACGTTCTCGGCCACGGTGAGGTCGGTCAGCAGGCCATTGCCCTGCAGCAGGACGCCGACGCTCTTGCGCATCTCCAGCAGCTCGGCGCTGCGGTGCGGGATCGGCTTGCCGAACAGGGTGATATCGCCGGCCGCCGGGCGCAGTTCGCCGGTCAGCGCGGCCAGCAGGGTCGACTTGCCGCTGCCGGAGGGACCGAGCACGGCGGTGATGCTGCCCTTCGGCACCTGCAGGGAAACGTCGCGCAGGATCGTGCGTCCGCTCCGGTCGATGCGGACGTTGGACAACTGCACCAGACTGGAGGTGGAAGCCGACATGGGCACCATTAACATTTTTTCGACATCGAAGGATCGGGTCAGCCGGCTGAACATAAGCAGACTGGACGGTGCAGTATTGTGGCACGGCAGGGCCCCGGGCAGGTCGGGACAATCGCCGGGCGACCCGGAACAATCCGTGCCGGTGACAGGTTTGACCATTGAATACTGCCAGCCGTGCTGCACACTGTGCATGATGAGTGACCCGGGCAGCGACTTCCGCCTCTACCATTCCAACTCGCTGGATGTGCTGGCCGCGCTGCTGGCACGCAACGTCCGTGCGCCGATGCCAGGGCAGCCGCTGCTCGCACCGGACGTGGTGCTGATCCCGCAGGTAGCGATGCGGCGCTGGCTGCAGGCGACATTGGCCGCCGAATACGGTGTCGCCGCCAACCTCGAATTCCTCACCCCGGGTGAGTTCGTCGCCCGTGCGCTCAACGCCAACGTCGATGGCGAAGCCGACGATCTCGATGCTGCCGGCCTGCACTGGCGGCTGTACCGGGCGCTGCGCGATCCGGCGCTGCTCGGGCAACCACCGATGCGCGCGCTGCAGTCCTATCTGGCCGGCAGCGATGGGCTGAAACCCTGGGCCCTGGCCGGCGAGCTGGCGTCGGTGTTCGAGAAATACCAGGCCTGGCGGCGCGACTGGCTGCTGCGCTGGGAGGCCGGGGCCGACCCGGCCGATCCCCAGGCGATCCTGTGGCGCGCCGTTGCCGGTGGGCATGGCTACCGCGCGCGCCGCATCCAGACCTACCTGGACCGCTTCGAGGGTGCCGGCCAGCCATTGCCGCAGGGGTTGCCGCCGCGCATGTCCGCATTCGCGACGCTCAACATCTCCCCGGACGTGCTGCGGGTCATGGCGACGCAGGCGCGGGTGGGCGAACTGCATTTCTACCTCCCCACCCCGGTGCAGTCGTACTGGGGCGACCTGCAGACCCTGGCCGAGCGGCTGCGCAGCGGCGCTCCCGATCCCTTCGGCGAAGCGGCGGGAGAAAACCGCCTGCTGGAAGCCTGGGGCGCAGCCGGCCGCGACTTCATGGCGGTGCTGGGCAGCTATGAAGTGGTACACCCGGCCGGTGAGATCGCCGCCTACATCGACCCGGAAGACGACGCGCGGCCGACGATGGCCGACGGCGGCCTGTCCGACAGCCTGCTGCACCGCCTGCAGCGCGATCTGTTCCACCGTCGGGCGCTGCCGTCCGGCGAACTGCGTGATGGCCTGGCCGGCGATGATCCCAGCCTGCAGGTGCACGCCTGCCACACCCGCCTGCGCGAACTGCAGGTCCTGCACGACCAGCTGCGTGGCCTGCTTGAGGATGACCGCTTCGACCCGCCGCTGCAGGCCCGCGAGATCGCCGTGCTGGCGCCGGACATCGATCCCTACGTGCCCTACCTGGAGGCCGTGTTCGGTGGCCGCGGTGGCGAGGACGACCACATTCCCTACGCGTTGGCCGACAGCAGTCCGCTGGCGGGCGAACCGCTGGCCGATGTGTTCGTGCACCTGATTGGCCTGCCGGTCTCGCGGTTCGGCCTGAATGAAATGCTGGACCTGCTGGCCAGCGCGCCCCTGGCCGAGGCAGCCGGACTGGACGCGACCGACTTCGACCGCCTGCATGGCTGGCTGCAGCAGGCGGGCGCACGCTGGGGGCTGGATGCGGACCATCGCGCCCAGCACGGCGCGCCACCGGACGATGCCTACACCTGGCAGTTCGCGCTGGATCGCCTGCTGCTGGGCCATGCCACCGGCAGCGATGCCGACCTGGCCGGCGTCGCGCCGTGGACCGGGCTGGAAGGTGGCGCGCTGGATGCGCTGGACCGCCTGCTGCGCCTGCTGCGGGTACTGGCCGCCTACCAGCGCCGTCTTGGCGAGACGTTGACTCCGGCGCAGTGGCGGCAGCGCTTGCTGTCGCTGCTGGATGCGCTGCTGCCGACCCCGCCCGGCTCACCCAACAGCCAGCGCGCGCTGGAGCGGCTGCGCAAACTGCTCAACCAGTTCGCCGAAGACGCAGACAAGGCCGGCTTCAGCGACGGGGTGCCTCCCGAAGTGATACGTGCGCATTTCGGCTCCGCACTGGCCGAAGCCGACACGCGTGCGCCGCTGCTGACCGGCGGCATCAGCTTCGGCCGCATGGTGCCGATGCGATTGCTGCCATTCCGGGTGATCTGCGTACTCGGCCTCAATGATGGCGATTTCCCGCGTCGCGATCCGGCGGCCGGGCTGAACCAGCTCACCGTCGAACTGGACACGCCCCGACGCCGCCCGGGCGACCGTTCCACCCGCGAGGACGACCGCTTCCTGTTCCTGCAGCTGTTCGCCGCCGCACAGGACGTGTTCTACCTCAGTTACCTCGGCGCCGATCCGCGCGATGGCAGCGTGCGGGAACCGTCGGTGCTGGTCAGCGAGCTGATCGACGCCGTGGCGGCCTACCACCTCGATCCAGCCGCCGCCGCCGCGGCATTCACGGTCCGCCACGCGCTGCAGCCGTTCTCCCCCGCCGCGTTCGGCGATGGCGACCCGCGTCGCTTCAGCTACCGCCGGCAATGGCATCCCGCAGCCGGTCGCCTGGCCGGGCAGCGTGGCGGGCTGTCGCCGTGGTTCGACGCGGCGGCGCTGCCGTCGCCGGTCGAAGCTGCGGTGGAAGAGGAGCTGTCTCTGGAAAGCCTGCGCCGTTTTCTGTGCGATCCGGCTGGGCAGTTCCTGTCGCAGTCTCTGGGCCTTCGACTGGCCGATGAGGTCGAGGACGTCGTCGATCTGGAGCCGCTGGTGCTGTCCGCGCGAGGGCCGGACACGCGCAGTGTGCAGGCCGCGGTGGTGCGTGCCACCCTCACCGGCGATGACGACCCGCTCTACCCGAGGCTGCGCGCACGCGCGCTGGTGCCATCCGGCGCGCTGGGCGAGCGGCAGTTCGAGGTGGAACAATCGAAGACCCGCCCCTATGCCGACGCAATGCTGAGTTGGATGCAGGGCGTACAGCCGGAAAGCCGCCGCTATGAGGTCCAGATCGACGGCGTGCGCCTGCACGGCCGGGTTGCCGATCGCCATCCTGGTGGTCTGGTGCGGCTGCGCGCGGGCACGCTCAACGGCAACGCGGTGATCCGCCAGGGGCTGGACTGGCTGCTGGCCAATGCGGCAGGCGACGCGTTGCCGCTGGTCCAGTTCCACGACGGTGGTGACGCCGGTCAGGGTCCGCACGTCCTGCCGGCACTGTCCGTGCCCGCGGCACGGGCCGCCCTGCGCGCGCTGCTGCAGCTGCGCCGGCGTGGCCTGCGTGAACCATTGTGGTTCGCTCCCTACACCGGCTGGGTGCTGTATACGACCAGCGGTGAGAAACAGCGCAGCGAGGGCTGGAAGCAGTGGCATGGCAGCGACCGCAGCTGGGGCGAATCCCGCAGTGACGCCTGGCAGTTGCTGATGCGCGGTGCCGATCCCTTCGCAGACGATGCCCGGTATGCCGAGCTGCTGCACAACAGCCAGGTGGTGTTCGGCGCGCTGCGCGAAGGCCGCGTGCCCGGCGCCGGTTCACATACAGAGGTCACCGGATGAACGCTACCGTGGCAGGCAGCCCCATCGAACATCCCGGTATCGACCCGTATCTCGCACTGCCCCTGGATGGCGTCCGCCTGATCGAAGCCAGTGCCGGCACCGGCAAGACCTTCACCCTGGCCACGCTGTTCACCCGGCTCGTGGTCGAGCAGGGCCTGCGTATCGGCCAGATCCTGGCGGTGACCTTCACCGATGCCGCTACCCAGGAACTGCGCAAGCGCATCCGTGAGCGACTGGCGCTGGCCGCGCGGATGGTCGACCTGCCTCCGGGCGACGGCGAGGCACCCGACATGCGGTTGACCCGGCAGATCCTGAGGCGCCATCTCGATGCCGGCAATGAGAGCGCGGCGGCGCTGAAGCGTCGCCTGCAGGTCGCTGCCGACGAAATCGATCTGGCCGCGATCTTCACCATCCACGGCTTCTGCACCCGCGTGCTGCGCGAGCACGCACTGGAGAGCGGCCACACCTTCGATCCTCCGGAGCTGCTGACCAGCGACCGCGAGCTGATGGAGGAACTGGCGGCTGACCTGTGGCGCGTGCACGCCAACGATCCGGCCACACTGGAGCCGCTGACCTTGTTGTGGTCGAGCCCGGACGCACTGGCAGGCGACCTGCGCGCGCTGCTGGCCGCACCGCCGCTGCATCCATTGCCATTGCCGACGCTGCCGGACGATCCGCGGCCGCGGATGCTGCAGGCCGCGCAGGTCCTCGCGTCCGCCATCGACTCCGGTCTTGATGCGGCCCGTGGGCAGATCGCCACGGCGTTCGAGAAGAAGGTCTTCGATGGACGTCGTGCCAAGCGGCCGAGCTTCGACAAGGCATTCTCCACCCTGGTCGCCGGGCAGGCCGGCGCGGACTGGTCACGCGATGGAAAACTCCATCTGGAGAAGCTGCTGCCCACTTCGATGCAGGCGCTCTGCCGGGACGATCAGCAGGGCGCATGCCCGGATGCACCCCTCTTCGACGCATTGCAGGCCTGGTGGGATGCCGCCGACGTGGTCATGTCGTGGCTTCGCCAGCGCGCGATCCGCTTCCTGCACGCCCTGCGCGCCGAAGCCGCGCAGCGACTGGCCCTGTTGAAACAGACGCGACGGGTGCAGACCTACGATGACCTGATCGACGGCGTGGCGCTTGCCCTGCAGGGGCCGCAACGGCTGACGCTGGTGCAACGGCTGCGCGCGCAGTACCGCATTGCCCTGGTCGATGAATTCCAGGATACCGATGACCGTCAATGGGGCATCTTCCACACCCTGTTCGGCGATTCGCCGGAGGTGCGCGAACTGGGACTGGCGCCAGCGCTGTTCCTGATCGGCGATCCGAAGCAGGCGATCTATGGCTTCCGCGGCGGCGACATCCATACCTACCTCAAGGCCAGGCAGGTTGCGCAGCCTGCGCCGGCACTGGACCAGAATTTCCGCTCGCGGCCTGCGCTGCTGCGCGTGCTGCAGATGCTGTACGACAACGGCGGTGAGGACGCCTTCCTCGAGCGTGACATCCGCTTCGAGCCGGTGCGGCCGGGCGGCGTACGTGTCGATGCGGATTACCAGCGTGATGGCCATGCCGCCGCAGCCCTGACCCTGCGCGTGCTGCGCAGCGGCGGTGACAGGCCGCTGGCTGCCGATGCCTCCCGCGAGGCAGCGACGCGGGCCTGTGTGGCCGCCATTCACCAGGTGCTGGTGGACGCGCGCGCCGGCAGGGCCCTGCTGCGTGGTCGCCCGGTGCAGCCGGCTGACATCGCCGTGCTGGTGCGTTCGCATCGCGAGGCCACGCTTGTACAGCGTGCGCTGGCGGCTGTTGGAATTCCCGCGGTGGCAGCCGGCAGGCAGAGCCTGTTCGCCACCAGCGAAGCCCGCGACCTGCGCGCGCTGCTGCTGGCCCTGCTGCAACCGGCCGACGAAGGCCGCCTGCGTACCGCGCTGGCCACCGTGCTGCTCGGCCAGCCTGCCAGTGCGATCGCAGCGATGGAACGCGAAGGCGACCTGCAGCGGGGATTCCAGGCGCAGCTGCTGCACTGGCGCGAACGATGGCAGCGCGGCGGCCCGTTCGCGGTGATCGCCGACGTCTGCGCCGCACAGGGCGAACGCCTGCTGGCGCTGATCGATGGCGAGCGCCGGCTGACCAATTACCTCCAGCTCGGCGAGCTGCTGCAGGAGGCGTCGGCACAGGCGCTGGGCATGCATGGCCTGCTGGACTGGCTGCAGGGCCGGATGGCCAGCGCCGACCAGGACGATGAGCAGCAGCTGCTGCGCCTGGAATCGGACGCGCGCCGTGTGCAGATCATCACCCTGCACAAGAGCAAGGGCCTGGAATACCCCTTGGTGTTCCTGCCGTTCGTGGGCATCGAGCGCGGCGCGAACAACAGCGCTGCACACTGCACCGTGCATCTGGACGGCGAGCGCCAGCTGCACTGGAAGCTCGACAGGGACGAGGTGTGGGACGCCGTCAGCCGCCAGGCGCGGCACGAACAGCAGGCAGAGGACGCGCGCCTGCTGTACGTCGGCATGACCCGAGCCGAGCACGCGCTGTGGATCGCCATCGGTGACCTCGCCGGTCTTGCCAGGACCGCACTGGCGCCATTGCTGGGCGACCTGCAGGCCCTGCGCGGGTGCGCCGATGTGCAGGTCGACGACAGCGAGCCGGTGGCGCAGCTGCCGCAGCTGGCGGTGGAAATGGACGGCGAACTTCCGGCAGTGCGCACGCAGGCGCGTCGCGTGCCCCACGACTGGTGGGTATACAGCTTCACCCAGCTGGCACATGCCGATGCCGGCAGTGGCAGTGACATCGAGGCGGCCGCCACCGAACTTCCGGCGCCGGCGGCCGACGAACCGGCTGGCGCGGAGCTGCCCCTGGAGCCCGCGCTGCCGGATCCTGCCGCAACCGAAGAGGCCGCGCCGGTCGACCCGCGTTTCATGGGCAGCCGCTTCGGCAACGTGCTGCACGAAGCGATGGAGAACGTCGACTTCGCCGCATGGGGCGCCTGGCAGCCTGGCCAGGAAGCGCCGGAAGGCCAGGCCGCCGTGCTGCGCAAGGCATTGCGCGAAGAGGGCTATGCAGATGCGGACCTGGATGACGGCATCGCGGTGCTGGTGCCACTGGTCGGCCAGACCCTCATCGCGGAGCTGCCGGAGGGCGGCGCGCTGTACAGCGTGCCCGCGCAGGATCGTCGTGCCGAGATCGACTTCCACTTCGCCATCGAGCCGACCGCTGTGCCGGCGCTGCTGGATGTACTGCATGCCCATGGCATCGCCAGCGCGCGCCGGGGCTTCGGCCAGCGCCGCCGGCTGGAAGGACTGATGACCGGCATGATCGACCTCACCTACGTGCGCGATGGCCGCTGGTACGTGCTCGACTACAAATCCAACCGGCTGCCGGGCTACAGCCCCGACCTGCTGGCCATCGCCATGCGCCACAGCGAGTACGACCTGCAGGCCCTGATCTATACCGTCGCGCTGCATCGCTGGCTGCGCTTCCGGCTGGGGGCGGCCTACCGCTACGAACGCGACATGGGCGGCATCCGCTATCTGTTCTGCCGCGGCCTGGATGGCACTGGCAATGGTGTCTACACCGATCGTTTCCCGCTCGAACTGGTGGACGCGCTCGATGCGTTGTTCGCCGGAGGCAGGCAGGCCCAGGCCGAGCTGGCGGCACGCGCGCTTGGAGCCAGCGCATGAGCCTGCTCAGGGATCTGTACCGCAATGGCCAGCTGCGGACGATCGACCACGCCTTGGCGACCGGCCTGCAGCGCCTGCGCACGGACACCCCGGAGGACGTGGCCCTGGCGGCGGCCCTGGCCTCGCTGGCGGTATCGCTGGGGCATGCCGGTTTCGATCCGGCGCAGCCGCACCGGCTGCTGGAAGGCGTATCCGCCTGGCCGGCGCCGCAATCCTGGATCGAGCAGCTGCGCGCCTCGCCCTGGGTCGCGACCCCCGGGCGCGCCGATGCTGTCGCAGATGACGCCCCGCTGGTGATGGAGAATGGCCTGCTGTACCTGCGCCGCTATCGCGAGTACGAGCGGCAGCTGGCGGCAGGCCTGCAGCGCATCGGCGGCCATCCGCTGCCGGCGCCGGATCTGCCCGCGTTGGCGCCTCTGTTCGCACGGCTGTTCCCGCAGGCCCGGGATGCCGAGGATCATCAGGCGCGCGCGGCAGGCGTGACCCTGCGTCATCCCTTGGCGCTGGTGACCGGAGGACCCGGCACCGGCAAGACCACCACCATCGCGCGCCTGCTGCTGTTGCTGGCTGCGCAGGCAGCGCATTCCGGCCAGCCACCGCCGAAGGTGGCCTTGGCCGCACCGACCGGCCGCGCCGCCGAGCGGATGGCTGAAAGCCTGCGTCTGGCCGTGCAGCGGTTGCAGGAGGAGGGCCTGGACCCGGCGCTGTGCGCCGCATTGCCTACCACCGGTACCACCCTGCATCGCCTGCTGGGCGTCATTCCCGACTCGCCCCGCTTCCGCCACCACGCCGATAATCCGCTGCCGCTGGATGTGGTGGTGATCGACGAAGCGTCGATGATCGATCTGCCGATGATGGCCAAGCTGGTCGATGCCATCGCCAGCGGCACCCGCCTGATCCTGCTCGGCGATCCTGACCAGCTGCCCTCGGTCGAAGCCGGCGACGTGCTGGGCGCGATCCTGCGAGCCAGCGGTGATGGCATGGGCACGCGCGTCGATGATGCACTGGCGTTGCAGGGGATGTTGGCGGCACCGGCATTGCAGCCGCCGGCGCCGGTCCATGCATTCACCGGTCGGCGGGTGCAGCTGCAGCGCGGTTACCGGCAGAGCGACGCATTGGATCTGGCACCGTTGGCGCGTGCCGTCCGCGATGGCGACAGCGTCACCACGCTGCGACTGTTGCGCAGTGGCGAACTGTCGGGAGTCCGCTTCCACGAAGGGGAGCCGGATCCGCTGCGTGACCAGCGTGAGCATCTGCTGGGCCGCTGGCGTGCATTGGCCGATATCCGGGACCCGGTCCTGGCACTGCAGCAGGCCGGCCGCCTGCGCGTGCTGACCGCGCTGCGTGAAGGGCCGCAGGGAGCCCGTGGCCTCAACGAGCGGATCGAACAGCTGCTGGCCGGCACCACCCCGGGCTACTTCCAGGGGCGCCTGCTGCTGGTAACCGAGAACAGCTATCGGCATCGCTTGTTCAACGGCGATGTCGGCATCTGCCTGCGCGACAGCACGGGCGCGATGGTGGCGTGGTTCCCCGGCGACACCGCCGATCAGCCGCGCGCCTTCCATCCGGCCGCATTGCCGGCGCACGAGAGCGCGTTCGCAATGACCGTGCACAAGGCACAGGGCTCGGAGTTCGATGAGGTCTGGCTGCAACTGCCACGGCAGGACAGTCGCGTGCTGTCGCGCGAGCTGATCTACACCGGGCTGACCCGTGCTCGCCAGGTCCTGCATGTGGCGGCCAGTGCCGACGTGCTGCAGGCCGCGCTCAAGCGCCATGCCAGTCGAATTGGCGGCTTGGCCTGGCGGCTGGGTGCAGAAGAGGTGGCCGAACAACCAGCGGGCATGGAACAGCCCACGGTGCAGGGCCAGTTGTTCTGAACCGGGGTCGGATCCCCTTCCCAACGGGAACGGGATCCGACCCGGCGTCATTCCGCGATCAGCACCAGGCCATCGGGGAACACGATGGCCGCTTCATCGGCACTGACATCAAAGAAGCCCACCCCGTGCTCCTCCGCAAGGTCCTGTACCCGGCCATGCGCACGCTCGGCCACGGAGTAGGCAAACGCACCGTAGATGACGTGCCGGCCGATGCTGTAGTCGGTGACCTCGGCGCGATCGTCCTCATCGTTGCTCAGCGGACCATTCAAGGGCGGGAACTCCTGTGCCATCGCGGCGAACCAGCCCTGCAACGCCGGACTGCTGACCACCGGATCGTCGTACTCGTGGTTCTCGCCCCAGGCGGTCTGCTTCTCGAACCAGGCGATGAACGCTGCCGCCTCACGCGGGGCGACGCTGGCCTCGAACACCATCATGTCGTAACTCATTGAACCGTCCTGTTGTCGGGGCGAAAGGCCGCCGGGCATCGCCCGGCGCGACGGGGTAGCGCTGGGAGCGCCGGGCGCTGCCCGGCGGCTCGCCTCACATGGACGGCGATTCAGCATCCGCCAGCCCCGGCGCCAACGCTTTCGCCTCCGGGAACAGGGCGAAGCGCAGGCCCACCAGGCCCATCAACGCCTCGTCGCGTGCCTTGCAGGCCGCCACGCTGCCGACCCGCCCCAGCGAGGCATCCAACCGCTCGCGCAGCGTCTGATCGGCGGTGATCGGCCGGCGTGCCGCGACCTGGCGCCGATAGTGCGCGGCAATCTCCTGCAGGATCTGCTCAACGGCCTCGCGGCTGCGGTCGGGCAGTTCCAGCCGAGCACGCCGCAGCTGCAGGATGTTCAGGCCGATGCGGGCTTCATTGAGCATGTCCACCGACGCGATGTCGCTGCCTTCCGGCGTCGCCGCCAGCCGGGGGGCCAGCAGCCCGAGCAGGTCGAGCATGCGCGCGGCGAAGCGCTGCCGGTCCTGCTGTCCGCGGCCTTCGGCCGCTTCCGCCAGGGTGGTCCAGCCTTGCCGGACCAGCCGCCGCGCGGTCCATTCGGCACCTACCGAGCGGAACAGGCGGGTCATCACCACCGCAAAGCCGATGCCGATGAACATCGCCACTGACGAGTTCACGAACGTCTGGATGTTGGCGCTGTAGGTGTTCTGCAGGCTGAGCAGCGCGGCCAGATTGACCGTCAGCGGCAGCGCAAACAACGCACTCTTGGGGTGGTGCAGCAGCAGGCCCAGCGGCAGGAACGCCACCGCCAGCACCAGTGCCAGCAGTCCGAAGTCGTGAACGGCGGGGAATACACCGAACAGGTACACGCCTGCGACCAGCGAAGCCACCATCGCCCACACCAGGAACGAGACCATGCTCGGTGCCGGATCATCCTGTGCCGCGAAGAAGGCCGCCGTTACCGCGGCCATCATCGCGCCGTTGCCACCGCCTTCCCAGCCCAGCGCGATCCACAGCACGCAATAGCCCATCAGCGCCACGCCGGCGCTGAGCGCCGAGAACAGCGCCATGCCGTAGTCGACGTGCCTGTCGGCCGCGACCCGGTCGGTGCGGATGCGATAGTGCGCGCGGTCCAGCGGCGCGTTGCCGTGGTCGATCGCCTGCTGCAGCGTGCGGCAGTCCTGCCACAGGTCCACCAGCTCTTCCAGCCGCAGCAGCAGGCTGGCCAACTGCAGGTGCTGCAGGTCGCGGTCCACCTGCGGCTTCACTGCGCTGATGCGCGCACGCAGGCGGGCGTAATCACTGGCACTGGCCGGTTGCTGCAGCCATTCGTGAATGTCGTCGATCACTGCCGGCAGCCCATCGGGCAGCGACTGGCCATTGCTTCGCAGCGCACTCAGGCGATCGGCAATGGAGGAAAGCACCGGCAACAGCAACAGCATGCGCTCGCGCAGCCGCTCCATGGAGACCGCCGCGCCGGTGTGGCGCGGATCATCGCGGCGCAGGAACTCGATCAATGCCTCGAACTGCACCAGATCGGCGGCCAGGCGGTTGCGCGGTGCATGCGCGCGGCCTCGCTCCAGGATCTGCCGGCACCACTGCGCCGCATCCTCCATCCAGGTGCCGATGCGTGCGCGCAGCATCGGCCGCACCGAAGCCGGGAACAGCAGCGAGGCGAACAGCACCGCCACCACCGTGCCGAGGATGATCTCCTCGCTGCGTGCCACGACCGTGTCGAAGATCGTCTCCGGCGAGGTCACGGCGGGGAAGCCGATGAAGGCGGTCGTATAGCCGGCGAGCAGGAAGGCATAGCCGCGCGGGCCGCGGTTGAGCAGGGCCAGGAACAGGCAGCCGGCCAGCCAGAACGACATCGCCGCGCTCAGCAGCAGTGGGGTTTCCACCAGCGCGGGCAGCACCAGCAGTGTGGCCATGCCGGCCACCAGGGTGCCGACGATGCGGTATACGCCCTTGGCGCGGGTTGGTCCCAGCAGCGGCTGGCTGACGATGTAGACCGTACCCATCGCCCAGTACGGGCGCGACAGGTTGCCGGCCATGGCGATGTACAGGGCGGCGATCGCGGCCAGGTAGGTCTTGATCGAGAACAGCCACGCCTGGCGATCGGTCACGGCGTTCATCACTTAGTTCGCCGTGGCCCGTGGAGCGGCCGTCGCCTGCCAGCCACCGCCGAGCACCAGGAACAGGTGGATCTGATCGCGCGAGACCTGTGCTTCGGCCGCGGCCAGTGTGGCATCGCTGGTGGCCAGGCTGCGGTCGGCGTCCAGGCTGGCCAGGTACGGTGTCCGCCCACCCTGGTAAAGCCGGCGGTTCTGCTCGGCTGCCAGCGCGGCCTGTTCCTGGGCGATGCGCAGCGACTGCAGTCGGCGCAGGTCCTGTGCGTAGCGGTCCAGAGCGGTCTGCGTCTCACGCAGTGCCTGCAGCACGGTGTGGTCGAACTCGGCCAGCGCCGCATCGGCGCCCGCTTCGGCAGCGTGGATGCGTGCATGGCTGCCCGATGACGGCAGCGTCCACGAGATCAGCGGCCCGATCGACCACTGCTGGGTCATGGGCTGGCCGAAATCTTCCAGCAGGCCGGCGGCGCCGATCGAAGCCCCCAGACGGATGTCCGGATAGAGTTCGGCGGTAGCCACGCCAATGCGCGCGGTGGCCGCGGCCAGCCTGCGTTCGGCCTGGCGCACATCCGGACGACGCTGCAGCAGCGCACGGCCATCTCCGACCGGCAGCGGTTGCGTCAGCGACGGTGCCTGTGCGCAGTCGATCACTCCGCCCGGCAACTGGCCGGGGGTCTGGCCGAGCAGGGCGGCCAGGGAGTACGCCGCCGCCGAGCGCTGCGCGCGCAACGGCGGCAACGCGGCCTCCAGCAGGGCGACCTGGGCATTGGCACGGGCAAGTTCCGGCGGCGTGCCGCGGCCGGCCGCGATCAACCGCTCGGTCACCGAGCGGCCGCGCTGCTGCAGCTGCAGCGAATGCTCGGCCACATGCAGTTCGTGATTGGCGTGGCAGATCTCCAGATAGCTGTCGGCCACCTGTGCGACCACGCTGACCTGGGCCAGGTCGCGCGCCGCAGCGACTGCCTGCTCGTCGGCCCGCGCCGCTTCCGCACCGCGCTTGAGCTTGCCGAACAGATCGAACTGATAGCTGACCGCGAACTTGCCATCGGCCAGGTTGATCACCGGCAGTTCGTGTTCCTGCAGGAACGATTCGGCCGACAACTGCGCGCGGCTGACGCCGGCCTCGGCCTCGTACTCGAAGCCACCGGCGTCCAGTGCCTGTTCGTACACGGCCGCCGCGCGGCGCAGGTGGGCATCAGCGGCTTTCAACTCAACGTTGTCGCGCAGCGCCTGGCTGATCAGGCCGTCCAGCACCGGATCGTCGTACAGCGACCACCAGCGCGCCGGCAGCGGCTGGTTGGCGGCGATCTGCGGGTTCTGCGTATCGATGAACGCCGCATTCGCCTCCGGGCGCTTGAATGCCGAGCCTTCCGGTAGTGCATAGTCGGGACCAACGGTCCTGCACGCGGCCAGGCTGGCCAGTGCGACGATCAGGCCGAGGCGGGACAGTGCGGTATTCACAGGCGGCCCCGCGTCGGCGTGGGGCCGGCCTTGCTGTCATCCGCGCGGCCGCCGGTATCCACCGTCACGGTGGCAGTGCGGCCGGCGATCAACTCAACACCCGCGGGAAGATCATCGATGGCAATCCGCACGGGAATGCGCTGCGCCAGCCGCACCCAGTCGAATGCGGGTGTGACGTTCGGCAACAGGCTGCTGCCGTTGCTGCGGTAGCGGTCCTCGATGCCGGCGGCGATGCTCTCCACATGTCCCTGCAATGGCCTGGATTCACCCATCAGGCGGATGTCCACGCGCTGCCCGGGCACCACACCCTGCAGGCGGGTCTCCTCGAAATAGCCATCGATGCGGAATGAGCCGGTATCCAGCAACGCCAGTACCGGTTTGCCGGCCACCACGTAGTCTCCGACGCGCAGCGTACGGTCGTTGACCCGGCCGTCTGCCGGTGCGCGCACTTCGGTGCGGCCCAGATTGAGTTCGGCCAGATCGACTGCGGCCTGTGCCGTGGCCAGCGCGGCCTGTGCGGCCTGCAGCTTGGCCCGGCGCACTTCGGCGTCCTCGGCAGCGACGAGGTCCTGCAGGCTGCGATCACGACCGATCTCGCGCTTCAGCTGGGCCACCGACGCCTGGCGCTCGGCCAGGCTGGCCTGTGCCTGCTCCAGTGCGATGCGGTAGCGCGCACGGTCGACCACGAACAGCAGGTCGCCCTTCTTCACCGCCTGGTTGTCGGCGACGTTCACCGTCTCCACCAGGCCGGACACATCCGGCGCCATCTGCACCACGTCCGCGCCGACATGGGCGTCACGGGTCCAGGGCTCGTCCATGTAATAGACCCACAGCTGGCGCAGCACCAGCAGCGCGACGATCACGGCGGCACCGGTGAGCAGCACCGGCAGGGACTTCTTCACGATCTTGTTCACGATTGCATCCAGCGCAGAAGGTGGAAAAGCAGGCCCAGCACGATCCCGTACAGCGCCAGGTTGAACAGCGCCGGGTGCCAGACATGGCGGTAGGCACCGGCGCGTTGCAGCAGCGCGTGCAGACCGCTGTTGAGCAGATAGGCCAGCAGCATCAACCCGAGCAGGGTCGGGACGAACACTCCGTGGAGACTGAATTCACCAGGCATCGGTAGGGCAGGGCAGATGGGGGAGGGGAGGAACAACGGCACAACAACAACGGGTGACTGCCGCTGGCGTGGCAACGGCAGCGGCGGCATCCGGGGACATCGGTCTCACGTGATGCGGTCGGCGGCCTCGGCCAGCAGGCGCCATGCCTTCAGCACGGCGTGCAGTTCATCCATGGAAAGCGCGCCGAACACGTCCTGACGCAGGTCGATCAACTGATCTTCAAGTTCCTGCACCAGCGCGTGGCCGGCCTCGGTCAGCCACAGCAGGTTGGCGCGACGGTCGCTTGCATCACTTTCACGGCGGACCAGGTCGCTGGCACAGAGCTTGTCCAGCAGGCGTACCAGCGACGGGCCCTCCATGCCCAGCTGCTGGGCCAGGGCGACCTGGCGGATGCCGCCGCCGGAGCGGCCGATCATCAGCAGGGGCATGGTGCACGCGGTGGAGATCCCGTAGCTGCCCAACCGGCTGTCGGCCAGGCGCTGCCACTGCCGCCCTGCATACAGCAGGCCGGAGCTGAGCTGCATCTGCAGCACGGTGCGCTCGTCGAGGGGGCGGTCCATAGATAGATAGGATACTACTAATTTCATTCCTATCAATAGGTTTTCTGAATGGGCGCCCCATTGCGGTAGCGCCGGGCCATGCCCGGCGAGCGGCATGGGGCCCGTCCATAGAGCCCGCCGGGCATGGCCCGGCGCTACCACGGCACGTTCCCGAGCCACGAACGTCGGCCCTCGACCCCGACTGCCGGCGCGCGATGAACCATCCCCACGGGACGACCCACCCCCGGTCCTCCGCCACCCGCCCCACATCCCGCGAACGCGGTGGGTGGGCTCCTTAAAGGCAAGAGCAGAAGCAGTGCGGACCAACGGTCCGCACCCACCAGGGCAGCGGCGCGCCGCTTCCGAAGCCATGAACCCCCGCTTTTGACACCGCTTTCGGGGGGCCGACCGCGCCAGCAGGACATTGTCGGAGAGGGGAGGGGCAGGCCGGGCAGGACCGTCCACGGCATGGATGCCGTGGCCGAGCCTACAGGGACGTACCTGCGGCGTGTCCTGCCCGGCCTGCCCTTTCCCCTCTCGCTCAGCAGCCACGAGGCGCCGGAAGAACCCCCGATGAACCATCCCCACAGGACGACCCACCCCCCGGTCAGGTACGATGCTCGCCCCCCGTTCGGGACGCTGTACGCAATGAACAAGAACAACGAAAAGGCCGCCCCGCAGGGCGACGTGACCCAGGACCAGGCCGAGGATGCCGTACGCACCCTGCTGCGCTGGGCCGGAGAGGACCCGTCCCGCGAAGGCCTTCTGGACACCCCCCGCCGCGTCGCCGAAGCCTACGGCGACTGGTTCAGCGGTTACCGCGATGACCCGCGCGCCTACATGGAGCGGACCTTCGAGGAAGTCGCCGGTTACGACGAACTGATCGTCCTGCGTGACATCGAGTACGAAAGCCACTGCGAGCACCACATGGCGCCGATCATCGGCCGCGTGCATGTCGGCTACCTGCCGGCCGGCAAGGTGGTGGGCATCAGCAAGCTGGCGCGCGTCGTCGAGGCCTATGCCCGCCGTTTCCAGGTGCAGGAAAAGATGACCGCGCAGATCGCCCAGTGCATCCAGGATGTGCTGCAGCCGATCGGCGTCGGCGTGGTCGTCGAAGGGGCCCACGAGTGCATGACCACCCGCGGCATCCACAAGCGTGGCGTCAGCATGGTCACCTCCAAGATGCTCGGCAGCTTCCGCGACGATGCGCGTACCCGCGCCGAGTTCCTGCGCTTCATCGAAGTGGGCGGCAAGCGCTGAGCCGCTTCTCCCCGCACCGCCGGCCCATGGTGGCCGGCCTGCCCACGGCTGTCCCCGCGACGGCCGTGCGTGGCTGCCCGCAGCCGCCTGTCTTTCCCGATCCCCTCGCTGCATGAAGCATCGCGAACGCATCTCCCGCTACCGTCACCTGCGCGAACAGCCCCAATGGAAGCTGCTTGCCGCCGACCATGCGCCCGAAATCATCGGTCTGCTGCAGAGCCTGCTGATGGACGGCGAACGCACCTTGCCGTCCTCGGTGCTCAACGAGCGCCTGCAGCGCGCGCTGGACCAGCTCAATGGGGACGAACTGGCCCGTGACCTGCCGCGCACGGCGCAGGCCTACATCGCACACTGGCTGTCCCAGGGCTGGCTGGAGCGGCGGTTGCCCGAGGGCGCCGACCAGGAGCAGTACGAACTGTCGACCCAGGCCCTGCAGGCGATCCGCTTCGCCGACAGCCTCGAACAGGCGCGCGTGGCTGCCACCGAGAGCCGCCTGGCACTGGTCATCGAACAGCTCTCGCAGCTGGCTGCACAGACCGAATCCGATCCCGACGCACGCCTGTCTGCGTTGCGCGACGAGCGCGACCGCATTGACGCCGAGATCGCGCGGGTCAGCGCCGGTCGTGTGGTTGCCCTGGACGGCAAGCGTGCACTGGAGCGCGCCCGCCAGATCATCGGTCTCGCCGACGAGCTGACCGAAGACTTCCGCCGGGTGCGTGACGGCTTCGAGCAGCTCAACCGCGAGTTCCGCGAGCGCATCATCGACGACGAAGGCGAACGTGGCGATGTGCTGTCGCAGCTGTTCGAGGGTGTGGACGTGATCGGCGAAAGCGATGCCGGCCGCAGCTTCCAGGCATTCTGGCGCCTGCTCAATGATGCCGAGCAGAGTGCGCAGCTTGATGCCGCGCTGGAAGCCGTGCTGGCACGGGGCTTTGCACGCCGCCTGGATCGCAACGAGCGCAACTTCCTGCGCAGCTTCACCAGCACCATGCTTGAACGCGGCGGCCAGGTACACGATGTCCTGCAGAATTTCGCGCGCAGCCTGCGCGGCTTCGTGCAGAGCCGCGGCTATCTTGAACAGCGTCGCCTCAATCAGCTGCTGAAGCAGGCCCAGTCCGAAGCGCTGGCCCTGCGCGACGAGTTCCCGGCCCAGCGCACGATCGGCCGTGACCTGCAGTTGACGACCAGCCGGCTGCGTTCGTGGTCGCAGTGGAAACTGCACGATCCCCGCAGCGCCCAGGTCGACGGCAATGTCGAGTACAACGACGCGGCCAGCATCAGCCTGGAGAGCGTCGGCGATCTGGTCGCCTCGTCCGAAATCGACTTCCGCACCCTGCGCCGCGACCTGCACGACCTGCTCGATGCACAGCCGCGGCTCAGCATCGCCCAGGCGCTGTCGCAGCGCGAAGCGCCGCAGGGCCTGGGCAGCGTCATCGGCTACCTGTCGCTGGGCACGCGCTTCGGCAGCGTGGTCGCTGGCGAGCAGGAGCTCGCCGAATGGCGTGGCGGCGACGGCCAACTGCGCCGCGCACGCATCCCGCTGGTTTGGTTCACCCAGGAGAGACGCCATGAGCTGGCATGAAGACCCCATCGAAGCACCGTCTGCCGACCAGGCCGAGGACGCCTACGAGGCCGAGCCGGCGATGCTCGAGGCGCAGCCACGGCGTGGCAACAGCGTGTACTACCTGGGTGATACCGGCCGCCTGCCGCTGGATGCCCGGCGCGCGCTGTGCCAGCTGCTGATCGGCCCCAGCATCGACCAGCTGCGCCACGCCAAGCTGTGGCCGGCGCTGGTGCGCAGCGAGGCGGGCATCCGTTCAGCGCTGTCCGACCTGTTCCTGGAACTGGTGCTCGACCGCGAAAGCGGTGTGGCATTCACCCGGCAGGCTGACACCGAAGACGTCGATGCACCGGTACTGCTGCGGACCTCGCCGCTGACCTTCATTGACTCGGTGCTGTTGTTGTTCCTGCGCCAGCAGCTGGCTGAGGCCGACGCGCGCGGCAACCGCGCGGTGGTCGCCGACGCCGAGATGGCCGAAGCACTGGCCATCTACGAGAAGAACCTGTCCACCGACCGCGCCGGCTTCAATCGCCGCGTTGCATCGGCCGTGCAGAAGATGAAGGACAACCACATCCTGACCCGCCTGAGCGGCCAGGACGACCGCCACGAAGTCTCGCCGGCGCTGAAGCTGCTGTTCTCCGCCGAAGACGTGTCCCAGCTTTCGGCGGTGTACCGCCAGCTGCGCGAAACCCCGGCCGCCGAAGCCTGAGAGACCCGAACACCGCATGGCCATTTCCAAGCACACCCCCGCCCTGTTCAATGAAGGCCTGCCGGACCCGCGCCTGCAGCAGTTCCGCATGCGCCGCCTGCAGGTGCACAACTGGGGCACCTTCAACGGCCTGACCGAAGTACCGATCGCCGAGCGTGGCTTCCTGTTCGTCGGCCGTTCCGGCTCGGGCAAGTCGACCCTGCTCGATGCCATGTCCGCGCTGCTGACGCCGCCGGCCATCGTCGACTTCAACGCGGCTGCACGCGAAGCCGAGCGCAGTGGCCGCGACCGCAACCTGGTGTCCTACGTGCGTGGCGCGTGGGCCGACCAGCAGGACAGTGGCACCGGCGAGATTGCCACCCAGTACCTGCGCAAGGGTGCGACCTGGACCGCACTGGTGCTGGAGTACCGGGCCGGCGACGGCCGCGTGGTCAGCCTGGTGCGCCTGTTGTGGATCTCCGGCAACGGCACCTCGGCCGGCGACGTGCGCAAGCACTACATGATCGCCGAGCGTCCGTTCGACATCGCCAAGGATCTGGGCGGCTTCGATCTGGACCTGCGCAAGCTCAAGCAGAAGCTGGCCGACGTCCACCACTTCGACACCTTCTCCGGCTATGCCGAGCGCTTCCGCGACCTGCTCGGCATCGACAACGAGATGGCGCTGCGCCTGCTGCACAAGACGCAATCAGCGAAGAACCTGGGTGATCTCAACGTCTTCCTGCGCGACTTCATGCTCGACACGCCGAAGACGTTCGACGCCGCCGAGCGCCTGGTGAGTGATTTCGCCGAGCTTGACGGGGCCCATCAGGCGGTGGTCACCGCCCGTCGCCAGGTGGAGACGCTGTTGCCGGCGCGCGCCTATTACGCCGATCTGAAGGAAATGCACCGGCAGCGCGGTGACGACGAGGCGCTCAAGCTGGGCGTCGACAGTTTCCGCGAGAGCCGCCGTCAGGCGCTGATCGAAGCGCGCCTGCGCGAAATGGACGTGCGTGACCGTGGCCTGCTCGGGGAAGAGGCGCAGCGCCGCGCTGCGCTGGACAACCACAGCGAACGCCTGGCCGAGCTGGAACTGCAGCGGCGTCAGCAGGGCGGCGAGCGCATCGAAGAGCTGGAGCGCGAGCAGGGCCGCGCCGAAGCCGAGCGCGACCGCCGCAAGGCCAAGCGCGACCAGGCGCAGGAAGCCGCACGGAAACTGCAGGCCGAACTGCCCGACGACGCCCATGGCTTCGCCGAACTGGTCGAGCGTGCGCAGAACGAACTGCAGGATCGCCAGCGCGCTTCGGCCTCGCTGGACGATGCCATCAGCGAGCGCCTTGGTGGCAAGCGCGATGACGAGCGTCGCTTCGCTGAAGTTCGCCTCGAACTTGACGCGATGCAGCGCACGCCCTCCAACATCCCGGCGCCGATGCAGAAGCTGCGTGCACGGTTGGCGGAAGAGACCGGCATTTCCGAAGTGGCGTTGCCGTTCGTCGGCGAGCTGATCCAGGTCCGCTCCGAGGAACAGGGCTGGCAGGGTGCGATCGAACGCGTGCTGGGTGGCTTCGCGCTGTCGCTGCTGGTTGACGACAAGCACTACAACGCGGTTGCCGACTGGGTGAACCGCACCCACCTCGGCATGCGCTTCACCTACTACCGCGTGCGCCGCAACGACGAGGCGTTCGCCCGCGAACCATCGGCGAAGTCGCTGCTGCACAAGCTGGAGCTGCGCGACCACGTGTTCGAGAGCTGGCTGCGGCGTGAGCTGGGCAAGCGATTCGACTACGAATGCGTGGATGCCAGACAGCTGCGCAACGTCGACCGCGGCATCACCCGCGAAGGCCAGGTGAAGCATCCGGGCGACCGCTTCGAGAAGGACGACCGCAGTGCCGTGGGCGACCGCCGTCGCTGGATTCTCGGTTTCAACAATCACGACAAGGTCGGTGCGTTCGAACGTGAGGCGCAGGAACTGGCCAAGCGCATCGCCAGCTGCGAGACCGATATCGCGAGCCTGCGTGGCCAGCGCGATCGTGACAACGAGCGCCGCCTGGCCTGCCACGAGCTCGCGGGTATCCAATGGAACGAGATCGACGTCGCCGCGCCCCAGCAGCGCCTGACCGACATCGAAGCCAGCCTGCGCGACCTGCGCGAAGGGAATGCCGACCTGGCCAGGCTGGCACAGCAGATCGACGCCGTGCGCGCCGACATCGAGCAGGCCCGCCGCACCTATGAGGATGTCCGCGTCGAGCGCGGCCAGCTGGTCCGGGAACGTGACCGCCTCGACCGCGCGCGCCAGCAGAGCCGCGCGCTGGTGCTGCCAACGCTGGCCGAAGCGCAGGAGAGCGGCCTGGCAGAGCGGTTGCAGCAACAGGGCCCGCTCAGCCTGGAAACGCTGGAAGCGCACATGCGCCAGGTCAGCAACGCGCTGAACGAACAGTTGTCGTCCTCGCAGCAGGACCTCAACCGTATCGAAAACCAGCTGGTCGGCTGCTTCCGCCGCTTCATCCAGCAGTGGCCGGAAGAATCCGGCGACTTCACCGCATCGGTGGCGTCTGCCGAGGACTTCCTCGCCCGCCTCGACCGTCTCGAACGCGATGGCCTGCCGCAGCATGAGGAACGCTTCTTCGATCTGCTGCAGAACCAGAGCAAGAACAACCTGCTGGCCCTGCAGCGCCACAGCGCCGAGGCCCGCAAGTCGATCGGCCAGCGCCTGGACGAAGTCAACGCCAGCCTGGAGCAGGTGCCGTTCAACCGGGGCACCCTGCTGACCATCGAATTGAGCGACCGCCGGCTGCCGGAAGTGCTGGAGTTCCAGCTGCAGCTGCGCGAAGTGCTGTCGCAGCAGCAGACCGAGCAGCGTGAACTGGCGGAGTCACAGTTCACCGTGCTGCGCCAGCTGGTCAACCGCCTGGGTTCGCAGGAAGGTGAGGACAAGCGCTGGCGCGAGCTGGTCCTGGACGTGCGCATGCACGTGGAGTTCATCGGCGTCGAACTCGATGCGGAAACGCGCCAGCAGGTCGAGATCTACCGCAGCGGCGCCGGCAAGTCCGGTGGCCAGCGGCAGAAGCTCGCCACCACCTGCCTGGCCGCAGCGCTGCGTTACCAGCTCGGCGGCGCTGACAGCCAGCTGCCCAGTTACGCGGCGGTCGTGCTCGACGAGGCCTTCGACAAGGCCGACAACGAGTTCACCGCGCTGGCGATGAACATCTTCGACAACTTCGGTTTCCAGATGGTGGTCGCCACGCCGCTGAAGTCGGTGATGACCCTGGAGCCCTTCATCGGTGGTGCCTGCTTCGTCGAGATCAGTGGCCGCCACGATTCGGGCGTGCTGCTGATCGAGTACGACGAAGAAGGAAGGCGCCTGAAGCTGCCCGAGCGCAGCCGCCAGCAGGCCAATGAACCGGAGGAAGCCGAAGCCTGACCGCCTCGGGCAATCCACCTGTAGAGCCGAGCCATGCTCGGCTGCTCTTCGCGACCTGAAACAACGTGCCAACCAAGGTTGGCACCTACCATTTCATAACGTCCCTCACGAACCGCGGAACGTATCCCACGCCATCCGCGCGATCAGCACCACCACCAGGCCCACGAACAGTTTGCGGATGAACGGCGTGCCACCTTTCAGTGCCAGCCGCGTGCCGACCACCGAACCGATGATGTTGGCCGTGGCCATCGGCAGCGCGAACAACCACAGGATGTTGCCGGTCGGCACGAAGAACGAGATCGCCGCCATGTTCGTCGCCAGGTTGACGACCTTCGATGCGGCCGACGCACGCAGGAAGTCCAGGCCGAAGAAGCGCACGAACAGGAAGATCAGGAAGCTGCCGGTGCCCGGCCCGAAGAATCCATCGTAGAAGCCGATCGCAGCGCCGATCACCAGCGCGATGGTCAGCTCGCGCCGGCCGATCTCCTGTGGCCGGTGCAGCGCGCCGAAATCCTTCTTCCACAGGGTGTAGGCCAGCATCGCCACCAGCAGCACCAGCACCAGTGGCCGCACGGCATCTTTGGGCAGCAGGCTCACCGCCGTGGCCCCGGCGAACGAGAACACGAATGCCGTGCCCGCGGCGAACAGTACCGGCTTCCAGGGGAACCGCACGTTGCGTGCATAGCGCCACGCCGCCGCCGCCGTACCGAACATCGAACTGAACTTGTTGGTACCGAACAGCATTGCCGGCGTCTGCTGGGGCAGCACGGTGAACAGGCCGGGCAGCTGTACCAGTCCCCCTCCACCCACGGCAGCATCGACCAGGCCGGCAATGAAGGCGATCACCACCAGCCACCACAACTCGGGGGGAACCAGTTCCAGCACGGGGATCATTCAATGTGGGGGCGCGACAGCATACGCCTATCGCCGATGGATGCCCGACGTGACTCGAGCGACAATACCCCCATGAGCCGAAACCCTGCCGATTCCTGCCCCTGTGGCCTCGCCACGGACTACGCCGACTGCTGCGGCCGCCTCCATGCCGGCGAGCCCGCACCGGACGCCGAGCGCCTGATGCGCTCGCGTTACAGCGCGTACGTACGTGGTCTGGCCGACTACCTGCGGGCCACCTGGCATCCGGCCACCCGTCCCGCCGAACTGTCACTGGACGAGGCGCCCGGCCAGCGGACGCACTGGCTTGGCCTGACCGTCCACGAGCACCAGGTGAATGGGCCCGACCATGCCGAAGTGCGATTCACCGCCCGCTACCGGGTGGGCGGCGGCAGTGCGGTGAAAATGAACGAGCGCAGCCGGTTCGAGCGCATCGACGGACGCTGGTACTACCTCGACGCGATCTGAACCGGTTACGCGACGGCATCGATGTGAACGGCGCGATGTCACGCCATGACGTTGCGCTCACCCGCACCGCTGGATGCTGGCTGTATGGACAGCGCTACCGTCGCCGTCGCTGCTCCGCAGCGTGAACTCGCCCACCGCTATGCGCAGACGCGCGCCCGCAGCGTGCTGCTGGCCGAACCGCTCAGTGCCGAAGATGCCATGCTGCAGAGCATGGCGGACGCCAGCCCGAGCAAATGGCATCTGGCGCACACCACGTGGTTCTTCGACCGCTTCGTGCTGGCCGGCCTATCCGGCGCACCGGCACGTGACCCCGCGTGGGACTACCTGTTCAACAGCTACTACAAGAGTATTGGACCGGCGCATGCCAGGCCGCAGCGTGGCCTGCTCTCGCGCCCGTCGCTTCAGCAGGTACTCGATTACCGGCAGCAGGTCGATGCACACCTCCTGACGCGTCTCCGCGATGGCGATCTTGACGATGAAGCCCTGCAGCATCTCCAGCTGGGCCTGCAGCACGAGCAGCAGCACCAGGAGCTGCTGCTGACCGACATCAAGCACGCGCTCTGGTGCAATCCGCTGCATCCGCCCTACCGCCAGGACCTGCGCGCCGCCGTCAGCGCAGCCAGTCCGCTGGGCTGGATCGAATCTCTCGAGCGCATCGTCACCGTCGGCGCACCGGCATGGCCACAGCACGCTACCTTCGCCTACGACAACGAATCGCCACCGCATCGCGTGCTGTTGCCGGCCCACATGCTGGCTGATCGACCGGTCTGCAACGCGGAGTACCGGGACTTCGTCGAAGCCGGCGGTTACCGCGATCCGCGCTGGTGGCTCAGTGAGGGCTGGGCTCTGCGCGAAAGCGAGGACTGGCAGCATCCCCTCTATTGGGATGACGCCCTCCAGCGCGAATACACGCTCGGCGGCTGGCGTGACCTCGACGCGCATGCGCCGGTGTGCCATCTCAGCTACTACGAAGCCGATGCGTATGCCCGCTGGTCCGGTGCGCGCCTGCCCAGCGAATTCGAGTGGGAGGCCGCCGCGACGTCGCAGCCGGTCGCCGGCCATTTCGCCGAGGACGATCATCTGCATCCTGCTGCAGCACAGGGCAGGGGACTGCGGCAGCTGTTCGGCGACGTCTGGGAATGGACCGGCAGCGCCTATGGCGCGTACCCCGGTTTCCGTCCGTTCGCCGGCAACCTGGGTGAGTACAACGGCAAGTTCATGTGCGGGCAGTGGGTCCTGCGCGGCGGCAGCTGTGCCACCCCGCGCGGGCATGTGCGCGCCAGCTACCGCAACTTCTTCATGCCACCTGCGCGCTGGCAGTTCTCCGGCCTGCGCCTGGCGAGGGATCTGCCGTGAGCACCGTACAGGATGCGCTGCAGGCGCTGACCGATCTGACGCCCAGCCGCGAGCAGATCCTCGCCGACACACTGGCCGGACTGTCGCGCACTGCGCGCCAGCTGCCGTCGAAGTACTTCTATGATGCGCGCGGTTCACGCCTGTTCGAACAGATCACCCACACGCCGGAGTACTACCCCACGCGCACCGAGCTGGCCCTGTTGAATCGGGTACTGCCGGATATCGCACGCGTGGTGGGCCCGCGCCTGCACGTGGTCGAGCTGGGCAGCGGCAGTGGTCGCAAGACCGCGCTGTTGCTGGCCGCGCTGCAGGATCCCGTGGCCTACACCCCCATCGAGATCTCCCGGGCGGCGCTGCTGTCGAGCATCGATCATCTCGCTCCCGCGCTTCCCGACGTGGAAATGCTGCCGGTCTGCGCTGACTTCACCCGTCCGGTGGACGTGCCCGCACCGGAGCGCGAGCCCGCGCGGCGCCTGCTGTTCTTCCCGGGGTCCACGCTCGGCAACTTTGCCGGCGAGGACGCCCTCGCCCTGCTGCGGGCCATGCGTCAGACCATGGGTGACCACGGCCTGGCCCTGATCGGCATCGACCTGCACAAGGACCCCGCGCTGATCGAAGCCGCCTACAACGACGCCGAAGGCATCACCGCGGCATTCACCCTCAACCTGCTCGTCCGCCTCAACCGTGAGGTGGGCAGCGACTTCGATCTGGACGGCTTCCGCCACCGTGCCCGCTACAGCACCGAACGTCTGCGCATCGAGACCGATCTGGTCAGCCAGCGGGCACAGGACGTCCACCTCGATGGCCGCACTTTCCACTTCGAGGCCGGTGAGGCGATCCGCGTCGAGTACAGCCACAAGTACACCGATGACGGCTTTGATGCGCTGGTGCGGCAGGCCGGCCTGCAGGTTGCGCAGCGCTGGGACGCTGACAGTCCAGCTTACGGCCTGCGGCTGCTGCGTACGCTCTAGAGAGGCCAACGGCCGGCAACTGCTTCAGCATCGCCGGTCGCTCAGCCTCTAGTATGGTGTCAGCACCGGCAACACGGAGGACGCCATGCCCACCCTGACCGCACTCGGCCTGGCCGCGGCACTGGCCGCGCCGTCAACGGCGCCCGACCTGACCCCGCCCGATCCCGCGTTCACCCGGTGTCTGGCACAGCTGCAGGCAACGGCAGCTACCCAGGGCATTGCCGCAGACCGCTTCGGTGCGATCACCGCCGACCTGCGTCCTGATCCCAGCGTGCTCGGCTTGCTGGATGCGCAGCCCGAATTCTCCACCCCGATCTGGGACTACCTGGCTGCACTGGTGGACCGCCAGCGCGTCGACGATGGACGGGCCATGCTGCAGCAGCACCGCGACCTGCTTGATCGCATCGCCGCGCAGTATGGCGTCGATCCGGTCACCATCGTCGCCGTCTGGGGCGTGGAGAGCGACTATGGCCGTGTATTCGGCAAGCGTCCGCTGCTGCAGTCGCTGGCGACGCTGTCCTGCGCCGGCCGGCGGCAGGCGTTCTTCCGTGGCGAACTGCTGGCCCTGCTCACGCTGATCGATCGCGGTGATCTGCAGGCTCAAGGTCTGACCGGGTCCTGGGCCGGCGCGTTCGGCCATACGCAGTTCATGCCCAGCACCTACGCACGCATCGCCGTCGACGGCGATGGCGACGGTCGCCGTGACCTGGTCGGCAGCATTCCCGACGCACTGGCGTCTACCGCCAACTACCTCAAGCGCGCCGGCTGGCGCACGGGAGAACCGTGGGGCATGGAGGTGCGCGTTGCCGACGGCTTCAATACCAGCCTGGCCGGCCGTACCCAACGCCGGTCACTGGCTGAATGGCGTACGCAGGGCGTGACAGCGCTGGACGGCAGCGCGCTGGCTCCGGCGGGTCTGGCTGCCGGCGCGCGGGCGGCACTGCTGCTGCCCGCCGGCATCAAGGGGCCGGCCCTGCTGGTGTTCCGCAACTACGATGCGATCTACAGCTACAACGCCGCCGAAAGCTATGCGCTGGCGATCGCGACGCTGGCTGATCGCCTGCGCGGCGGCAGCGGCCTGGCCACCGCCTGGCCGACCGATGACCCCGGGCTGGGCCGTGATGAGCGCCGTCAGCTGCAGACCCTGCTGCTGGCGCGGGGGCATGATATCGGTACCGCTGATGGCATGATCGGCACAGCCAGCCGCCGGGCGATCCAGGCCGAACAGCGCCGCCTGGGATGGAGCACGGCCGATGGACGAGCCGGCCAACGCATCCTGCGCGCGCTGCAGAGCGCGCCGCCGCCTGCGGTGGCCTCCACCCGCTTCACGCTTCCCAGCAACTACAGTGCCGTGCAGTCGCCGGCCATACGGAGTCGATCCAACGTGCAACAGATCCAGGGCGTACGCAGTGGCCAGTTCCAGGGGCTTGATGCCTGGCTGGTGGAAACCCCCCAGGCCACCGCAGCCATCAGTGTGTTCGGCGGCCAGCTGCTCTCCTTCGTACCCAAGGGGCAGCCCGATCTGCTGTGGCTTTCGCCACGCCGTGCCGCATTGCCGACCCCCATCCGCGGCGGCAGCCCGGTGTGCTGGCCGTATTTCGGGCGACAGGGGCAAGGCGACGATGTGCCCGCGCATGGTTTCGTGCGCACCCTGCCGTGGGAGCTGAAGGAGGCCCGCCGGCTGGACGACGGCAGCATCGAACTCGTATTGGCTCCCCCTGCATTGGACAACCTCGCTCTGCGCCTGGCCATGACCGTGCGCATCGGCCGTGAACTACGGCAGCAGCTGGTGACCGACAATCCCGGCACCGTGCCGGTGACGATCACCCAGGCGCTGCACAACTACTTCCGCGTGGGCGATGCCAGCAAGGTCGAAGTCGATGGCGTGGACGGGCTGGAGTATCTGGACAAGTTCGAGAACTATGCACAGGCGCGGCGCCAGCAGGGCCCGTGGTCCCTGCGCGATCCGCGCGACCCGGGCCGCAGTGACCGCATCTATACCGGGGCAGGTGGCCACTACGTCCTGCGCGATCCGGTGCTGAAGCGTCGCATCACGATCCGTACCGAAGGCAGCCGCTCGCTGGTGGCCTGGAATCCCGGCGCGGAAGCGGCAGCGAAGATGGCCGACGTGGGCGACGGCTGGCGCGATTACGTCTGCCTGGAAGCGGCCAATGCCGGGCCCGACGTGATCACCATCGCACCGGCCGGTCGCCACGTGCTGGTACAGACCTTGTCCAGCTCGCCACTGTGAGTGGACATCCCGCCACGGATGGCAATCCCTACGCTGCACCGGTTGCCGGCGATGCGCCGTCGAGCCTGGACGCCGCAATGGCGGTCTATGACCGTCATCCACGGCTCGCCCGCGTGGTGGCCGACAACTTCGCTGTCTATGCCGAGTTGTGGCGGCTGCGTCGGGATCCGCCGGGCTGGCCGCGTCCCTGGAACTGGGCCGCGTTCCTGTTCGATTTCAAGTGGCTGCTGTACCGGCGTATGTACGGCATGGCGGTGGCCTACGTCCTGATCAGCATGGTGGGGGGTGCCGCCATCGTGCTGGCCGGAATGGACGACGCGGCGATATGGGGGTTGACGTTGGCCTTGAAGATCGCAGTGTCACTGGCGGCCAATGCGCTGTATCTGCGCCGCTGCAGGGCGGTGATCGCCCGCGCCGAAGCCGCCGGCGCGGGTGACGGCGCACGCGTCGAGGCCTATATCGACCGGCGCAGCGGCGTCAGCCGGCTGGCCCTGGGCCTGGGCATCGCGTTCAGCGTCGCACTGCAGGCGTTGGACCTCTTCGGCGGCGCCTAGCTGCGGGGCTCACGTGGCCGCAGGACCAGCAGGCACAGCGCGCCAGCGACCAGCCCCCAGAAGGCGGAACCGATACCGGCCAGCGACATCCCCGACGCAGTGACCAGGAAGGTGACCAGTGCCGCCTCGCGGTCGCGCTCCACCGCCAGTGCGCTGGCCAGGCTGTTGCCGATGGTGCCGAACAGTGCGATGCCAGCCACGCAGGCCACCAGCTCCCGCGGGAACGCGGCGAACAGTGCGGCCACGGTGGCGCCGAACAGGCCGATGACGATGTAGAACACACCTGCCGCCATCGCCGCGGTATAGCGCCGGGAAGGATCCTCATGGGCATCGCGGCCCATGCAGATGGCTGCGGTGATCGCGGCCAGGTTCAGCGCATAGGCACCGAAGGGGGCCAGTACCGTGTTGACCACGCCGATCCAGCCGATCAGCGGCGATACCGGGGCGTCGTAGCCGGAGGCGCGCATCACGGCGACGCCGGGAATGTTCTGCGAGGCCATGGTCACCACGAACAGGGGCAGGGCGATGCCTGCCACGGCAGTCCAGGACAGGGAGGGGGTCACCCACTGCGGGACCGCCAGCTGCAACTGCAGCTGCTGCACGTGCAGCAGACCGCGGCTGGCTGCGACCGAGATGCCAACCAGCAGGGTCGCGATCACCGCGTAACGCGGGAACAGGCGCCGGCCAGCCAGCCAGGTCGTGAACATCGCCAGGGCAAGTACCCTCTGGCTGTCCATTGCGACGAACACATCCAGGCCGAAGCGCAACAGCACACCGGCCAGCATGCCCGCCGCCAGCGCCATCGGCACACGTTGCATGAGCCTGGCGAAGATGCCGGAGAAGCCGGCCAGCATTGCCAATGCCGCAGCAAGCAGGAACGCGCCTGTCGCCTCGGAGAGCGAAGCGCCGCCGGCGCCCACCACCAGCATCGCGGCACCGGGCGTCGACCACGCGGTGACCACCGGTACCCGATAGCGAAGTGACAGCCCGATGCAGGTCACGCCCATGCCCAGTCCCAGCGCCCACATCCAGGATGCGATATGGGCCTGATCGGCACCGACCGCCTGCGCGGCCTGGAACACGATCACCGCCGAACTGGCGAAACCCACCAGTACGGTGATGAAGCCGGCAACGATCGCCGGCATCGATAGATCCCGCCACCATCCGTGGCGCACCTGCGTACTCATTGCCTGCTCTCCCGTGTGCATCCCTGCATTGATAGCGCCTGCGGCGTTTGGGGGCGCCCCCCCCGGGCCCCCCCCCCCCGCCCCCCCCGCGGCGGCCGCCCCCGCCC
>NZ_JADCQA010000002.1:0-566 GCF_014947095.1 Stenotrophomonas sp. B2 | reverse complement strand
GCGACCCGGGGGTCAACCCGTTTTTTGTTTCCCCGGGGGGCGTGCCCCCCCCCCGGCGGGCCCAACGCCCCAGGGAACATCGAGTGCGCGCATCGGCCGGCACAAGCGCCAGCGCTGCCATTGTCCTGAAAGAAAGTGGTTGACGAATCCGGCAGGATCTCTAGAATTCGCTCCCTCGCTGCAGAGCGATGCTTCCCCGGAAGCAGCACGAAGAAGCGACGCCACGCCAGCGGACGAGATGATCGAACGAAGGTGTTGACGGACTCGAAAAGTCCGTCATAATAGGCGGCTCGCAACGACGAAAGCCCCTTGGGGCCAACGACGAAGCAGCTCCGGCAACAACGTCCACCCCGGTGCGACGGCCTTGAAAAAGGTGTTGACGAAGCGGAAAAGCCGGCTATAATGGGCGGCTCGCTACGAAGGAAACTTCGCAGCACATGGGAACGGCGCTGAGGCCACTTCCCCGGATCTTTGAAAGTATGCGCAGGTATCTTGTGAAGGCGCCTGCAGGAAGGATGACTGTCCATCTTGCAGACGTTTGATCAAGCAACTATTAATTGTTTTAA
>NZ_JADCQA010000019.1:0-43576 GCF_014947095.1 Stenotrophomonas sp. B2 | reverse complement strand
TGGCCGAGATTTCCGCGGCCTCGCAGGAACAGAGCGCCGGCATCGAGCAGGTCAACCAGACCGTGGTGCAGATGGACGAGACCACCCAGCAGAACGCCGCGCTGGTGGAGGAAGCCACCGCCGCTGCACGGGCGATGGAGGAGCAGGCCGCGCAGCTGGCCGATGCCGTGGCGATCTTCCGCCTCGACAACCAAGTGGCCGCCGCAGTGAAGGCGGTGGCCGCACGGGTGGAACCAACGGTGACCGCCAACACGGCACGCGCGCATGCGCCGGCCGCGCCGGTCCGCCGCGCCCACACTCCCCCCGTCGTCGCCAGCGACTGGCAGGAATTCTGAGAACCCGCGGTGGCTGCGGCCACCGCCCACGCCGATGGACACGTCCCCCGTGCATAGTCCCAGCCCCATCGTCACCGGTCCGCGCGAGTTCGAGTTCGCCGACCGCGATTTCCGCCGTGTCTGCGACCTGATCTACCAGCGGGTGGGCATCGCCCTCGCGCCCGCCAAGCGCGACATGGTCTATGGCCGCCTGTCGCGTCGCCTGCGCACACTCGGCATGCGCAGCTTCCAGCAGTACCTCGACCATCTGGAACAGGAGGGCGGTGACGAATGGCAGGCGTTCACCAACGCCCTGACCACCAACCTCACCTCCTTTTTCCGTGAGCCCCACCATTTCGACAAGCTGCGCGAGGAACTGCGGCAGCGCTCCGGCCACGCCCCGCTGCTGCTGTGGTCCTGCGCCGCGTCCACCGGCGAGGAAGCCTACTCCATGGCGATCACCGCTTGCGAGGCGTTCGGCAGCCTGAAGCCGCCGGTCCGCATCATCGCCACCGATGTCGACACACAGGTCCTGGCCACCGCAGGCCGTGGCGTGTACGCCATCGACCGCGTCGCCAGCCTCGATCCGGAGCTCCGCCGACGGTATTTCCAGCGTGGCAGTGGCCCCAACGAGGGCCAGTGCCGGGTGCTGCCCGCACTGCGCGAACTGATCGAGTTCCGCCCGCTGAATCTTCTTGCCCCGCGCTACGACGTTGGCGGCCCGTTCGATGCGCTGTTCTGCCGCAACGTGATGATCTATTTCGACAAGCCGACCCAACGCGCCATCCTTGGCCGGCTGGTGCAGCATCTCACCGATGACGGGCTGCTCTACACCGGCCACTCGGAGAACTACCTGCACGCGGCCGATCTGATTCAGCCCTGTGGCCGCACCCTGTACCGCCGCGCGCAGGGGGCCGGGGCATGAACGCCTCGCTGCGCACCGACGAGGTGATGCGCTACCAGGACGCGCGCTTCCAGACCCTCGCCGCCAAGCTGTTGCCGACCCAGTACCTGGTGGTCGACGACACCACTGCGCTGACCACCACGCTGGGCTCCTGCGTGGCTGCCTGCCTGCGCGATCCGGTGCTGAAGATAGGCGGCATGAACCATTTCCTGCTGCCGGAAGGCAATGCCGGTGACGGCGCGCCTGCACGCTACGGCAGCTATGCGATGGAGCTTCTCATCAACGACATGCTCAAGCGCGGCGCGCACCGCAAGCGCCTGGAAGCCAAGGTGTTCGGCGGCGCCAACGTGCTCAAGGGTTTCACCAGCAATCCAGTAGGAACCCGCAACGCCGAGTTCGTGCGCCAGTACCTGCAGGCCGAGCACATTCCGATCATCGCCGAAGATCTGTGCGGCATCCATCCACGCAAGATCTGGTTCTTTGCCGATACCGGCCGCGTGGTCGTGCAGCGCCTGCCACATGCCCACGAAGCGGAAGTGGCCGCCACCGAATCGGCAGTGCGTGCCCGTCTGTCCAGGGCCCCGGTCACCGGTGGCGTGGAGCTGTTCGAATGACCCCGACCGGCAACGCCCCCTGCCGGGTCCTGATCGTGGACGACTCCGCCGTCGTGCGGCAGATGCTGACCGAAATCCTCTCCAGCGATCCGGCCATCGACGTGGTCGGCACCGCCGCCGATCCGCTGCTGGCACGCGAGAAGATCAAGCGCCTCGCTCCGGACGTGATCACCCTGGACGTGGAGATGCCGCGCATGGACGGGCTGGCCTTCCTGGAAAACCTGATGCGCCTGCATCCCTTGCCGGTGGTGATGATCTCTTCGCTGACCGAGCGCGGGGCCGACACGACCCTGCAGGCGCTGGCACTGGGTGCCGTGGATTTCGTTTCCAAGCCGAAGCTCGATGTGGCGCGCGGACTGCAGGGCTATGCCGAAGAAATCATCGGCAAGGTGAAGATGGCCGCACGCTCGCGGGTGCGGCCGCTGCTGCGGGCTGCGGCACCGAAACTCACCCTGGATGCGGCACCGGCATCGCGCCCGGTGGCACCACAGTTCCGCACCACCGACCGCCTGATCGCGATCGGTTCGTCAGCCGGTGGCACCGAAGCCCTGCGCGTGGTGCTGGAAGGCCTGCCCGCCGATGCACCGGCGGTGGTGATGACCCAGCACCTGCCGGCCAGCTTCAGCAGCGCCTTCGCCGAACGCCTGGACCGGCATTCGGCCATGGCCGTGCGCGAGGCCAGCGACGGCGAAGCCGTGCTGCCCGGCCATGCCTATCTGCCGCCGGGCGGCAGGCACCTGCGGATCATCCGCGATGGTGCGCGCTGGCGTTGCCGCGTCGATGACGGCCCAGCCGTGAACCGGCACAAGCCTGCGGTCGATGTGCTGTTCCGTTCGGTGGCCCAGAGTGCCGGGGGCAATGCCATCGGCGCCATTCTCACCGGCATGGGCGATGACGGCGCGCGCGGCCTGCTGGAAATGCGCCAGGCAGGCGCTCCGACGCTGGTGCAGGATGAAGCCACCAGTGTGGTCTGGGGCATGCCCGGCGCCGCGTTCAAGCTCGGCGCGGCCGAGGAACAGGTGCCGCTGGAACGGATAGCCGAGCGCCTGCTCGCCCTCGCCCGCGGGCAGTAGCGACGAACGCACGCTCCGCACCACATGAACAATGTCCGCTGTCAAGTTCTTTGCGACGCTATGCAGCGGCGTGAAAGATATTTCAGGTCAAATGGTTAGGTCTGATTCTGACCACTGTTTGCCGTTGCCGATTTTCGAGCCAGGTGCTGCATAGGCGCTTCGCGCTGGCAAGCCCAGAAGTATTGCGGAGCGCCAAGTCACACCTGATCTGTCCGGAGGGGCGGGGCAAGCCCCAATGCACCTTAGCCTGGGCCGTCGCTCGCAGCCGCGAGCAGCGGCACCAGGATGTCGCTGATCGGCGTCGGAACGCCATGAACCCGGCCGAGACGCGCGATGATGCCATTGCGGATATCCCATTCCAGCGGCCGGCCTGCTTCCCGATCCGTGAGGATGGAGGTGCCCATGTCCGCAGGGGCCGACTGGAATTTGCCGAGGATCTCTTGCGGCACTTCCACACCGAGTTCAATGCCCTCTGCGTTTGCCACGGCCAGGCATTCGCGCAAATAGGCCAGCGCCAGCCCGGCGATGTCAGCGCGGACGAACATACCCGAGCGACGGTGCGTGAGTGCCATGAGGCCCGCCACTGCGTTTTGCAACAGCTTGCGCCAGGCCAGGGTACTGAAGTTTTCGGCCAAGTCCACGGCGCACCGCGTGCCTTGCAGTGCCTGGGCCACGACACGCGCGGCAGCCGTGTCTGGCAGAGTCAGGCGCGCCTCGCCGCGCAGGCGGACCGAGCCATCGGATTGCGCCTGCGCAGGAAACCACACGACAGCGGGAACGATGTGTCCGGGTGACGCTTGCGAGCGAACTTTGTCAACCTGTTCGATCCCGTTCTGCAAAACGCACACGACGGTTTGCTGCCCGACAAGCGCGGTCAGCCAGCCTGCCGCCGCCTCGATCTGCGTGGCCTTGACTGCCAGAAACACAAGATCAGCCGTGCGAGTGATCTGCTTTGGGCTCGTCCGAACCAGGCCGGGGACGGTCATGGAGCGGCCATCCTCCTGCAGCGTCAGGTGATCGCGGGGCGTCCGTCCACACAGCAAGGGCGTACGGCCAACCTCATGCAGCATCGCCGCGATCGTGGTGCCGATCGCACCGGGGCCCACAACTGCGACGGCCATGTTGATTTCAGTGTTCATGAAAGTGGATTCCCTAGACGGTTATCTCTTCTTGGTGGGGCGAAAGATCGCTTTCCAATGAGTGCTTCTTGGGCTATCCAGAAGAATATATGATTGCGTCAAGGTAAACCGTTAGAGAACCAGCCATGTCGCGTCCCGACCTCAATCTCCTGCTGGCGCTGGATGCACTGCTCGACGAGGGCAGCGTCATCGGTGCCGCGCGCCGCATGCATCTGAGCGCGCCAGCAATGAGCCGCACATTGAGCCGCATCCGGGAGGCGCTGGGCGATCCGGTGTTCGTCCAGGTCGGACGCAAGCTCATACCCACGCCTAGGGCGCTGGCATTGCGCGAGCAGGTGCGGCTGGCGGTCGAACAGGCCTCACAGGTGTTCGCCGCCAATGCCGAGATCGACCTGAAATCGCTGGATCGGCGTTTCAACATCCGCGCCACCGACGAGTTCGTGAGCATCCATCTGGGCCATCTCCTGGATGCGATGGCGCGGGAGATGCCGCGGGCGATGCTGCGCTTTTCGCCGGAGGAAGACGACGTGGACGAAGAGGCGCTGCGCAGCGGCCGCATCGACCTGTTCATCAGCGCCTCGCGCAAGCTGGGGCCTGAGATTCGCGTGCAGTCCCTTTTCACCACCACGTTCGTGGGCGTCGCGCGCATCAACCATCCCGTCTTCGACGAAGAAATCACACCCGAGCGCCTCACGCGCTGGGAGCACATCAATGTGTCGCGGCGCGGCAAAGCCGCCGGGCCGGTCGATGCCGCGCTGGAGGCGCAGGGGCTGCGCCGACACGTCGCCCTGGTGCTGCCCAATCCGTACACGGCGCTGTTCGCATTGCAGGATTCGGATCTGCTGTTGCCGTTGCCCCGGCATCTGGCCAGTACTGCGCTGTCCGCAGGCCTGCGCATTCGCGTGTTCGACTTGCCGACACCGCTGGAAACGGTGCTGTTGACCCAGGCCTGGCACCCGCGCCTGGACGGCGACCCGGCCCATCAATGGCTGCGGCAGACCATCCATACGCTCTGCAACGAGAGCCAGGCGCAAGCGGCCAAGCGCGCCAAGCCATAACAGCTCGCGCAAATGCATGCGTATCGCGCAATCATGCGAGTGCAATAAATTCACTTTTCGTAATGATCGACCCTGCCTACAGTGATGCGTATTGATCACTTGAGAAGGGTTGCATCGTGCATTTGGCGAAAGTGCCTGACGCGAATTCAGGCGTCTCCTTACGCCTCTCCCGGTTGCGGGAGCGGTTGGCGCGTGGCCTGCCTTATCTCGACCTGAGCACCCCACGCGCGACCTATGTGATGCGGTCGATCCTGGCCGCCTGCTTGGCCTTGGTGGCGGCCTATCTACTGGAACTGCACGCGCCCTATGCGGCGGCGTCCAGCGTGCTGCTGGTCATCAACCCCGTCCAGGGCGGCGTGATCGGCAAGGGCGTGTGGCGGGTGCTGGGCACATTGGTCGGCATGTTGGCGGCCTTCGTGCTGATGAGCGTCTTTGGCCAAATGCCCTGGCTGTTCCTGCTCGGTTTCGGCCTGTGGCTGGGGATGTGCGTGGTGGGCATGACCCTGCTGCGTCATTTCCGGGCCTATGGTGCCACGCTGGCAGGCTATACCGTGGGCCTGGCGGCCTACGGCGCCATGCAGCATCCCGAACGCACCTTCGACCAAGTAATGGGACGCGGGGCATCCGTGATGGTCGGCGTGGTCTGCCTGGCGCTGGTCTCGGCCCTTTTCAGCAGCCGCAGCGTGCACAGCCGCCTGGCCTCGCTGCTCGACCGCCTTGCGGCCGCCACGGCGGGCATGCTTGCGACGCATCACCAAGCCATTCAAGGAAGCGGCGGACTCGATACAAAGCCGCTCGATGCCGGACGGCGCGCCCTCATCACCGAGGTCTACGGCGTGGATGATCTGCTGGCGCTGGGCAAGGCCGAATCCGCCGACCTGGCCCATCGTGCCGGCACGGTGCGGCACACCATGGTCTCGCTGTTTTCCGCGTTGGTGGGCGGTGCGCCGCCCCTGCACGGACACAGCGCCAGTCTCGCCGTACTGAGCGGGTTGCAACCGGACTGGGAAAAGGTATGGCGGGAGGTGGGCCAGTCGCTGGGGCAGGAATCCGGCCCGGCCAAAAGAGCACATGCCATCCAGCTTCTGACCGATCTGCGCACCCGGCTGGTGGACACGCTCACGGTCACCTCGCTCGACGACGCCTCCGAGCAAGCCACGCTGATGATCGCGGGCGACCGCTTGATCGAGCAGCTCGACGATTACCTGCAAGCGCTCGAAGGCATCGAACGGTTCCACCACCCCAGGCCGACGCCGGCTCGCGTGTCCGTGCCGTTCCACCGCGATACCTCCGCAGCCCTTCAGAACGGCGTGCGCGCCCTGTTGACCGTGCTGATGGGCGGTGCCTTCTGGATCGCCACCGGCTGGACGGAAGGCAACATGATGCTGGCGGGGTTGGCGGCGGCCTGCGCGCTGCTGTCCACCGCGCCCAATCCCGCGCTGGGTGCGGTCGAATTCATCAAGGGCACGGTGACCGCCGTGGTGATGGCTTTCCTGTGCACCTTCATCGTGCTGCCGCATGTCTCGGGCTTGCCGCTGCTGCTGGTGACCTTGAGCCTGTTCTGGCTGCCCGGCGTGTTTGCCACCACGATACCACGCTATGCCTTGGCCGGCGTGGCTTATCTGGTGGCGTTCACGACACTGGCGGCGGCGGATAACCCGATGCATTACGACTTTGCGCTGTTCCTCAACGGGGCCGTGGCCTGGATCCTGGCGACGTGTTTCACGCTGCTCGGCTTCAGGATCGTGCTGCCCCGCAACGGGGCGCGTGACCTAACACGCTTGCGCCAGCGAATCCGGGACTCGGCGCTTGACACCTTGCGGGCAGAGCCGACGGATGCGCCGGCTTGGCAATGGCGTCAGCAGCACCGCATCACGCAACTCGGCGCCTTGCTCAAAGCGCAGCCGCAGGCGATGGATCGTGCCATTGCCCAGGCACTGACCAGTCTGCATCTGGGCCGAGAGGTGCTACGCCTTCGCCGCTGGCTGCGCCACGCCTCTCCAGACGCCGAATGGCCGCGTGTGGTGGAGCGCTCGCTGCGCTACATGCGTCAACGGGCCGGTGATCCCGTGAGCGCCGCTCGTCATGCCCGCCGTGCGGCGACGTCGCTGGCGCGTTTGCCGGTGCGATCCAACGCTGCGATGGATGAAATGAGGCGCGTGACGGCCGTGTTGTTCGACATCGCCGCGCTGCTGGAGCGTCATGCGAACGGCGTTCCATACCACTCTGGAGGCCACGCCCATGCTCAGTGAGTTCTCGTTCGCCGGCATCTACCTGCCGCCGTTCTTTGCCTACGCCTGCTTGGCGCTGCCGATCTATCTGGGCCTTCGCTTCGTGTTAGCACGCAGCGGCGTGCTGCGCTGGATCTGGCATCCGGGCCTGTTCGAGTTCGCGATTTCCCTTTGCCTTGTTTCCCTGTTGGTGCTTTATGTCTGAACGCTCAATTTCCGCCCAGCACTTGCTGCGGGCAGGACTCACCCTCGTGGTGGTGGTTGCCGCCGGCTTTCTGGTCAGTGCGCTGTGGCGCGCCTACGTCGTCGCCCCCTGGACCCGCGATGGCCGTGTCAGCGCGCAGATCGTGCGCATCGCCCCCGAGGTGTCAGGCACCGTCGCCGAGGTCTCGGTCGCGGACGACCAGTACGTCAAACGCGGCGAGGTGCTCTATCGCATCGACAATGCCAGCTTCGCGCTGGCACTGGCCCAGGCCGAGGTGCAGCTGGCGGCGGCCGAGGTGTCCTTGCGCCAGAAGAGTGAGGAGGCGCGGCGCCGCCGGGGTATGGAAAGCTTGGTGCCCGCTGAGGACATCCAGCGAGCGAATCAGGCCGTGGCCATCGCCCAGGCCGAACTGCGCGGCGCGCGGGTCACCGTGGACAGGGCGAAGCTGGATCTGGCGCGCACCGAACTGCGTGCGCCAACAGATGGCTACGTCACGCGCCTACGCTTGAACAAGGGCGACTACGCCGTGGCGGGCCAGCCGAACCTGGCCCTGATCGACGCCCATAGCTTTTGGATTACCGGCTATTTCGAGGAGACCAAACTGCGCGGCATCAAGCCCGGCGCAGCAGCGCAAATCCGCCTGATGGGCTTCGACCAAGTGTTACCAGGACGGGTGGCCAGCATCGGGCGCGGCATCACCGATAGCAACCAGCAGGCCGACGCACAGGGCCTGCCGAGCGTGGAGCCCAGCTTCAGTTGGGTCCGGCTGGCGCAGCGCATTCCCGTGCGCGTCGAGTTCGATCATGTTCCGGACGAGGTCGTGCTGGCCGCCGGCATGACCGGCAGCATCGAGGTCACGCCTTCGGCAGGCACGCCGGTGCCGCAGAGCCGCCTGATTTCGCTGCTACACCGCTGGATGTGAGGACAAAGCCATGCATGCACCCGTCCCCTGCACACCGCCGCGCCTTCGGCAGGCAATGCTGGCCTCACTGCTGGCCGTCCTGGCCGGCTGCACCACCGTGGGCCCGGACTACCGCACGCCGACACTGGATGTGCCCGCGCACTGGATCGAGGCCAACGCCGCCATGTCCGATGGCGACCACGATGGCCTGCGCACCTGGTGGCGCGCCTTCCAGGACCCGTTGCTCGACCGCCTGGTCGATCAGACACTGACATATAACCAGGACCTAGATATTGCCTTGGCACGCCTGCGCCAGGCACGCGCCGAACGCGTGCAGATCGCATCAGCCGCCATGCCCGACGTCTCGGTCGGCGCCGCCGGCGAGGCGGTGCGCAGTAGCAAGGCACTCAGCGCGCAGCCCGGCGGGCGGGCACGAACCTGGCACCTGGGATTCGATGCCAGTTGGGAACTGGACTTGTTCGGCGGCACGCGCCGCGCGGTCGAAGCCGCTGACGCCGGCATCCAGGCGCTCGCCGAAGACCATCGCGCGCTGCAAGTGAGTCTCGTGGCCGAATTGGTATCCGACTACGCCGGGCTGCGCGCCGCGCAACTGCGTCTGGCCATTGCGCAAGACAATATCCGTACGCTGGCCGAAGCCGAACGCCTGGCCGAACAGGCACACCGCGGCGGCTTGGGCACGCTGGCCGACGTCACTCAGGCCCGCGCTGAGCGCGAAACGGCCGAGGCGCAACCGCTTCTACTGGAAGCGGACATCTCCCGTTTCAGCCATGCCATCGGCGTGCTTGCGGGCGGCTTTCCCGGGGATTGGCATGCCGACCTCGCCACGTCCGCACCGGCATTGCCCATGCCGGCCGACTTGCCGCTGTCACTGCCTTCGGAAGTTATTCGCCAACGCCCCGACCTGCGTGCGGACGAACGACGCCTGGCCGCCGCCACCGCGCGGATCGGCGTAGCCGAGGCCGCACGCTTTCCCACATTCCGCATTCCTCTGGGAATAGGCACGACAGCCAGCGTCATCCATGATCTGTTCTCCGGCGCCAGCCTGGCGTGGTCGGCGGCGATACAGGGAAGCCAGCCGCTTTACGACGCAGGCCGCACCAAAGCCGGCGTTACAGCGGCGCAGGCCAACGCCGACGCCGTACGGCGTGTCTACGAACGGGACGTGCGATCGGCGCTGCGCGATGTCGAAGATGCCTTGACGACATGGACCAGCGAACGCCAGCGGCAAGCCGCATTACAGAAAGCAGTGGTCGACAGCCAACAAGCTTTGGAGCAGACCACCCAACTCTACGCGCGGGGATTGAGCGCCTACTTGCCGGTGCTGGTGGCGCAGCGCAGCCTGAACCAGGCACGCGATGCGCTCGCCCTCAGCCAACTGGCGCAGTTGCAAGGCGGCATTGCCTTGTACAAGGCGCTGGGCGCGGGAGGGACTAACAGGGCATTGCTCTCTCATCCCGACCAAGGCCCCGCCGCACGAACAGCGGCAACGCAATGACGCTCTGAGGCAGGAGTTATTGAATGGAGCTACGTCATCTTCGCTGCTTCCTGGCTGTGGCCGAGGAGCTCCATTTCGCCCGTGCAGCCCGAGAGGCTGCACATCGAGCAATCGCCGCTTTCTAGGGCCATCAAGGATCTGGAAGAAGAATTGGGCGTGCGATGGTTCATCCGTAACTCCCGCAGCACGCACTTGTCGCATGCCGGACAGGTTTTCAAGGAGCATGTGCCGCGCATCTTCACCGCCTCGCAGCAAGCCCGTGAAGGGGCCAAGGCGGTCGCTGCCGGTTATGGCGGCCAACTGCGCATTGCCCTGTCCGACGGCATCACGCCGCCGCGCCTGAGCGCCTTTCTGGCGAAGTGCCGGGACGATGATCCCGAAGTCGGGATTAATCTGGCCGAGATTCCGCTATCGCAGCAGAGCGAAGGGCTGCGAGCAGACCTTTACGATGCAGGATTCGCGCAGTTGGACGACGTGGGGGACGGCCTGCTGGCAAAACCGGCAGGCTTCCTCGCTCATGGGCTTGGACGTGCCGCCGGTCTTACTGTCAGGCCACACCACGCGCCGGTTCTCCAGATCCACCCGATCCCATTGGAGCGTGACGATTTCGGAAAGGCGTCCAGCGAACTCGAATTGCAGGCGAATCGCCAGTGGAATGACGTGGTTCTCCAGCTCCTCGGCTTCGATCTTGTTGAGATGGCGGAACAGCTTTCCCACGTCCTGGTCGCTGATGAGGTGGGTAGCCTTGCCGTTGGGGAACATCGGAACGTGGCGGCAAGGGTTGGTGCCGTCGGGACCATAGCCCCACACCTCGGCCAGATTGAACATGCGGCGCATGACGCTGAATGTCCGGTTCGCGTCGGCGGGCTTGTGGGCCATCTTCTTCATCATCGCCGCCACGTCCGGGCGCTTCACGTCCTGAACCTTCATGCGGCCCAGCATCGGGATGATGTTGCGGTCGATGACGCTCTGGTAGCCTTCCTGCGTGCTGGGCTTGTTGCGCTGCTTGGAGTAGTCCTCCATGAACTTGCCGCACAACACCTTGACCGTGGGAGCCTTACGCGCTGTGGCCTTGTCTGCAGCCGGGTCGCCGCCCCGGCGCACCTGGGCCAGCCATTCCTGCGCCAGCGAGCGTGCCTGTTCGACCGTCAATTCCCCATACTGGCCCAAGGCGGGCTTGCGGCGCTCGCCCGCGTTGGTGCGGTACTGGAGCATGAATACCTTGCGGCCCGCTGGGGTAATCTTGCACAAGAAGCCGGGTACCAGCGTATCCCGCAGTTCGACAGCCTTCGCTTGGGGGTGTGCCGCATCGACTGCGGACTTGGTGAGCTTGAGTTTTGCCATGATGACTCCTCGGAACAACCCGATTCCCGGGAGCCTCATAGGAGCCTGCGGCGGAGAAGTCGGGTCAGGTTTCGGAAAGCACCGGCATATGTTGAATGCGCCTGACTTATTGATAGACCTGCTGTATCGGGTCTAGGCGCGTACCAATCAAATTCGGCACTGGAGTCATGGTGAAATGAAAAAACCCCCGGCTTTCGCCGGGGGTTTTCGTTTCAACGCATCAGGCGGCGACCGTATTGGCCACGTCCTGGTACTCCTCGATCTGGTCGAAGTTCATGTAGCGGTAGATCTCGCTGCCGCTGGCGGCGATCACGCCGACGTCGGCCATGTACTCTTCCTTGGTCGGGATGCGGCCCAGACGCGAGCAGATCGCGGCCAGCTCGGCCGAACCCAGGTACACGTTGGTGTTGCGGCCCAGACGGTTCGGGAAGTTGCGGGTCGAGGTCGACATCGCGGTGGAGCCTTCGCGGATCTGGGCCTGGTTGCCCATGCACAGCGAGCAGCCCGGCATTTCCATGCGCGCGCCGGTCGCACCGAAGGTCCCGTACACGCCTTCCTTGGTCAGCTCCGAAGCATCCATCTTGGTCGGCGGGGCCACCCACAGACGGGTCGGCAGGTCGCGCTTGCCTTCCAGCAGCTTGGCGGCCGCACGGAAGTGGCCGATGTTGGTCATGCACGAACCGATGAACACTTCGTCGATCTTGGCGCCGGCCACTTCGGACAGGGTCTTCACGTCGTCCGGATCGTTCGGGCAGGCCACGATCGGCTCGTGGATGTCGGCCAGGTCGATCTCGATGACGGCAGCGTACTCGGCGTCCGCGTCCGGCTCCAGCAGCTGCGGGTTGGCCAGCCAGGCTTCCATCTTCTCGATGCGACGCTGCAGCGAACGCGGATCCTGGTAACCCTCGGCAATCATCCACTTCAGCAGGGTGATGTTGCTGGTCAGGTACTCGATGATCGGTTCCTTGTTCAGGCGCACCGAGCAACCGGCGGCCGAACGCTCGGCCGAGGCGTCGGAGAGCTCGAATGCCTGCTCGACCTTCAGCTCCGGCAGGCCTTCGATTTCCAGGATGCGGCCGGAGAAGATGTTCTTCTTGCCAGCCTTGGCAACCGTCAGCAGGCCCGACTTGATCGCGTACAGCGGAATCGCGTTGACCAGGTCACGCAGGGTCACGCCCGGCTGCATCTGGCCCTTGAAGCGCACCAGCACCGATTCCGGCATGTCCAGCGGCATCACGCCGGTGGCGGCGGCGAAGGCCACCAGGCCCGAGCCGGCCGGGAACGAAATGCCCACTGGGAAACGGGTGTGCGAGTCGCCGCCGGTGCCGACGGTGTCGGGCAGCAGCATGCGGTTGAGCCAGCTGTGGATCACGCCGTCGCCCGGACGCAGCGAGATGCCACCGCGGGTGGAGATGAACTCCGGCAGCGTGTGGTGGGTCTTCACGTCCACCGGCTTCGGGTACGCGGCGGTGTGGCAGAACGACTGCATGACCAGGTCGGCCGAGAAGCCCAGGCAGGCCAGGTCCTTCAGCTCGTCGCGGGTCATCGGGCCGGTGGTGTCCTGCGAGCCCACCGAGGTCATCTTCGGTTCGCAGTAGGTACCCGGGCGCATGCCCTGGCCTTCCGGCAGACCGCAGGCGCGGCCGACCATCTTCTGCGCCAGCGAGAAGCCCTTGCCGGTGTCGGCCGGCTGCACCGGCAGGCGGAACAGGGTGGTCGGGGCCAGGCCCAGCGCTTCGCGCGCCTTGCCGGTCAGGCCACGGCCAACGATCAGCGGAATGCGGCCGCCGGCACGCACTTCGTCGAACAGCACTTCGGACTTCACTTCGAACTCGGCGATCACTTCGCCGTTCTTCAGTGCCTTGCCGTCATACGGACGCAGCTCGACAACGTCGCCGTGCTCCATCTTCGAGACATCCAGCTCGATCGGCAGCGCGCCGGCATCTTCCATGGTGTTGTAGAAGATCGGGGCAATCTTGCCGCCCAGGCACACGCCACCGGCGCGCTTGTTGGGGATGTAGGGGATGTCGTCGCCGGTCCACCACAGCACGCTGTTGGTCGCCGACTTGCGCGAAGAGCCGGTGCCGACCACGTCGCCGACGTAGGCCACCAGGTGACCCTTGTCCTTCAGCGACAGGATCTGCTGGATCGGACCGCGCTTGCCGTCTTCTTCCGGAGTGAACGGCGCGTCATCGCGCTTGTTCTTCAGCATCGCCAGGGCGTGCATCGGAATGTCAGGACGGGTGGTGGCGTCCGGCGCCGGCGACAGGTCGTCGGTGTTGGTTTCGCCCGGCACCTTGAACACGGTGATGGTCAGGCTCTGCGGCACTTCCGGCTTGCTGGTGAACCACTCGGCGTCGGCCCAGCTCTGCAGCACGGCCTGGGCATTGGCATTGCCGGCCTTGGCCTTGTCCTGCACGTCGTGGAACGCATCGAACACCAGCAGGGTGTTCTTCAGGCCGTCGGCGGCGATGGTGCCGACGCTGGCGTCGTCCAGCAGCTGCACCAGCGGGGCCACGTTGTAACCGCCCAGCATGGTGCCCAGCAGCTCGGTGGCGCGCTCGCGGCTGATCAGCGGGTTCTGCTCGCTGCCCAGCGCGATCGCGGCCAGGTACGAGGCCTTGACCTTGGCGGCGTCGTCCACGCCGGCCGGCACACGGTGGGTCAGCAGGTCGAGCAGGAACTCGGCCTCGCCCGCCGGCGGGTTCTTCAACAGTTCAATGACGTCTGCCGTCTGCTGGGCGGTCAGCGGCAGCGGCGGGATGCCAAGCGCGGCGCGCTCGGCTACGTGGTGGCGATAGGCTTCCAACATGACAACTCCCGGGTAATGCGGTTATGGAACAGTGAAAGGAATGCAACGGGCTCAGGCGTGCGGCACGATCAGCTTCAGGCCCTTGAAGTAGTCGCGGTAAAACGTGTCGTTCCAGGTGATGAGTCCGTCGCACTGCAGCAGTGCATGGGCCCCCACCATGAAGTCGTCCAGGCTGCGGCGCTGGGTACCACGCTGGCGGTGGCGGCGATGCATCTCGCCGGCGCGCAATGCCGATTTGGCTTCCAGCGCGTTGAAGTGGACGCCCATCTCTTCCAGCGCTTCCAGCACCTCGGCCCCGCCGCGCAGGCTGGCGCAGACTTCGGCCAGGGTCGCCCCGCACACCACCACCTTGCCGCCGACCAGGCTCTGCCGCAGGCAGGCCTCGACGGCGTCGGCCTGCGGGCCATTGCTCAGCAGTTCGACCAGCACAGGGGAATCGACGGCGATCATCACGGCTTAGTCCTCGTCGCGCACCGCGCGTACGGCGGCGTCGGCGGAATCAAAGCCGTCCAGCGCGAACTTGCCGCGCGCCCGTGAAATCGCGTCGTCAACACTCTTGCGCAGAATGATGCGGCTGCCGTCCAGTTCGACCTTGAGCTGGGTGCCCTTGGTCAGGCCCAGGGCGTCACGCACAGCCTTGGGCAGGGTGATCTGACCGCGTTCGGCGACAGTGGCTTCCATGGGTAGGCCCTCTTCGGTATGTACGAATTATACATACTCAAGGCGTCATACCGCCAGCCGCCCCCCCTTACGCCAATGCCGGCACGTGGCCGGCATTGTCCGTTCAGCTTGATGCCTTCACTCAGAACGCAACCTGCAGCCGGGTATTGACCGTCGTGCCCTCGTCCTTGCCGCGCACCGCACCGGTGGGGTTGTCGGTCTGCCAGCGGATCACGTCGAGCATCACCCGGCTGTAGTCGTTGAGATACCAGTTGGCACCCACCGTCCACGCATGTCCGGTGCCGCCGGTCGGCAGTTCCGAGTAGTCCACGTCTTCGTAGCGCGCACGCAGCTCCCATGCGCCCCGCCCGCCACGGGTGACCGGATCGGCCACCTTGACCCGGCCCCAGGTGCCGGTCTTGCCCGAGTACGCCGGGCTGGCCCCGCCAAGGAACCAGCCGGCGGAAACCGCCCAGGCCTGGTGATCGAGGTCGTAACGGCCACTGGCATCGGCGCCGCGCAGGTTGCGCGTGCCCCACTCGCCCGTGGCCCAGCCCTGGCCAAAGAAGCCCGCCGCTTCCACACCGTAGGCGGTGCTGCGATCGGTGCCGACCAGCGTGCCCGGTGTGATCTTGACCAGGTCGTTGAAGTGGCCGGCAATGGCGGAGCTGCGCAGCACGCCCGAGGAGCCTGCGGCGATCTCTTCGTGGAACGCCCACGCCCCCAGATGCACGGTCGCGGCCTTGCTGTCGATCGGGTTCCAGTGGACGCGGGTGGCCCAGGTCTGGCTGTCGTTGTTGTCGCCGGCATTGTTGAGGTCGTTGCCGGCCACCGACAGGCTGGCGTGCCAGCCCTTGCCGTACACGCGCTCGGTGAGGCCGACGCCGAACAGGCCCCGCTGCGGCAGCATCAGCGTGCCCACCACGTTGCGGTCCGGGAACGGCGTGTTGGAGGTGCTGCTGGAGCCATCGATGCCGCGGTCGTTGAGGCGGTTGCCCACGGTGAGGTCGGCAGGCAGGCCGAACAGCCTGTGGTCCACAGTGGCATACACCGACTTCCACGCCACCTCGTTGTCAGCGAAGTCGCCCTCAACCACCCAGCCGAGCGTGCCGTAGCGGCCCTCCGCGCCCAGGCGCACCGAACGGATCTCGGTACCGGAGATGTTGCGGTCGCTGCTGGACGAGCCGTCGGTGCTGGAGCCGTCCACGAACAGACGACCGCGCGGGCGGAAGATCACGTTGCCGTCAGCGCTGCTGAATTCCGGCGCGCCCTTCGACCACGACACCTTCGGCGCCTTGGACTGCTGGGTTTCCAGCGCCGCAACACGGGTTTCCAGGGCAGGCGCAGGAGGGGCAGCCGCCGCGTTGCCGGCGGTCGTACCGACGCCTTCCAGCGCATCCAGTCGCGACTGCAGTTGCTGGATCTGCTGCGCCTGCTGCTGCACCAGCGCGGCAAGTTCGGCCTGGCTCAGCGGGGCCGGCGGGGCCGTGGCGGACTGTGCTCCGGCATGGCCGCTGGCCAGCAGCAGGCCAAGGGCGACCGTCAGCGCTGCGCGCGGCAGCACGGGATGGCTATGCATGGTGTTCTCTCCAGCCAGCCGGCCCCCTGGCCTGGCGCTGGCCCGTTGCGATGATGCGGGGGAATTACGGAAGGGCGCGCCGCCGGATCATTCCAGCGGCGCGCCAGGAAGGCTCAGCTGGTGGCCTGGGCCTGGGCGTTTGGACGCCAGGTGATGAGCTTGTTCTCGACCACGTCGAGCAGTGCATCGATGACCAGCACGAAGGCGGCCAGGATGATGATGCCGGCGAACACGCCCACGGCATTGAAGTTGCCTTCTGCCTGCGCGATCAGGTAACCCAGGCCCGCCGAGGCACCCAGATATTCGCCGATGATCGCGCCGACCACGGCAAAGCCCACCGAGGTGCGCAGCGAGGACAGGATCCAGCTCGCCGCCGCCGGGAAGTACACGTGACGCAGCAGGTCACTGCGGCTGGCACCGAGAATGCGGGCATTGGCCAGCACCACCGGGTTCACTTCGCGCACGCCCTGCATGGCATTGAAGAACGTGGTGAAGAACACCAGCGTCACCGCCAGTGCCACCTTCGACCACAGCCCCAGGCCCAGCCACAGCACGAAGATCGGCGCCAGCACCACGCGCGGGATGGCATTGAAGCCCTTGATGAAGGGATCGAGGATGCGCGCCGAGCGCCGGCTCAGGCCCAGCCACACACCGCCTGCAACGCCCAGCCCGGTACCGATGAGGTAGCCCAGCGCGGTTTCGGTCAGGGTGATGTACACGTGCTGGTAGAACGAGGTATCCGACAACCAGTTCCACGCCTGCTGGGCGATGGCCGTGGGCGCGGGGAAGAAGAACGGGTCGATCCAGCCCAGCGCGATGCCGCCCTCCCAGCCACCGAACACGGCGATGACCAGTGCGATCTGGATGAAACGGTCAGTCCTGGCGTGCATAGCTCTTCTCCACTTCGCCGCGCAGGCAGGCCCAGATGTCGCGGTACAGGTCGGTAAAACGTTCGTCGAGCTTGATCTCGGCAACGTTGCGGGGGCGTTCCAGGTCCACATCGAAGCTGCGCACCACGCGGCTTGACGGACCCGAGGACAGCACCACCACGCGGTCGCCCAGCGCGATGGCCTCTTCCAGGTCGTGGGTGATCAGGATCACCGAGCGACGGTCTTCCTGCCACAGGCGCAGCAGTTCGTTCTGCATCAGATGGCGGGTGTGGATGTCCAATGCCGAGAACGGCTCGTCCATCAGGATCACCTTGGGCTCCACGATCAGTGCCTGTGCCATCTGCACGCGCTTGCGCTGGCCGCCGGAGAGCTGGTGCGGATAGCGGTGCTCGAAGCCGGTCAGGCCGACCTTGGCCAACCAGGTGGTGACCTTCTGCCGGCGCTCGGCTTCATCGACGCCGCGGAACTTCAGGCCCAGTTCCACGTTCTGGAAGGCGGTCTTCCACGGCAGCAGCGCGTCCTGCTGGAACAGGTAGCCGACGGACGCCTGCACGCCATTGACGGCGCGTCCGTCGATGCTCACGTCACCGGCGCTGGGCTTGAGCAGGCCCGCCACGGAATTGAGGATGGTGCTCTTGCCGCACCCGGTGGGACCGACGATGGCGAGGAACTCGCCATCACCGACCTGGATATCGACGTCGCGCACGGCGGTGAAGTCACCGAAGGACATGGTCACCTTGTTGATGGCGACCATGGTCTGTGCGGGCTCCAGCTGCGGTGCGCCATTGAACTGGCGCACGGTGGCATTGAGGGCCATGGGTTATCTCCGCTTACGGTTGGGTTGCCTGCGTCGCGGCGCTGGCGCGCTCGACGAAGGCATTGGTGTAGGTCCGGGACAGGTCGATGTCCGCGTTGGCCACGTCCTTGTTGAACTCGCGCAGCACCTTCAACGGCGTTTCCAGGTCCGCGGGCGTGAAGTGGCCATCGGTGGTGAAGATGGCGCGGGCGTTCTCCACGGCGCGCGCGTAGGTGGCGCGGTCGCCGGAGACGTAGCTGTCCGGCAGCGCAGCGACGATGTCCTCGGCACTGTTGTCGGCGATGAACTTCAATGCCATCTGCTCGGCGCGGGCGATCTTCTCGGCTGCTTCGGGACGTGCTTCCAGGAAGCTGCGGTTGGCGTACATCACCGAGGTGGGATAGAGACCGCCGTACACCTGGCGTGCCCCCTCGTCGCTGCGCGCATCAATGATGATCCTGCCGACCTTGCGCTCGGTGATCAGGGTCGCGGCCGGATCGTAGTTGACCAGCAGGTCGATCTTGCCCTGCTCGAGCGCCGCCACCGCCGCCGCACCAGAACCCACGCCGATCAGCGAGATGCTGTCCACCGGGATGTCGTGCTGGGCCAGGAAGTGGCGCACGAAGAAGTCCGATGACGAACCCGGGGCGGTAATGCCGATCTTCTGGCCCTTGATGGTCTGCGGGCGCGCCGGATCGAAGCTGGCATCCTCGCGGCCGGCCATCACCAGGCCCGAGTTGCGCGACAGCAGCACGAAGCCGACCACGTCCTTGTGCTTGGCCTGCATCTGGATGGTGTGGTCGTAGAAGCCGACCGCCACGTCGGTCGAATTGGCGACCAGGGCCTGCAGCACCTTGGAGCCGCCCTGCGCGAAGTTCTCGGTCTTCACCTGCAGGCCGACGTCCTTGAAGTAGCCCTTGGCGTCGGCGATGAAGAACGGCAGGTTGTTGAGGTTGTAGGAACCGACGCTGATCCGCACCGGCGCATTGTCGCCGCCGGGCGCCGAGGCCCCGCTGGCATCGTGTTTGCCGCAACCGGACACGGCCAGGCTCGCCGCGCACAGCGCGGCCATGAAGAACTGCTTGTACATCATCCCTCCCAGGAGTGAAGCATCTGCGTTGTAGTGGCCTGGCCACGCGCATCTGCGCGGCCCCGACCGGTTTCAGGTCATGCCGCTGAGGTCCATTGGCGGGCTTCGGTGGAATGGGTTTCGGCAGTGGCGGGCGAAGTCGCGAACACGCGCCCTTCGAACAGGCGGCGCGCGGTACGGACCACGCTGGCAACGACCGGCGCATCGTCCGAGCTGCGGCTCAGGCCCACTTCCAGCAGGCCGCTCGGATGTTCGAGGGTAATGCTGCCCGGCATCGGCAGGCATCCGACGAAAGTGTTGGCCAGGGTGCCGGGCGTGACTGCGGCGGTGGCCAGACCGACCGCGCCGGTGATGGCAAGCGCGGTGTGGCATTGGTGGGGCATGAAGTAGCGCACCTGCAGGTCGCCGCCCTGCTGCGGTGCGGAAAGCAGCACTGGCTTGGGAATCACCTTGCTGCCCGCGTCTGCGATGCCCATGCGCGTACCCGCCTCGATGCGCATCGCTTCCAACCGCGCCAGCAGCGCATGATCCGCGTTCAGTTCCGCCGGCGAGGCGTCACCGCGGACACCCATATCGGCCGCGCGCACCATCATCATCGGCATCGCGCAATCCACCAGGCTGACGGCGATGCCGTCGATCATATCCTGCGGCCGCCCACTGGGCAGCAGCCGGCCGGTACGTGCACCGGCCGCATCGAGGAAGGCCAGGCGGACCGGCGCGGCAGCGCCAGGCGCGCCCGCGATACGCGTGTCGCCCCGATAGGCCACCTGGCCGTTCGGGGTTTCCACCGTGGCCACGATCAGCTTGCCGGTGTTGACGTTGTGGATGCGCACTTCGGTGCGCGGGTGGCGCGCAGGAACCAGTCCGCGTTCGATCGCGAAGGGACCGACCGCCGCCAGCATGTTGCCGCAGTTGGGGGTGGTATCCACCACCCGCTGCTCGACCCGGACCTGCGCGAACAGATAGTCGACATCGGCATCGGCGCGGCTGGCGGGGCTGACGATCGCCACCTTGCTGGTCAGCGCATTGCCACCGCCGATGCCATCGATCTGCAGCGGATGGCCCGAGCCCATCACCTCCAGCAGCAGCTGGTCACGCAGGCCGGCGTCGGCCGGCAGGTCCGAGGCCAGGAAGAACGGCCCCTTGGACGTGCCGCCACGCATGAGGACGCAGGGGATACTGAGCAGATCGTTCGACATACGTGTGCTAGATTGATGCGTATAGGGGATGAATGACCCCTCTGTGATTCGATACTGGCATGAGCCAGATTGATCTGTGAATTGCTGATTTTTGGATGATTGATACCGTATGAGCATCAATTGCGAAATCCTTGATCTGCGCGCGTTCCTGCTCGTCGCCGAGACGCGCAGCTTCCATCGCGCCGCTGAAACCCTGCACGTCTCGCAGCCCGCGCTCAGCCGCCGGATCCAGAAGCTGGAGCAGGCCGTCGGCTCACCGCTGCTCGAACGCACCACCCGCAGCGTCAGCACCACCGCGGTCGGCGAGAACCTGCTGCCGCTGGTACGGCGCATGCTGGAGGAATTCGATGGTTCGCTGTTCTCGCTGCGCGGGCACGACGACACGCGCGGCGCCACGGTCACCATCGCCTGCCTGCCCACCGCGGCGTTCTACTTCCTGCCCAGTGTCATGGCACGCTTCCACGACGCGCATCCGCACGTCCGCTTCCGCATCCTCGACATTCCCGCCACCGAGGGGTTGCAGGCAGTGGAACGCGGCGAAGTGGAGTTCGGCATCAATTTCATGGGTGCCAACGATCCCAACCTGGATTTCGATGTACTGGCCGAGGACCCGTTCGTGCTGGCCTGCCGCCGCGATCATCCGCTGGCCCGCAAGCGCCGCGTGGAATGGGCCGATCTTGCCCAGCACCAGCTGATCACCGTGCATCGCACCAGTGGCAACCGGACCCTGCTCGATGGCGCCCTCGCCCGTGAGAACCTGAAGCTGAGCTGGCATTACGAAGTGACCCACCTGTCCACCTCCCTGGGCATGGTCGAGGCCGGGATCGGCGTGTCGGTGCTGCCGAAGATGGCTACCCCGGACGGCGACCATCCCATCCTGGTGACCCGGCCGATCGGCAATCCGGTGGTCTCGCGCACCATCGGCATCGTGCGCCGCCGTGGTGCCCTGCTCTCGCCCACGGCCGAACGCTTCCTGCAGATGCTGATGAGCCAGTGGCGGGGCAAGCCGTGACATCGGCACTACATACAGCCATGTAACCTTGCGTCCTGCGCCGAGGACGTTCCCGGCCGCGCCGGCTCCGCCATACTGGCGGGGATCCGGTGGCGGAGAGCCCCGGCATACGCAAGCAGGTCCGTCCATGCACGGGCCACTGCAAGCCATCCGCAAGAAGGAGTCATCCCGCATGAGCGATTCGTTCTCCACCCGCAGCCAGCTGGACGTCGGCGGCAAGACCTACGACTACTTCAGCCTGCCCACACTGGGCCAGCGCTTCGACATCTCCCACCTTCCCTACTCGATGAAGATCCTGCTGGAGAATCTGCTCCGGCACGAAGACGGCGGCGTCACCGTCGGCAAGGAGCACATCGAGGCCGTTGCCCGCTGGAGCCCGGCGGCCGAGCCGGACACCGAAATCGCCTTCATGCCCGCGCGCGTGGTCCTGCAGGACTTCACCGGCGTACCGTGTGTCGTCGATCTGGCCGCCATGCGCGATGCGGTGGTCAAGCTGGGCGGCAAGCCGGAACAGATCAACCCGCAGATCCCTTCTGAACTGGTGATCGACCATTCGGTACAGGTCGATGTGTTCGGCAAGCCGGACGCGCTCGATCTCAATGGCAAGATCGAATTCCAGCGCAACCAGGAACGCTACGGGTTCCTGCGCTGGGGCCAGAAGGCGTTCGACAACTTCAAGGTGGTGCCGCCCAACACCGGCATCGTCCACCAGGTGAACCTGGAGAACCTGGCCCGCGTGGTGATGACCGCGGACAAGGATGGCAGGGCTGTGGCCTACCCGGACACCGTGTTCGGTACCGACAGCCACACCACGATGATCAACGGCATCGGCGTGCTTGGCTGGGGCGTGGGCGGCATCGAAGCCGAAGCGGCCATGCTGGGCCAGCCGTCGTCGATGCTGATCCCGCAGGTGGTCGGCTTCAAGCTCACCGGCCGGCTGCCTGAGGGCGCCACCGCCACCGACCTGGTGCTGACCGTCACCCAGATGCTGCGCAAGCTGGGCGTGGTCGGCAAGTTCGTCGAATTCTATGGCGATGGCCTGCAGCACCTGCCACTGGCCGACCGCGCCACGATCGGCAACATGGCACCGGAATACGGCGCCACCTGCGGCATCTTCCCGATCGACGCCGAATCACTGAACTACCTGCGCCTGTCCGGTCGCAGCGAAGAACAGATCGAACTGGTCGAGGCCTACGCCAAGGCGCAGGGCCTGTGGCACGAACCGGACAGCCCCCATGCCCAGTACAGCACCACGCTGGAGCTGGACATGGGCACGGTGAAGCCGTCACTGGCCGGACCGAAGCGCCCGCAGGACCGCGTGCTGCTGGAAGACGTGCAGAAGAACTACCGCGAAGCCCTGGTCGGCCTGACCAGCAACCGCGACAAGCGCAGCGACGATGTGGCCTCCTTCCTCAACGAGGGCGGCGGCACCGCGGTCGGCAACGAACAGCTGGCCAAGGGCTTCGCCGACATCGAGATCGAAGGCCGGAAGGTCCGCCTGAAGGATGGCGCGGTGGTCATCGCCGCGATCACCTCCTGTACCAACACGTCCAACCCGGCGGTGATGATCGGTGCCGGCCTGCTGGCGCGCAACGCGGCGGCCAAGGGCCTGGATCGCAAGCCCTGGGTGAAGACTTCGCTGGGCCCAGGCTCGCGCGTGGTCACCGACTATCTGGAAAAGGCCGGGGTGCTGAAGGAGCTGGAGAAGATCGGCTTCTACGTGGTCGGCTACGGCTGCACCACCTGCATCGGCAACTCCGGCCCGCTGCCGACCGAGGTCAGTGCCGGCATCGCCGCCGGTGACCTGGTGGTGACCTCCGTGCTGTCGGGCAACCGTAATTTCGAAGGCCGCGTGCATCCCGAAGTGAAGATGAACTACTTGGCCAGCCCGCCACTGGTGGTCGCCTACGCCATCGCCGGCACCACCGACATCGATCTGACCACCCAGCCGCTGGGCACCGGCAGCGACGGCCAGCCGGTCTACCTGCGCGACATCTGGCCGAGCAACAAGGAAATCGGCGATGTCATCGCCGCCACCATCGGCCCGGAGATGTTCAAGCAGAACTACGCCGACGTGTTCAAGGGCGATACGCGCTGGAACACCATCGCCTCGCCGGACGGCAATCTGTACGAGTGGAGCGATGACTCCACCTACATCAAGAACCCGCCGTACTTCGATGGCATGACCATGCAGACCGGCAGCATCGACGACGTGCATGGCGCGCGTGTGATGGGTCTGTTCGGCGACTCGATCACCACCGACCATATCTCGCCGGCCGGCAACATCAAGAAGGATTCGCCCGCGGGGCGTTACCTGCAGGCCCGGGGCGTGCAGCCCGCCGACTTCAACAGCTACGGCAGCCGCCGCGGCAATGATGACGTGATGGTCCGCGGCACCTTCGCCAACATCCGCATCAAGAACCTGATGTTCGGCGGCGAGGAGGGTGGCAACACCCTGTACTACCCGGCCGGCGGTGGTCAGCCGGAGAAGCTGGCGATCTACGACGCGGCGATGAAGTACAAGGCCGACAAGGTGCCGCTGGTGGTGCTGGCCGGGAAGGAGTACGGCACCGGTTCGTCGCGCGACTGGGCCGCCAAGGGCACCCTGCTGCTGGGCGTGAAGGCGGTCATCGCCGAGAGCTTCGAACGCATCCACCGCTCCAACCTGGTCGGCATGGGCGTGCTGCCGCTGCAGTTCCGCAATGGTGAGAACGCGCAGTCGCTGGGGCTGGATGGCTCGGAAGTCATCGATATCACCGGCCTGGAAGACGGTGCCAGCAAGCGCGCCGCGGTCACCGCGACCCGGGCCGATGGCACGCAGAAGCGCTTCGAGGTGTCGGTGATGCTGCTGACACCGAAGGAAGTGGAATACTTCCGCCACGGCGGCCTGCTGCAGTACGTGCTGCGTCAGCTGGCTGCCCGCTGACCCGGCGCGCGGCATCCGGCAGGCGGAAGCCTGGCCCCGGCGTCACCGCCGGGGCGCTGCGGAGGCGCGCGAACCGGTGGTTCGCAACCGCGCCTCCTCGCCCACCACGGCGGCCTGCTGCAGTACGTGCTGCGTCAGCTGGCTGCCCGCTGACCCGGCGCGCGGCATCCGGCGGGCGGAAGCCCGGCCCCGGCGTTACCGCCGGGGCCGAATCGCCCATGAATCATATTTTTGATATTTTTCACCATTCATGCAATTTGCATTAAACAGGCGTAAGGTGATCGCACAGGTCCCCTGGAGCACCGCCATGCTGCACGCCCCCGTCCGCTTCGACCCGATCAACGAGCTGACCCACACCACCGCCTCGTCGGTCAAGGAACATTGGCGCAAGGTCATGCAGGAAGTGCGCGACCAGCACATGGTGGTGGTCACCAATCACAACGAACCGCAGGCGGTGATCGTTTCCATCGAGCAGTACCGCGCGCTGCAGGCCAAGGTCGAAGCGCTGGAAAGCTCGCTGGAGGAACTGCGTGGGCAGGACCCGGCCCTGGCGGATCTGCGTGCCGGCTTCGACCAGCGCCTGGCGGTGCTGCAGCACGCCCAGGCCGGTGATGCTGCACGCGCGCTGCTGCGTCGCCCTGCCCGCCTGAAGGGCCAGGTCAAGGCGGGCACGGGCCACTGATGCCACGCCCGTTCCTGTATGTGCTTGCCGGCGTCAATGGCGCCGGCAAGAGTTCGGTGGGTGGCCACGTGCTGCGCGAAGCCGGCCTGGAATGGTTCAACCCCGATACGTTCGCCCGCGGGCTGCGCGAGCGGGCCGGCCTGGACCCCATGGAGGCCAATGCCGAAGCCTGGCAGGAGGGTGTCAACCGTATCCGCGACGCCCTGGATCACGCCCGCAACCATGCCTTCGAGACCACGCTGGGGGGCAACTCGATCACCGCCCTGCTGCGTGAGGCCAGCCGCACCCATCACGTGCTGATGTGGTTCTGTGGACTGTCCAGCCCGGAGCAGCACATCGCCCGGGTACGCGCACGGGTGCAGGCCGGTGGCCACCCCATTTCCGAAGTCGACATCCGCCGCCGCTGGCCGCTGGCGCAGCAGAACCTGATCGGGCTGATGCCGGTGCTGGCGCAGCTGCAGGTCTACGACAACAGCGCCGACGCCGCGCCGGGCGAGGCCGTGCCCGATCCACAGCTGCTGCTGCAGATGGAGGACGGCCACCTGCAATGGCCGGCCGCCGATGACCTGCAGCAGCTGCAGCGCACGCCCCCATGGGCGACAGCTCTGCTGGAAGCCGCCCTGCGCCTGTAATGCCAAGGGCCGGCAGTGCGCTCAGCGCCGCGGCGCGTCCGGATCGGTGCGCAATGCGCGCAGCAGGCCCAGCATGTAGAACGCCAGGGTGAACGAGAACGGTAGACCGCACAGGACCACGGCCGTCTGCATCGCGCTGAAGTTGCCCGCCAGCAGCAGGCCGATGCTGGCCACGGTGATGCCCACCGCCCAGAACACGCGCAGCCAGATCGGCGCATCGTGACCATCCTCCACCCCGTCGTCGACACGGCGGGTGCACAGGTTGGCGATCATCAGCGTGCCCGAATCGACCGGGGTCAGGAACAGTACGAAACCGATCACCACTGCGGCACCGGCTACATAGGGTGCGCCGGGCAGGTACTCCAGCAGCTTGAACAGGGTCATCGCTGCATCGTGCTGCGCCACCTGCCCCAGCACCGCCTGGCCATGGTTGAGCACCAGGTCGATGGCGGTGTTGCCGAAGATCGACAGCCACGCCAGCGTGAAGCCGAGCGGTATCAACAGCACGCCCATCACTACCTCGCGGATGGTGCGGCCGCGCGAGATGCGTGCCACGAACAGGCCCACGAACGGCGCCCAGGCGATCCACCACGCCCAGTAGAACAGCGTCCAGGAACCCATCCAGGCGCGGCCCTGCGGATCGTTGAGATACACGTCGAAGCTCTTGCGCACGAATGCGCCGAGATAGTCGCCCGTGTTCTGCACCAGGCCATCGAACAGATGCAGGGTCGGGCCGGTAACCAGCACGAACATCAACAGCGCGCACAACAGGCGCACGTTGAGGTTGGACAGCCAGGCGATGCCCTTCTCGACCCCCGCCACCACGCCGATGGTGGCCACCACCATCATCACCAGCACGATCGCGACCAGCACCTGCGGTGTGTCCGGGATGTGGAACAGATAGACCAGGCCGGACTGCACCACCAGCGCACCGATGCCGAGATTGGTGACCATGGAGATCAGCGTGGCGAGAATGCCGAAGCCATCGACCATGTCGCCGATGTGGCCATGGATGCGCTCACCGAAGATCGGATACAGCGCCGAGCGCAATGCCAGCGGCAGGTTGCGGCGATAGGCGAAATAGCCCAGCGCCACCCCGACCAGCGCGTACAGCGCCCAGCCATGCAGGCCCCAGTGCAGGAAGGTCAGCACCATCGCCTCGCGCCCGGCCGCCACCGTGCCGCCCGGCTGGCCCGGCGGGTTGAGGAAATGGTCCAGCGGCTCGTAGGCACCGTAGTACAGCAATGCGATACCGATACCCGCCGAGAACAGCATCGACACCCACGCGACGTAGCCGAAGGCGGGCGATTCCTCGTTGTGGCCCAGGCGGATACGGCCATAGGGCGAGAACGCCAGCCACAGTACGAATCCCAGGCACAGCACGACCAGCAGCATGTACCACGCGCCGAACGCAGCCGAGATCTCGGCCTGCGCCCATTGCAGCCAGTGCTCGCTGGCATCGGGATAGAGGACGGTGAGCAGCCCGAGAATGCCGATCGACACCGAGGAGCTGAGGAAGACAAAGCGGTTCAAGCGCAGGGGCGAGCGCTTGGGGTGAGCCTGGGAAGACATGGGATCGTCTCATCAGTCCGAAGGAGCACATGGGCGGGGCCGGACCGGGAAACCGGGCCCATGGCGTGGGGCGCGAGCGCATCCTAGGGTTTATTGATTGAACGTTCAATCAATAAAAAGCATAATGATGGCCAACCCGACGCCTCGGGTCGCAATCCGTGGAGAGACAATGCCGAAGAAGGGCGTGGAGCCGGTCCGTCGCGAACAGTTGATCCGGGCCACTTTCCAGACCATCGACGAAATGGGCATGGCCGATGCCACCGTCGCCACCATCGCCAGGAAGGCCGGGCTGTCCAGCGGTATCGTCGCCCATTACTTCGGCGACAAGGACGGCCTGCTCAACGCTGCGATGCGGCAGATCCTGCGCGAACTGCGGGACGCGGTCGCCCGCTGCCGGGCCGGGGTCGGCGATGATCCCCGCGACCAGCTGCGCGCCATCGTCGATGGCAACTTCGATGACAGCCAGATCAATGGCACCGCGATGCGTGTCTGGCTCACCTTCTGGGCCGCGAGCATGCACCAGCCGGAACTGGCGCGCCTGCAGCATGCCAACGACCAGCGCCTGTTCTCCAACCTGTGCCACCAGTTCAACCGCGTGCTGCCACGCCCACAGGCACGCCTCGCCGCCCGCGGCCTGGCCGCGATGATCGATGGCCTCTGGCTGCGCGGCAGCCTGGTCGGCGGCGCCTTCGATGCTGACAAGGCCCGACGCATCGCCTACGGCTACATCGACTTCCAGTTGCAGGCCGACGCGCTATAAGCGCTTTCAGCTTCCCGCCCCCTTTCGAGGAGTACGCCCCATGACCACCCTGCCCGTCCAACAGCTCTACATCCATGGCCGCCGGGTCGATGCCACCAGCGGCAAGACCTTCGCCACGGTCAACCCCGCCACCGGTGAGGTCATCGCCGAGGTGCAGGTCGCCAGCCAGGCCGACGTCGAACGCGCCGTCGAAAGCGCTACCGAAGGCCAGAAGGCATGGGCGGCAATGACCGCCATGGAACGCTCGCGCATCCTGCGCCGCGCCGTGGAGATCCTGCGCGAGCGCAATGACGAACTGGCCCACCTGGAAACGCTCGATACCGGCAAGGCGCTGGCGGAAACCACCACGGTGGACATCGTCACCGGCGCCGACGTGCTGGAGTATTACGCCGGCCTGGCGACCGCCATCGAAGGCATCCAGCTGCCGCTGCGCGAATCCAGCTTCTTCTACACCCGCCGTGAACCGCTGGGCGTGGTCGCCGGCATCGGTGCCTGGAACTACCCGATCCAGATCGCCCTGTGGAAGTCGGCGCCGGCACTGGCCGCCGGCAATGCGATGGTGTTCAAGCCGTCCGAGGTCACACCGCTGACCGCCATCCGGCTTGCCGAGATCTACACCGAAGCCGGCGTGCCGGCCGGCGTGTTCAATGTCGTGCAGGGCCCCGGTCGCGAAATCGGCAACTGGCTCACCGAACATCCGGTGATCGAGAAGATCTCCTTCACCGGCGGCGTGGCCACCGGCAAGAAGGTGATGGCTGCAGCCGCCTCCTCCTCGCTGAAGGAAGTGACCATGGAACTGGGCGGCAAATCGCCGCTGGTGATCTGCGATGACGCCGATCTCGACCGCGCCGCCGACATCGCGGTGATGGCCAATTTCTTCAGCTCCGGCCAGGTGTGCACCAATGGCACCCGCGTGTTCGTGCCGCGCGGCATGCTGGCCGCGTTCGAGGCCGCCGTGGTCGAGCGCGTCAAGCGCATCCGCATCGGCGATCCGATGGCCGCGGACACCAACTTCGGCCCGCTGACCAGCTTCCCGCACATGGAGAACGTGCTGCGCTACATCGAAAGCGGCAAGACCGAAGGCGCGCGCCTGCTGATCGGCGGCGGCCGTGCCACCGACGGCACGCTGGCCCAGGGCGCCTATGTGCTGCCGACCGTGTTCTCCGACTGCCGCGACGACATGACCATCGTCAAGGAAGAAATCTTCGGGCCGGTCATGAGCATCCTTGCCTATGACAGCGAAGATGAAGTGGTCCGCCGCGCCAACGACACCACCTTCGGCCTCGCCGCCGGCGTGGTCAGCAAGGACATCAGCCGCGCCCACCGCATCATCCATCGCCTGGAAGCCGGCATCTGCTGGATCAACACCTGGGGCGAATCGCCAGCCGAAATGCCGGTGGGTGGCTACAAGGAGTCCGGTGTCGGCCGCGAGAACGGCCTCTCGACCCTGGGCCACTACACCCGCATCAAGTCGGTGCAGGTCGAACTGGGCGACTACGCCAGCGTGTTCTGAGCCGCGCCCCTCGTCCGGCCACCGCGCCGATCCGACATTCCGCCGGGACGCCTGTTTGCAGCGTGTCCCGGCCCGAAGGAGAACAACCATGAGCACCCATAACGAGTACGACTACATCATCATCGGCGCCGGTTCGGCCGGCAACGTGCTGGCCACCCGCCTGACCGAAGATGCCGATGTGAGCGTACTGCTGCTGGAAGCGGGTGGCCCGGACTACCGGCTCGACTTCCGCACCCAGATGCCGGCGGCGCTGGCGTTTCCGCTGCAGGGCAAGCGCTACAACTGGGCCTACAAGACCGATCCAGAGCCCTTCATGAACAACCGCCGCATGGACTGCGGCCGTGGCAAAGGCCTGGGCGGTTCGTCGCTGATCAACGGCATGTGCTACATCCGCGGCAACGCGATGGACTACGACAACTGGGCGAGCATGCCCGGCCTGGACGACTGGACCTATCTGGACTGCCTGCCCTACTTCCGCAAGGCCGAGACCCGCGACATCGGCCCCAACGATTACCACGGGGGCGATGGCCCGCTGCGGGTGACCACCCCCAAGGCCGGCAACAACGAACTGTTCGCAGCCATGGTTGAAGCCGGCGTGCAGGCAGGCTATCCGCGCACCGATGACCTCAACGGCTACCAGCAGGAAGGCTTCGGCCCGATGGACCGCACGGTCACGCCGAAGGGCCGCCGCTCCAGCACCGCCCGCGGCTATCTGGATCTGGCCAGGCCGCGCCCGAACCTGACCATCGTCACCCACGCGCTGACCGACCGCATCCTGTTCTCCGGCAAGCGCGCGGTGGGCGTGCAGTGGCTGCGCAACGACCAGCCGCAGCGTGCCACTGCCCGCCGCGAGGTGCTGTTGTGCGGCGGCGCCATCGCCTCGCCACAGATCCTGCAGCGCTCCGGCGTGGGCCCGGCCGATCTGCTGCGCAGCCTCGACATCGACCTGGTGCATCACCTGCCGGGCGTCGGCGCCAATCTGCAGGATCACCTGGAGATGTATCTCCAGTACGAATGCAAGAAGCCGGTCTCGCTGGCGCCGGCGCTGAAGCTGTACAACCAGCCGGCAATCGGCGCTGAATGGCTGTTCCTGGGCACCGGTATCGGCGCCAGCAACCAGTTCGAAGCCGGCGGCTTCATCCGCAGCGATGCCGAGTTCGACTGGCCCAACCTGCAGTATCACTTCCTGCCGGTGGCCATCAACTACAACGGGTCCAATCCGATCAAGGCACACAGCTTCCAGATGCATGTCGGCTCGATGCGCTCGCCCAGCCGGGGCCGCATCCATGTCCGCTCCAAGGATCCGCGCGAGCATCCGAGCATCCTGTTCAACTACATGTCGCACGACCAGGACTGGCGCGAGTTCCGCGCGGCGATCCGCATCACCCGCGAGATCTTCGCGCAGCCGGCACTGGCTCCATACAGCGGCCGCGAGATTTCGCCGGGCAGTGCACTGCAGACCGATGCACAGATCGACGCGTTCGTCCGTGAGCATGCTGAAACGGCATACCACCCGTCCTGCTCCAACAAGATGGGCCACGCCGATGATCCGATGGCGGTGGTGGACGGCCAGGGCCGCGTGCATGGTCTGGAGGCCCTGCGCATCGTCGACGCCTCGATCATGCCGCAGGTGGTGACCGGCAATCTCAACGCGCCGACCATCATGATCGCCGAAAAGCTCGCCGACGTGATCCGCGGCCGTGCGCCGCTGCCCCGCAGCACCGCGCCCTACTACAAGGCCAATGGTGCGCCGGTGCGCAGGCAGGGCTGAGCACCGCACGCACCCTGAAACACCCGCCGGGCCTGGCCCTGCGCTGCCAGCGCGGTGGCGCGGGGCCATGCCCGGCGGCCTTTGACGCGATCGCACAGGCCGTCGCGCGATGCCCTCTTCGCGTTTCCCCTACGGCGGGGTATGCTGCAATGACCGGCCGCTGTCAGTACGCTCAGGGTCGGACCCAACAATCACGATTCCTGGAGGGGGAATATGAGTCTGGATCGTCCCTGGCTGCAGAGCTATCCGAAAGGCGTTCCCGCCGAGATCGACGTCAACGAGTTCCATTCGGTAGCCTCCGTCTTCGACGCCTCCGTCGCCAAGTACCGCGACCGCCCCGCCTACTCCAGTTTCGGCAAGGTCCTCACCTATGGCGAGACCGATGCGCTGGTTGACCAGTTCGCGGCCTACCTGCTGGGTGAGCTCAAGCTCAAGAAGGGCGACCGCGTCGCCCTGATGATGCCCAACTGCCTGCAGTACCCGGTCGCCACCTTCGGCGTGCTGCGTGCGGGCCTGACCGTGGTCAACGTCAACCCGCTGTATACCGCACGCGAACTCAAGCATCAGCTGGTCGACGCCGGCGCCTCGGTGCTGGTGGTGGTCGACAACTTCGGCGATACCGTCCAGCAGGTCATCGCCGACACGCTGGTCAGGCAGGTGGTCACCACCGGCCTGGGCGATCTGCTCGGCGCGAAGGGCGCGATCGTCAACTTCGTGCTGAAGTACGTCAAGAAGATGGTGCCCAACTATCACGTGAAGGGCGCCATCCGCTTCAAGCAGGCACTCAAGCTCGGCAGCCGCCACACCCTGCCCGAGGTCGAGATCGACCACGACGACGTGGCGTTCCTGCAGTACACCGGCGGCACCACCGGCGTGGCCAAGGGCGCGATGCTGACCAACCGCAACCTGATCGCCAACATGCAGCAGGCCTCGGCATGGCTGTCGACCTCCGGCATCGAGCCGGGCAAGGAAGTGATCATCACCGCGCTGCCGCTGTACCACATCTTCGCGTTGACCGCGAACGGTCTGGTCTTCATGAAGTTCGGCGGCTGCAATCATCTGATCACCAATCCGCGCGACATGAAGGGCTTCGTCAAGGAGCTCAAGGGCACGCGCTTCACCGCCATCACCGGCGTCAACACGCTGTTCAACGGTCTGCTCAATACGCCCGGTTTCGATGAGATCGATTTCTCGTCGGTGAAGTTCACCCTGGGCGGCGGCATGGCGGTGCAGCGCGCTGTGGCCGAGCGCTGGAAGAAGGTTACCGGGGTGACGTTGGTCGAGGCCTACGGCCTGACCGAAACCTCGCCCGCCGCCTGCATCAACCCGCTTACCCTGCCGGAGTACAACGGCTCCATCGGCCTGCCGATCCCGTCCACCGATGCGTGCATCAAGGACGACAACGGCAACATCCTGCCACTGGGTGAGGTGGGCGAGCTGTGCATCAAGGGCCCGCAGGTGATGAAGGGCTACTGGCAGCGCCCCGAAGAGACCGCCCAGGCGATCGACAGTGACGGCTGGCTGCATACCGGCGACATGGCGAAGATGGATGAACGGGGTTTCTTCTACATCGTCGACCGCAAGAAGGACATGATCCTGGTGTCCGGCTTCAATGTGTATCCGAACGAGGTCGAAGACGTCATCGCGATGATGCCCGGCGTGCTGGAAGTGGCCGCGGTCGGCGTGCCGGACGAGAAGTCCGGCGAAGTGGTCAAGGTGGTGATCGTGAAGAAGGATCCGAACCTGACCGCCGAAATGGTCAAGGAGCATGCCCGGGCAAATCTGACCGGTTACAAGCACCCGCGCATCGTGGAGTTCCGCAAGGAACTGCCGAAGACCAATGTCGGCAAGATCCTCCGTCGCGAGCTGCGCGATACGCCCGCGCAGTAAGGGTTTCCACGGTTCGACGCAGATCAGGGCCCCGCCGGCGACGGCGGGGCCCTTTTCGTTGGCGGCCAGCGCGGGCGGCGGCCGCTTGCAGGCGGTTCACGAGCGGTGCATAGAATCACTCGCCACCGCACGTTCCGCCCACTCCCTCACATTCCATCTCTCCGTCCGCTCTGCGGTTGGCCGGACGGTCACTCGGAGAACACCCATGTCTGCAGTACGCCCCATCATCACCCGTCCGTCGCAGCACCCGACCCTGCGCATCACCGAGGAAACCGAACGGGATGTCTACTGGATCCACATGCATGCCAACCTGGTCAACCAGCCGGGCCGCCCGTGCTTTGCCTCACGCCTGGTAGACGACATCGTCGACTATCAGCGTGAACTGGGAGACCGTCTCAGTGCCGCCCACGTTCTCTCGCCTCACGTGGTCCTGGCCTCCGATAGTGACGTATTCAACCTGGGCGGCGACCTGGAACTGTTCTGCCGGCTGATCCGCGAGGGCGACCGTGCCCGCCTGCTCGACTATGCGCAGCGCTGCGTGCGCGGCGTGCATGCGTTCCACGCCGGGCTGGGCGCACGCGCCCACAGCATCGCGCTGGTCCAGGGCAATGCACTGGGCGGCGGCTTCGAGGCCGCGCTTAGCTGCCATACCATCGTCGCCGAAGAAGGCGTGCTGATGGGACTGCCGGAGGTGCTGTTCGACCTGTTCCCGGGCATGGGCGCCTACTCCTTCCTGTGCCAGCGGGTCAGCCCGCGGCTGGCCGAGAAGATCATGCTGGAGGGCAACCTCTTCACCGCCCGGCAGTTGAAGGACATGGGCCTGGTGGATGTCGTCGTGCCGGTGGGCGAAGGCGTTGCGGCGGTCGAACAGGTGATCCGGGACAGCCGGCGCATTCCGCACGCCTGGGCGGCGATGCGCGAAGTGAACGAGATCGCCACCATGGTGCCGCTGCACGAAATGATGCGCATCACCGAGATCTGGGTCGACACCGCCATGCAGCTGGGCGAGAAGTCGCTGCGGACCATGGACCGGCTGGTCCGCGCCCAGGCCCGCCGCAATGGCGAGGCGGGCTGACAGACCTCGCGGTCAGGAGGGCGTGCGTTCCCCGTCGTCGCGTTGCTGGATGCCTGCGACGCGGGACGCCAGCGCTTTCCTGCCGATGCGCAGTGCACCTACCAGGCTGGACAGGCGCATTGTCCACTCGGCCTTCAATTGCCAGTCGGCCATGCGCATCATCTCGCCACTGGCGGCAGCAACCTGGACCAGGCCCAGGTTGCTCGCCACGCCACGCAGGGCGTGGGCGTGTTCGCGGAAGTCCTCCCAGTCCAGCCGCTCGCCACAGGCCTGCATCTGCGCCATGCTCGCGTCCACATCGACCAGGCACTGGTCGATGAACTTGCGTTCGAAGCCATCGCCCATGCCCAGTGACGCCAGCTCGTCCAGCACGGCGGTGTCGAGTACGCCGTCACCGACCTCCATGGCCGGTACCGACTGGATGCCCGGCTCGGTACGCGTGTTGGCGGCCACATCGGCCAACACCTCCAGCAGACGCGTCGCGACGACCGGCTTGGCCAGGAATGCACGTGCACCTGCCTGCTCACAGCGCAGGATGGATTCCGGGGTGACATCGGCGCTGAGCACCATCACCGGCACATACGGCAGGCCACTGGCCTGCATCACCCGCAGCTGCTTGAGCAGGTCCAGGCCGCTCATGCCGGGCATGTGCAGATCAACGATGGCTGCGTCGTAATTGGCCTGCTCGAGAGCGTCGAGCACCTCGACCCCACCATTGACGCATGTGACCTTGTGGCCGGCCTTCTCGAGCAACCGCTGCAGCACCATGCGGTTGGCGGCATGGTCATCGGCAACCAGCACCCGCAGGCTGCGTACACGGGCCCGATGGCGCAGGAATGGATTGGAGAACGCAATGACGTTGCCGCCCTCCGGCAGCTCGCCCTGCACGTCCGGCGTCGGCGCCACGTCCAGCGCGATTTCCACCCAGAACACGCTGCCGCGCGGCGTGTTCGGCAGGTAACCGACCTGCCCGCCCATCGATTCGACCAGCCCCTTGGCGATCGCCGTACCCAGTCCGGTGCCTTCATGGCGGCGGGCCAGGCCGACGTCGGCCTGCTCGAAGGCGTTGAACAGGCGGCTGCGCAGGGCCACGGGTACGCCGATGCCGCTGTCGAGGATCTCGAAACGCAGCCGGGCACGCTCGCTGCCACGCTCGTCATGGCTGCTGACACGCAGATGGACGAAGCCACTGTCGGTGAACTTCACCGCATTGCCCATCAGATTCAGCAGAATCTGCTGCAGATGGCCGGCGTCGCCGAACAACCGTGGCGGAACGTTGTCGTCCACGTCGACGCGATACTCCAATGACTTGGAACGCGTCTGCGGGGTCAGGATCAGGTTGATCGCCTGCAGCACGTCGGCCAGCGCGAACTCATGCCATTCCACCCGGACCTTGCCGGCCTCGATCGCCGAGATGTCCAGCACCTCCTCCACCAGCGCCAGCAGGCTGCGGGTGGACGCCTGGATGGTGCTGAGGCACTCGCGCTGCTCGTCATCCAGCCGCGTGGTGGCCAGCACTTCGGTCATGCCGGCCAGGCCGTTGAGCGGCGTACGGAATTCGTGGCTCATGTTCGCCAGGAAACGGCTCTTGGCTTCGTTGGCCTGGCGCGCTTCGGCCACCGCACGGGTCAAGGCATGCAGCAGCGAATCGAAGTACAGCGGAATCGCGCCCAGGCCCAGCAGCAGGCCCCAGCCGAGGTAGTCGTGGCTGCGCCAGTAAGGCGACAGCATCACGGTGCACAGGAAAGCCAGGCACCCCATTGCGGTTGCCACCCGCAGGTAGGTGCTGCCGTAGCGCATGCCGTTGCCGATCGTGACCCACAGCATCACCGCGTACAGCGGAGCTGCCGGCTCACCCTGGATGGTCATGATCCAGGCCATGCAGGTGTAGTCGGTCAGCATGCCGATCACGCGGCGGACGTGTGACACCCCGGGATCGACCAGGATCGCCACCAGCAGGCCCGCCGAGATGGCCAGCTCGAAGGCGAGGATCAGCCACGTCGTGGTCAGCGTCTCGCCACCCGCGCTCAGGTAGCGCCAGCCGAGATAGCTGATGAACAGCGCGGTGATCACGATGCGGATCAGGTTCTGCGCGTGCTCGCTGTCCTCGCGTCCGGACAGCCGTTGCTTCACCCGGGCCAGCAGCGACCGGGCCGGGGAGGATTCAACGGCAGGAGTGTCCATGGGGGGATGTCGCATCCGTCGTCGCAACAGGGAGGAGCAGCACAGCGGAACCGCCACCAGGCCCAGCCACAGGGGCACGGCCAGGCTGGGGTTGTCACGCCAGTAGGGTGTCAACAGCACGGTGGTACCGAAGCTGACCAGGGCCATGGCGATCGCCACGCCCAGGTAGCGGTTGCCGAAGCGCAGGCCATTGCCCACCGTGACCCACATCACCACCGCATAGACCCAGGCCAGAGGCTCGCCCATCTGCACCATGCCGACCGTCATCAACCCATAGTCGGCGACCATGCCGACCACCCTGCGCGCATCGGAGCGCCCCGGCTTCCACAGCAACCAGGCGAACAGCAGCAGGGATATCGACAGCCCGGTCAGCACGGTCACGAGCACGCCCTGGTACTGCTCCAGGCGATGCATCCGGGCCCCGGACAGCAGTACGTAAACCAGGATCAGCGAGATCAGCGCGATCCGCACGATCACCTGCCCGTGCTCGGAGTCGGGCCGCTGCGACAGCCGGCGCTTCAGCCGTGCGAACAGGTCCTGCATCTCATCCACCCGGTCGCGTGGAGGCCGTCGAGTGCTGCGCGCAGATGTCCAGCAGTTGCTGGCGGCCCCGCAGCAGCGCATCCACGCAGCGGGGGTCGAACAGGCGGCCACGCTGGGCATACAGATAGGCCAGCGTTGCTTCCATCGTCCAGGCTTCCTTGTATGGACGCGGGGAAATCAGGGCGTCGAAGACATCGGCGACGGCAACGATGCGCGCTTCCAGTGGAATCGCTTCGCCTACCAGCCCATCGGGGTAACCGCTGCCGTCGTAGCGTTCATGGTGGCGCAGCGCGATCAGCGCACCGACCTGGATGAAGCGGTTCTGGCTGCCGCTGAGCAGTTCATGGCCGATGCGCGGGTGACGGCGCATGATCGCCAGCTCCTCTTCATTGAGCTTGCCCTGCTTGAGCAGCACCGCATCCGGTATGGCGATCTTGCCCATGTCGTGCAGGGGCGCCGCCATCTCGATCAGCCGCACCTCGTCTTCCGGCAGGCCCAGCTGCTCGGCGATAAGCCCGGCCACGCGGGCCATCCGCTCCAGGTAGGCACTGGTGCCGGCGTCACGAAACTCGATCGCACGAGCCAATCGCGACAAGGTCTCGCGCTCCCGCTCCTCGACCTCGTGCATGCTGGCGAGCAGGCGCTGTTCCAGTGACAGCGCGCGCTGTTTCACGTTCTCGGTCTGCTGGCGCAGCTGCAGCAGGTTGTAGCAGCGCGCCCGCAGTTCGCGCGGGCGGATCGGCTTGACCAGGAAGTCGATCACGCCTGCCTCCAGCGCGGCCTGCCGGATCGGCTCGTCGCCCACCACGGTGATCAGGATCACGGGGATGTCGCGATGTTTGGGCAGGCGCCGGAAGCGGCGGGCGAATTCCAGCCCGTCCATTTCCGGCATGCGGTAGTCGAGCAGCAGCAGGTCGACCGGGTGCGATTCGCACCAGGCCAGCGCGGTCAGGGGATCGCCGAAGTCATGCACGCTCAGTTCCGGCGCGATGTCCTCGATGACGTGCCGCAGCATCGTCCGCGCGGAGGTCTGGTCATCGACGATGACGATGTTCAACGTGTACTCCGCCTGGTTTCTCGACCACGCTTGGTCATCAGCAGGCGTGGAAACGCTGCCGCTGCGCACGCTGGCACCCTGCATCGGACTGACTCCCGTGTCATGCGTCCCGGTTCATGATCGTGGTCACATTGTGAAGCGGGCTCTCCACATTGCGCTCTTCCCCGTCACCGATCAAGCCATAGCCGGCGTCAAGGTAGTGCAATTACGATACGCCGAGTGCCAGAGACGTCAATTGCGCCGTCCCGTTTCGGGACGGCGCGCACAAACGGGAGTCACAAAACCCCGGCTCAGTGCTCCGGACGCATGTACGGGAACAGCAGCACGTCGCGGATGGAGCTGCTGCCGGTCAGCAGCATCACCAGGCGGTCGACGCCGATGCCGAGGCCGCCGGTCGGCGCCATGCCGTACTCCAGCGCGCGGATGTAGTCGGCGTCGTAGTGCATGGCCTCGTCATCGCCCCCCTCCTTGGCGGCCACCTGGGCCTGGAAACGCTGGGCCTGATCCTCCGGATCGTTCAGCTCGGAGAAGCCGTTGGCCAGCTCCTTGCCGTTCACGAACAGCTCGAAGCGATCGGTGTAGCCGGGGTCGTTGTCGTTGGCACGCGCCAGCGGCGAGACCTCCACCGGATGATCGGTGATGAAGGTGGGCTGGATCAGGGTGTGCTCGACGGTGGCTTCGAAGATCTCCAGCAGCAGCTTGCCCCAGCCGTAGGACGGCTTGACCTTGATCTTCAGGCGCTCGCAGTGCCGCAGCAGCGCTTCGCGGTCGGTGCAGTCGGCAGCGGAGATCTCCGGATTGTGGTGCCGCACGGCCTCGTCCATCCGCCAGCGGCGGAACGCCGGGCCGAGATCGATCTTCGCGCCGTCCCACTCCACTTCGGTAGTGCCGTTCACCGTCCTGGCCACGTCCCGGATCACGCCTTCGGTCAGGTCCATGATCTCGTTGTACGTGGCGTAGGCCTCGTACAGCTCCATCATGGTGAACTCCGGGTTGTGCCGGGTGCTGACGCCTTCATTGCGGAAATTGCGGTTGATTTCGTACACCCGCTCCAGGCCACCGACGGTCAGGCGCTTCAGGTACAACTCCGGCGCCACGCGCAGGTACAGGTCCAGGTCCAGCGCGTTGTGATGGGTGGTGAACGGCTTGGCCGCCGCACCGCCGGGGATGTAATGCATCATCGGCGTCTCGACTTCGAGGAAGTCGCGGTTGTCCAGCCACGCGCGCATGGCACGGATGATCTTCGAGCGCTTGATGAACACCGCGCGCGACTCCGGGGTCACGATCAGATCGACGTAACGCTGGCGGTAGCGCTGCTCGACGTCGGCCAGGCCATGCCACTTGTCCGGAAGCGGACGCAGCGACTTGGTCAGCAGTCGGATCGTTGCGGCCTTGACCGACAGTTCACCGGTGCGGGTACGGGTCAGGCCGCCCTCGACGGCGATGATGTCACCCACGTCCCAGCCCTTGAAAGCAGCGTAGTCATCGCCCAGGGCCGCGCCCTGCAGGAACAGCTGGATGCGGCCGGACTCGTCCTGGATCTGGGCGAAGCTGGCCTTGCCCATGATGCGCTTGGCCATCAGGCGTCCGGCCATGCGCACCTGGCGGCCATTGGCTTCCAGGGCCTCGGCGGTCCAGGTTTCGGCGTCGCTGTACTCGTCCTGCAGCTGGCCGGCGAAGTCCTCGCGACGGAAGTCGTTCGGGTACGCGATCCCCTGCCCGCGCAGCGCTTTGAGTTTCTCGCGGCGCTCGGCGATCAACTTGTTTTCGTCGACGGAAGGGGTTTCGGTAGCTTCGCTCATGGATCTGCGGGAATCGTGTAGTTGGGGGAGTCTTGCGCCCGGCACGGCCGGCTGCACAGCATAGCAAAACCACCCTGCCCCGGCCTGGAGAGGGGTCAGATCCCTTTGCCCAGCAAAGGGATCTGACCCCGTTTGGCGGTAGCGCCGGGCCATGCCCGGCGGTCAGTCGGCAGGAATCCCCGGGCGTGGCCCGGCGCTACCTCAGGCATTCCCGGGGAACGCCTGCCGCAATTCATCCACCAGCACCCGCTCGTTCTCCGAATAGTCGATTGGCACCGACACCAGGTGCACCCCGCCTTCGTTGAACGCCGCCTCCAGCGTCGGGATGAACTGCTCGATGGCCGTCACTTCGTGGCCCTTGCAACCATAGGCCTCGGCGTACCTGACGAAGTCAGGATTGCCGAAGGTCATCCCATAGTCGGCGAAGCCATCCACCGCCTGCTTCCAGCGGATCATGCCGTAGGCACCATCGTTGAGGATCAGCACCACCAGGTTCAGCCCCAGCCGCCGCGCGGTTTCCAGCTCCTGGCTGTTCATCATGAAGCCGCCGTCGCCACACACCGCCAGCACCCGGCGCTGCGGGTACAGGATCGAGGCCATGATCGCCGAAGGCAGGCCCGCACCCATCGTGGCAAGCGCATTGTCCAGCAGCAGCGTATTGGCTACCTGGGTGCGGTAATTGCGCGCGAACCATATCTTGTACATGCCATTGTCCAGCGCCACGATGCCGTCGGGCGGCATCACCCGGCGCACGTCGTGGACCAGCCGCTGCGGGGTGAACCCGGCCTCTTCGGCACGGTCGGCGAGATGGTCGAGGATGGTGGCCCGCAGCGGCAGCAGTGCATCGGCATGGGCCACCTGGCCTTCAATGCGGTCGGCCAGCTGGGTCAGCGAGCGGCCGATATCGCCGATCACCTCCACCTGCGGGAAGTAGACCTGCTCGACCGCCGCCTGCGAATAGCCGATGTGGATGACGGTCGGTCCGCCGGGTCGCATCACGAAAGGCGGCTTCTCGGTCACTTCATGGCCGATGGTGACGATCACGTCGGCCTGGTCGATGGCCATGTGCACATAGTCGCGCTCGGTCAGCGCGGCGGTCCCCATGTACAGGCCCGATCCGCCCGCTACCGCACCCTTGCCCATCTGCGTGGTGAAGAAGGGAATGCCGGCACGCAGTACGAAGGCTGACAGCGCCTCGCTGGACTGCGGCCGTGACGCCGCGGAGGCGATCATCAGCAGCGGATGCTTCGCATTGCGGATGATCTGCGCGGCGCGATCGAGCGCCTCGGGACTGGCGATCGGTCGATCCACCGCATGCGTCGGGATCAATGCCACATCCTCGACTTCAGTGGCCGCGATGTCCTCCGGCAGTTCCAGCAGGACCGGGCCCGGACGTTCTTCCTGCGCGACACGGAATGCCTCGCGGACGATGGTCGGGATGGTGCGCGCCGATACGATCTGCCGCGCCTGCTTGGTCAGCGGCTTCATCGTGCTGACGATGTCGACGATCTGGAAGCGCGCCTGCTTGCTGGCGACGATGCCCTTCTGCCCGGTGATCATGATCACCGGCCATGCGCCCAGCAGCGCGTAGGCCGCACCGGTGGTGAAGTTGAGGGCACCCGGGCCGAGCGTGGCCAGGCACACGCCCGGCTTGCCGGTCAGGCGTCCGTAGGTGGCCGCCATGAACACCGCCGCCTGCTCATGGCGGGTGATGACCAGCTCGATGCTGGAATGGCGCAGCGACTCGACGACATCGAGGTTCTCTTCGCCGGGAATACCGAAAATACGTTCGACGCCCTCGTTCTCGAGCGCCGCGACAAGCAGATCTGAACCCTTGGACATGGGAATGCCGTCCCTCTTCACTGGACTGGTGGTGGATCGTTACAGGAAGGATGCAAGCCGTGCGTCAACGACGGTCGAACCACACGGTCTGCGCGTTCACGAACTCGCGGATGCCGAAATGCGACAGCTCGCGGCCGAAGCCACTCTTCTTCACGCCACCGATCGGCACGCGCGGGTCGGACGCGGAGAAGCCGTTGACGAACACGCCCCCGGTCTGCAGTCTGCGTGCCAGCCGCATCGCGCGCTCGCGATCGCCGCTCCACAGGTTGCCGCTGAGGCCGAATTCGCTCTGGTTGGCGAGCTCCACCGCATGATCGGCATCGCGTGCGCGGCTGATCGAAGCCACCGGGCCGAAGGTCTCGGTATCGAACGCCTGCATGCCCGGCTCGACACCGGCCAACACCGTGGGGGCATAGAAGCTGCCCGGACGATCCAGCTGATGACCGCCGACCAGCAGCTGCGCGCCGGCCTCTACCGATGCACGCACCTGCGCATCGAGCTGCTCGAGCAGGTCCTGCCGGGCCATGGGACCGATGCGGTTGCCGGGTTCACGGCCATCACCGACGGTCAGCGCCTGCACCTTCGCGCAGAACTGCGCCACGAAACGGTCGTACACGCCGTCCTCGACGATGATGCGCTTGCCGGCGATGCAGACCTGTCCGGTGTTCTGGAAGCGCGAGGCGAGTGCCGCATCCACCGCCGCGTCGAGGTCGGCATCGTCCAGCACGATGAAGGGGTCCGAGCCCCCCAGTTCCAGCACGACCTTCTTCAATGCCTGCCCGGCCTGCGCGGCAATGCTGCGGCCTGCGCCGACGCTGCCGGTCAGGGTGACGGCTGCGATGCGGTCATCGGCGATGGCACGGCTGGTGCCCTCACGGCTGATGTTGGCGGCGATGAAGGTGCCTTCCGGCAGGCCCGCGTCGCGCCAGGCGGCGTCGAGCAGATGGGCGGTACCGACGATGTTCTCGGCCGGCTTGAGCAGGAAACCATTGCCTCCCATCAGGATCGGCACCGCTGCGCGCATCACCTGCCAGTACGGGAAATTCCACGGCATGATGCCCAGCACCACGCCCAGTGGCAGGTAGGACACGTAGGCCTTGTCATCGGGAACCAGCGTCGGCTCGTCGCGCAGGTACTGTGCGCCGTTATCCGCATACCACTCGCAGAGCACCGCGCACTTCTCGATTTCGGCCAACGATTCGGCATGGACCTTGCCCATTTCGGCGGTGGCCAGCGCCGCAAGCGATTCGCGGTCGCGGCGCAGGACCGCGGCCATCGCACGCAGTACATCGGCGCGCTGCTCCAGCGACTGCGCGCTCCAGGCGGCAAAGCCGGCCTGGCCTCGATCGAGGATCACCTCCAGCTCGGCGTCGGTAACGAAGGGATGGCGGGCGATTTCCTGGCCGGTGGCCGGATCGAGGGAAATCGCAATGGCGGGGGCAGCGGACATGCAGGGCTCCTGTTGTCTCGGCAACGGGCCGATTGCCCGTCTCCTGTCAGGAATGTGGACCCGAAGCTGCCGCGCAACAAGGCGTCTGCTTATCCTGTGACCTGCACTTACCTGCCTGAATGGGGTTGCTGGCAGGGCTGCGCCCTGCCCCCTACGCCACAGCCCAGCAACAGCAGAAGCTGGATTCCTGCGGGATGGCGGGGGTGGGGCCGATGGCGGGAGACGCCGTGAACCCCGCCATGGGGGCTTGGCAGCCGCATCCATGCCGCGGACACAGTTTCCCGAGATCTGTTGGAAGTACTCTCGGGGTCAGATCCGTTTTCCGCAGGAAAACGGATCTGACCCCGGAATTTCATTCGATATCTGAAAGATGTGTCGACCAAGGTCGACACCCACCCACAGCCGCGGGGAATTGTCAGAGGCGGGGCGGCGTCGGAGTGCGGGGTGTCAGCCGCATGGATACGGCTGCCAAGCCCCCATGGACGGGTTCACGGCGTGCCCGCACTTCGACGCCGCCCCGCCATCCCACGGAAAGCACGC
>NZ_JADCQA010000018.1:0-46751 GCF_014947095.1 Stenotrophomonas sp. B2 | reverse complement strand
GGTGTGGCTGGGCAGGACCGTTGGCGCCATGGATGGCGCCATCGAGCCCCCATGGATGGGTTTACGGCGTGTCCTGCCCAGCCACACCGCCCCGCCATCCTACGTAATGCCGTTCTTGCTGTTGCCTCCGCAGGTGCAGGGCTGCAAGCCCTGCCGGCAACCCTCAACCCGCCATCACCGCTTCGATCTCGTCCGCACTCCGCGCCAGCCCTTCGGTCAGCACGCGATGGCCATCGTCGGTGATCAGCACATCGTCCTCGGTGCGGATGCCGATGCCACGCCAGCGCGGCTCCACCGTCGTATCGTCCACGCCGATGTACAGGCCCGGCTCGATGGTGAACGCCATGCCCGGCTCCAGCAGCCGCGAGTCGCCGGCCAGGCGGTAGTCGCCCACGTCGTGCACATCCAGCCCGATCCAGTGGCCGGTCTTGTGCCGGTAGAAGCGCTGGTACAGGCCTTCGGAAAGATTCTTCTCCAGCGTGCCCTTCAGCAGGCCGAGCCGCAGCAGGCCCTCGGTCAGCGTCTGCACCGCCGCCAGGTGGCCGGCTTCGTAGGGTATGCCGGGCCGGGCCTGGGCCAGCGCCGCCGCCTGGGCCTGGCCGACCAGATCATGCAGCGCACGCTGCTCGGCGCTGAAGCGCCCGTTCACCGGGAAGGTACGGGTGATGTCGCTGGCGTAGCCACGGTACTCGGCACCCGCATCGATCAGCACCAGCTCGCCGTCGCGCGCACGCCCGTTGTTGTCGCGATAGTGCAGGATGCACCCGTTGCGGCCGGCGCCGACGATGCTGCAGTACGCCGGCACCGCATCGCTGGCACGGAAAACGCGCTCCAGTTCGGCCTGCAGTTCGTACTCATGGATGCCCGCCTTCGCCGCCTTCATCGCTGCCAGGTGCGCACGCACGCTGATCTGCGCGGCGTGCTGCATCAGCGCCACCTCCGCGCCGGACTTGAACAGGCGCTGCTCATGCAGCAGGTGGCCCAGCTCCAGGAACTCGTGCGGCGGCTGCGCACCGTGGCGCACCTGGGAGCGGACACGGTTGACCCAGCCGATCAGCTTCAGGTCGAAGTCCGCGTCACGGCCGAAGTGGTAGTAGACGCGCGAGCGTCCCTCCAGCAGGCCCGGAAGGATGTCGTCCAGATCGTCGATCGGATAGGCATCGTCCATGCCGAACTGCGCCACGGCGCCTTCCTGGCCGGCGCGGCTGCCGTCCCAGGCCTCGCGCTCGGCATCGTGTTCGCGGCAGAACAGGATCGCCTCGCCGTGACGACGCCCGGGAATCAGCACCAGCACGGCTTCCGGCTCCGGGAAGCCGCTCAGGTACTGGAAGTCCGAATCCTGCCGGTACGGGTAATGGGTATCCAGGCTGCGCACCTTCTCGGACGCGGCGGGCAGCACCAGGATGGCGTCTTCGCCGGCCATGTCCATCAGCTGCCGGCGACGACGCTTGTACTCGCCGGCCGCGATGCCGGTGCGCTGCTTGATGTCCATCAGTTCAGGCGCTGCCGGTGGCGCGCGGCCAGCACCACATCGCCGTGCAGCAGCAGCACCGCCACGCGGATGAATTCCTCGATCTCCGACAGCGCCTCATCGTCGTCCTCGCCACCCGCCTCGAAATCCTCGCTGGAAGCACGCGCCAGGCTGGCCATGTCGGTCAGCGCCTCTTCGCCCTCTTCGGACAGGGCCGGACGACGGCCGCCACTGCCCAGTCCGAATCCACCCAGGAAGGCGCGGGTCCAGCTGAACATGGCGTCGGCCTGCGCAGCCACGTCCTCGCTGTCGCTCAGCAGCAGCTCGAACGCGAAATCGCGGTCCTCCAGCTGCTTGATGGTGGCCTGCAACAACTGCCCGAGGGCGCTGTCGGCCGCCACCGGCGGCAGGCTGTCGTCGGCCAGCACACGCGCCGGCCAGTCGTTGCCGGGAGCTCCACCGGCGGCCAGCCAGCCGCACAGGCCGCCATGCAGCTCGGCAGCGGTGGCGCCCAGGCCCAGGTCCTGGCTGGCGCGGGAAACGTCGTCGACGGAGGGAAGTTCGGTCATCGTGCGGCTCGTTCGGAGAAGGAAACCCCGAGCGCGCACGCGCGCGCCCGTGAGCCCTGTAGTGTAGCAACCCGATAGCGACCTCCCCGTGGCCATCGGGGCCTGCTGCGACAGCGCTTGACCGCCCAGACCCGGCTTGCCTATCGTGCCTGCATGGAACCCGCCGATCCCCTTGCCCAGCTGCAGGACTTCGCCGCCCGCGTGGAAGCGTTGCTTGAACGCAACCAGCGCTTGGCCGAAGAGAACCGCAGCCTGCGCCACCAGCAGGAACAGCTGGTGGCCGAGCGCTCGACGCTGCTGGCCAAGAACGAACAGGCGCGCTCGCGGGTGGAAGCGATGATCAGCCGGCTCAAATCCCTGGAGCAGCACACATGAGCGCCGAACCGGTCAGCGTCCGCATCCTCGACCGCGAGTACACCGTCGGCGTGGGTGCCGATGAACGCGACAGCCTGATGGCGGCCGCGCGCCTGCTCGACGCACGGATGCGCGAGATCCGTGGCAGCAACCGCATGGCGGCGGTCGACCGCATCGCGGTCCTGGCGGCACTGAATCTGGCCCATGAACTGCAGCTGCTGCGTGACGAGAACGCCCGCCAGGCCGTGGCCCTGCAGCAGACGCTGGCCGACCTGAACCGGCGGCTGGACCGCGCCATCGACGGCAATCCCTGACAGATCGCGCGACACGCGTCTTCTCATTTCTGAATTGGCACGGACTGTTGCCGACGAACGGCCTATCCAGATCAGGACCGGCCGCTATAATGGCGCTGCGTTCTCTGCGGTACTCGACGGCATGTGCAAACATTCGCCTTGTCCCTTAAGAACGACACCGGGAGCGCGACAGCGCCGGGAGTGCAGGTCCGCCTTGTAGCGGGAAGCCCGATGGTTCTCCAGCGTTCCCACTTGAGCCCCCGGGTTCAAGGTCGTTTCGCATGCATCGACATTGCGGAGAATGCAATATTCCAGCAAGGGCGGCGTCTTCGGGCGTCGCCCTTGTTCTTTCCGGCACAATGACGGCTGTTCCTTGCCGCACGCTGCCATGACCGACCCGCGCCAGGCCCTGCGCCACGACCTGCGGCAACGCCGCCGCGACCTTTCCGCCAGCGAGCGCATCGCCGCCGCCGATGTCCTTGCCGATGGGCTGCTGGCGTTGCCGTTTGCGCCGCTTCACGGCCACGTTGCCGGCTATTGGGCGCTGGACGGTGAGATCGCGCTGCATCGCTGGCAGCTGCAGCTGCCCGATGGACTCTCCTACTGCCTGCCGGTGCTGGCCGGCGACACGCTGCGCTTCGCGCCCTGGCGGCCCGGTCAGCCCCTGACCGGCAACCGCTACGGCATTCCGGAACCGGACGTGGCCGTGGAAGACACGCTGGAACCGGCGCAGATGGCGCTGGTAGTGACCCCGCTGGTGGGTTTCGACACACAGTGCCGGCGGCTGGGCATGGGGGGCGGCTGGTATGATCGCAGCTTCGCCTTCCGCCACGACCGGCCGGCGCCGCCCTGGCTGGTCGGTGCTGCCTTCGCGGTGCAGCAGGTCGAGTCCTTGCCGGTGGCGTCGTGGGACGTGCCGGTGGATGCGATCTGCACCGAAGCCGGCACCCTGTTCCCCTCCGCTGCCCCCGTGAACGCATGACCGCCCGCAAGCGCTATTGGCTGATGAAGTCCGAACCGGACGCCTTCTCCATCGATGACCTGGCCAAGGTCAAGGTCGAGCCCTGGAACGGGGTGCGCAACTACCAGGCGCGCAACTTCATGCGCGATGGCATGCAGGTCGGCGACGGCATCTTGTTCTACCACTCCAATACCAAGGTCCCCGGCATCGTCGGCCTGGCCACGGTCGCCAGCCCGGCCTACCCGGACGATACCCAGTTCGACCCGAAATCCGACTACCACGACCCGAAAAGCACGCGCGAGAACCCGCGCTGGATGCTGGTGGACGTGGCCTTCGACCGCAAGCTCAGGCAGGTGATCGCGCTGGACGAGATCAAGCTGCACGCCGAAGCGCTCGGCGAGGGCTTCCCGCTGGTTGCCAAGGGCAACCGGCTGTCGGTGTTCCCGGTGACCGCCGCGCAGTGGAAGCTGCTGCTGTCGCTGGAAAAGAAATCCTGATTCCCTGCTGAGAGTTCCTCCCATGTCCGAAGCCAAGCGCCTGGCCGCCGAGAAAGCCATCGAGTACGTCGAAGACGGCATGATCGTCGGTGTCGGCACCGGTTCCACCGTCGCCTATTTCATCGATGCGCTGGCGCGCATCCAGCATCGCATCAAGGGTGCGGTGTCCAGCTCGGAACAGAGCACCGCGCGCCTGAAGCAGCACGGGATCGAGGTGATCGAGCTGAACCACACCGGCAACCTGTCGCTGTACGTCGACGGCGCCGACGAGTGCGATCCCGGCAAGTGCCTGATCAAGGGCGGTGGCGCTGCACTGACCCGCGAGAAGATCATTGCCGAGGCCAGCGAGCGCTTCGTCTGCATCGTCGACCCGAGCAAGCAGGTCCCGGTGCTGGGCAGGTTCCCGCTGCCGGTGGAAGTGATTCCGATGGCACGCAGCCTGGTGGCCCGGCAGATCCGCGACATGACCGGGGGCCAGCCGACCTGGCGCGAGGGCGTGGTCACCGACAACGGCAACCAGATCCTGGACATCCACAACCTGCAGATCACCGATCCGGAAAAGCTCGAGCGCGAACTCAACCAGCTGCCGGGCGTGGTCTGCGTCGGCCTGTTTGCCCGTCGCCGTGCCGACGTGGTGATCATCGGCGGCGAACCGCCGGTCGTGCTCTGACCCTCACGCGAAGGATCCTGACGATGTCGCTGCTGCGTTCGCTGCTGATGCTTCCCTTGCTGGCCCTGGCCGGCTGTGCCACCGATGCGGCCCGCCACTGGGTCGAACTGGACGGCGCCCGCTACCACGTGGAGCTGGCAACCAATGATGAGACCCGCGCACGCGGGCTGATGTTCCGCGACCAGATGCCCATTGACCACGGCATGCTGTTCATCCATGACCGCGAGGAAATGCAGGCGTACTGGATGAAGAACACCAAGATCGCGCTGGACATCCTGTACTTCGACAGCCAGCGCCGGCTGGTGAGCCAGCAGCGCGACGTGCCGCCCTGCTCGGCCGGCGACATGTGCCCGCCCTATCCCAGCGGCGGCCCGGCCCGGTACGTGCTGGAACTCAACGCCGGCCAGGCCGAGAAGCTCAAGCTGAAAGACGGTACCGAACTGACCTTCGGCCCGGGCATCGAGAAGTAGGCCCACGCGGCCCGGCGGCCGGCCGGCACCCCGGTCGGGGTCGGATCCCTTTCGCACGCGGACGGGATCTGACCCCTGGATTTTTCACGCCACACCGCTTGAATCCGTCTGCGATTGCCGCCAGTCTGTGACCATGCCGGACCGGATCACACTCCCCGACTGGGATGCACTGGCCGACCTCGAAGACGAGGCGCTGCCGTTGTTGCCGACCGCGCTGCTGATCGCGCGCGATGAATATCCGGATCTGCAGCCGTCCACCTACGACGCGCTGATCCAGAGCCATGTCGACCACCTTCGCGCCGAAGTGGACAGCATCGAGCGCAGTCCGCTGAAAATGGCCGCGATCAATCGCCACCTGTTCGACGAACTGGGCTACAGCGGCGACCACGACGAGTATTACGATCCGCGCAACAGCTATCTCAACCAGGTATTCGAGCGCAGGCTCGGCAATCCGATCTCGCTGGCGCTGGTACAGATGGAGGTCGCGCGGCGGCTGGGCATTCCGCTGGACGGCGTGTCCTTCCCCGGCCACTTCCTGGTGCGCCTGCCGGTGGATGACGGTGTCCTGGTGATGGACCCGTTCAATGGCGGACGGCCGCTGGATGTGGACGAACTGCGCGAGCGCGCAAAGTCACATCTGGGCGGGCAGATGCCCGACGACCAGGTGCTGGCGCAGATTCTCGATCCGGCACCGTCCCGCGCGATCCTGATGCGGATGCTGCGCAACCTGCACGGCGTGTATGCCGAGGCCGGTGAATGGGACCGTGCCGCGCGCAGTGCCGACCGCCTGCTGAAGCTGGCGCCGGAGCAGGACGACGCCCTGCGCGACCGGGGCCTGGCCTACCTGCAGCTGGAGTACCTGACGGGAGCCCGGCACGATCTGGGGCAGTACCTCAAGCGCAATCCCGAGGCCAGCGACGCGCAGTGGCTGCGCGAGAAGCTGATCGATCTGGGCGGGCCGATGCCACGGCTGCATTGAGGCGGCCGGTGCTCGGATCTGCGGCCCGCCCCACGTCCGTCAATCGACCTCGACCATCTCGAAATCGGCCTTGGTAACGCCGCAGTCCGGGCAGGTCCAGGTGTCCGGAATGTCTTCCCAGCGCGTGCCCGGCGCAATGCCCTCTTCCGGCAGGCCGTCGGCCTCGTGGTAAAGGAAGCCGCAGACCACGCACATCCAGGTACGCAGGGTGGTGGGGGTGGCGTCGCTCATCGGATAATCGGGGTTGAATTCACGGGCCGCCATTGTCCCATCGCGGTCCACTCACCGGTAGCCATCGATGACCTCTGCTTCCCCGGCGCCCCGTGGCGTCTACCTCATCACCCCGGATGAGCCCGACACCGCACGCCTGCTGGCCCGCACCGCGCCCTTGCTGGCCGCCGGCGCCACCTGGCTGCAATACCGCAACAAGACCGCCAGCGACGCGCTGCGGCTGGAACAGGCCACCGCACTACAGGCGCTGTGCGCAGAGCACGGCGTGCCGCTGATCGTCAATGATGACCCGGTACTGGCCCGGGCCGTGGGCGCAGCCGGCGTGCATCTGGGCGGTACCGATGGCGACATCGCCAGCGCGCGCGCCCTGCTCGGTGCCGACGCCATCATCGGCGCCTCCTGCTACGACCAGCTGGCCAACGCCGAGGCCGCCGCAGGCGCTGGCGCCAGCTATGTGGCCTTCGGCGCCTTCTTTCCGACCACCACCAAGATCACCACCAGCCGTGCCCACATCGATCTGCTGCGGCAGAGCGCCGCACTGGGCGTACCGCGGGTGGCGATCGGCGGCCTGACGCCGGACAATGTCGGTCCCCTCATCGAGGCCGGCGCCGACCTGGTGGCCGTGGTCAGCGGCATCTACGCCGCAGCGGACCCGGTCGCCACCCAGCGCGCCTACCTCGCCCAGTTCCGGTAACACCCAGGAAACCCGATGAACCACGACCAGTCCCACGCCCTGTTCTCCCGTGCCCAGCACTTGCTGCCGGGCGGCGTCAATTCGCCGGTCCGCGCGTTCAAGTCGGTCGGCGGCGAGCCCTTCTTCGTCGAGCGCGCCGATGGCGCCTACCTGTACGACGTGGACGGCAACCGCTACATCGACTATGTCGGTTCCTGGGGTCCGATGATCGTCGGCCACAATCATCCGGCCGTACGCCAGGCGGTGAAGAAGGCCGTCGAACAGGGCCTCTCGTTCGGTGCGCCGTGCGCCGCCGAAGTGACCATGGCCGAGACCATCACCCGCCTGGTGCCGTCCTGCGAGATGGTGCGGATGGTCAACTCCGGCACCGAAGCGACCCTGTCGGCGATCCGCCTGGCGCGCGGTGCCACCGGTCGCAACCGCATCGTCAAGTTCGAAGGGTGTTACCACGGCCATGGCGACTCGTTCCTGGTGAAGGCCGGCAGCGGCATGCTGACCCTTGGCGTGCCCACCTCGCCGGGCGTTCCAGCAGGCCTGAGCGAACTCACCCTGACCCTGCCCTACAACGACTTCGAGGCCGCCACCGCACTGTTCGAGGCACAGGGCAGCGAGATCGCCGGCCTGATCATCGAACCGGTGGTGGGCAACGCCAACTGCATCCCGCCACGCGACGGCTACCTGCAGCACCTGCGCGAGCTGTGCACGCAACACGGCGCACTGCTGATCTTCGATGAAGTGATGACCGGCTTCCGCGTGGCGCTCGGCGGCGCGCAGGCGCATTACGGGATCACGCCGGACCTGACCACCTTCGGCAAGATCATCGGCGGCGGCATGCCGGTGGGCGCCTATGGCGGTCGCCGCGACCTGATGCAGCAGATCGCCCCCGCCGGCCCGATCTACCAGGCCGGCACGCTCAGCGGCAATCCGGTGGCGATGGCGGCCGGCCTGGCAATGCTGGAACTGGTCCAGCAGCCCGGCTTCCACGCCGACCTGGCCGAGCGCACCGCACGCCTGTGCGAGGGCCTGGAAGCTGCGGCCGCAGACGCCGGAGTGGCCGTGACCACGACCCGGGTCGGCGCGATGTTCGGGCTGTTCTTCACCAGCGAGAAGGTGGAGACCTATGCGCAGGCCACCGCCTGTGACATTCCGGCGTTCAACCGCTTCTTCCACGCCATGCTGGACCAGGGCGTGTTCCTGGCGCCGTCGGCGTACGAGGCCGGCTTCCTGTCCAGTGCGCACGACGATGCGGTGATCGAAGCGACGCTGGCCGCTGCACGCGTGGCGTTCAAGGCCGCCAAGGGCTGAGCCCTGCCCATGGCGGGTGCCAACCTTGGTTGGCACTGCCTTGCACCGTATCCACACCTGGCGTGGATCTACTGCAACGTGTAGAGCCGAGCCATGCCCGGCTCATCGTACGCAGCGCGGAAAAGAGCAGTCGAGCATGGTGCGACGCTGCAAACGGCATCAACCAAAGACGAACGTGCCCTTCATCATCGCGAAGTGGCCGGGGAACGAGCAGAAGAAGGTGTAGTCACCGCCCTTCTGCAGGCCCTGGGTAGAGAAGCGCACGCGCGTGGTCTCGCCGCCGCCGATCACCTTGGTGTGCGCCAACACGCGCTTGTCGGCCTTCGGCAGGTAGCTGTCGGCCAGGGTCATGCGCATGCCCGCCATCGCCACCGGCTGGTAATCGGCACTGCGGGTCAGCACCCAGTTGTGGCCCATGGCAGTGGCGGCCAACTTGCCGGTGTGGCGCAGGGTCAGATCCACGGCGGTGCAGTCGGCGGCGACCTTGATCTCGCGGCTGCTGAAGCTCATCTGGTCGGTGCTGTCGATGCTCACCGCACACACACGCGCCATCGCCGACGGCGCCAGCATCAGCGCGCCCAGTCCCACTGCCACCATCCAAGCCTTCATCGTTGCCTCTCCTGCGGATTCAAGCGCCATTCTAGGCAGCCCCCCGTGGCCGCGTCTGCGACCGTCTGTCGCATGCCCGCTCCAGCGTTTCCCGCACACTTGCCGCAATGGCATGCTCGGCCGATGCGGATCGACCTGTTGCTGCTGGATGTAGACGGCGTGCTGGTGCATTACCAGCGCGCGCAACGCGTGCTGCATCTGGCGAAGGCGCTGGGGGTTCCGACGCAGGCCGTGCAGGCCGCGTTGTACGACAGCGGGCTGGAAGCCGCGCATGACAATGGCTCGCTGGGCGGCCCTGCCTATCTGGCGCGATTGGGAGAGCTTCTGCACAGGACCATCGACGTGGACACCTGGACCGCAGCGCGGCAAGCCGCGAGCCATCCGCAGCGCGCAGTCCTGCAACGGCTGCAGGCCCTGCAGCTGCCGATGGCGGTGCTGACCAACAATGGCGCGCTGATGAAGCAGGCGTTGCCTTCCCTGCTGCCGGAGCTGTTCCCTGCCCTGCTGGGTCGCGTGTTCTGCAGCGCCGATTTCGGCCTGCGCAAACCGGCGCCGGAGGTGTTCCTGCGCACGCTGGAGATGCTGGATGCAGCGCCTGCGCACACGCTGTTCGTCGATGACCTGTTCGCCAACGTGCGCGGCGCACGCGCCGCTGGGCTGCACGCGGAAACGGTGCACGATGGCCGTGGGCTGGGCAAGGTGTTGAAGCGCTACCGGATCACGTGACCGCTGTAGAGCCGAGCCCATGCTCGGCTGCTGTTGCCTGACGTGGAGATGAGCCGAGCATGGGCTCGGCTCTACAGCGATTCCGCGGCAACGGGGTCAGCGCCGAGGCTTCAGCGTGCGGCGACGAACGCCGCAACAGCGGCACGCAGGCGCTTCAGGCCTTCGGCCACTTCTTCGTCGGTGATGTTCAACGACGGCACGAAGCGCAGCACGTCCGGACCGGCCTGCAAGGTCAGCAGGCCGTGTTCGGCCGCGTGATCGAGGATGGCACCGGCCTGCCCGGCGAAGTCCTTGGCCAGGACCGCGCCCAGCATCAGGCCGCGACCGCGTACGCCACTGAACACGCCGAATTCCTCGCTGATGCGGGCGAAACCATCGCGCAGCGCCTTCGACTGGCGGCTGACATTGGCGGCGATCTCAGGCGAGGACAGTTTGCGCAGCGCTACGCGGGCGACGGCAGCAGCCAGCGGATTGCCACCGAAGGTGGTGCCGTGCGCACCGAACTGCATGGTCTCGGCGACCTTCGGGCCGGCCAGCATCGCGCCGATCGGGAAGCCGCCTCCCAGCGCCTTGGCCAGGGTGACCATGTCCGGCACCACGTCATCCTGCCAGTGCGCGAACAGCGTGCCGGTACGGCCCATGCCCGCCTGGATCTCATCCAGCACCAGCAGCGCGCCGTGCTGGTCGCACAGCTCGCGCACGCGCTTGAGGAAACCGGACTTGGCCGGCATCACGCCACCCTCGCCCTGCACCGGCTCCAGCATCACCGCCGCCACGTCGCCCGCGGCCATCGCCGTTTCCAGCTGCACTTCGTCGTTGAAGTCGATGTAGCGGAAGCCACCGGGCAGCGGCTCATAGCCTTCCTGGTACTTCGGCTGGGCGGTGGCGGTCACCGCGCCCAGGGTGCGGCCGTGGAAGCTGCCGCGGAACGTGATGATCACCCGCTTGTCAGCCGGCCGCCCCTGGCTGGAGGCCCACTTGCGCACCATCTTGATCGCCACTTCATTGGCTTCGGCGCCGGAATTGCACAGGAACACGCGCTCGGCGAAGCGGCTGGCCTTCACCAGCTCTTCCGCCAGGTGCAGCGGCGGTGCGCTGTAGAACACATTGCTGGTGTGCCAGAGCTTGCCGGCCTGCTCGACCAGTGCCGCCACCAGATCCGGGTCGTTGTGGCCCAGGCCGCACACGGCGATACCGGCCGCCAGATCGATGAACTCACGGCCCTGGCTGTCCCACACGCGGGCGCCTTGGCCACGCTCCAGCACCACCTGGCGAGGCTTGTAGACCGGCAGGTAGTAGTGCGAAAGGGAGATCAGCGGGTCGGTCGCGGCGGTCATGGCAGTCGGCAGGATTCAGGAATGCCCATTCTCGCGCCGGAACCCCTGCGGCACAATGCGCCCATGCGACCGTTCTCCGCCCCCCAGCTGAACCCCGCCACCGAAACCGGCTGGCGCCGCCAGTGGTTCGACATCATCTACCGGCACGATACCCGGCCCTCGCGCAATTTCGACCTGCTGCTGGTGGTGACCATCATCGCCAGCATCCTGGTGGTGATGATCGACAGCGTGCAGCACCTGCACGCCGAGTGGTCCACCAGCCTGTACGTGCTCGAGTGGGGCTTCACCCTCATCTTCACCGCCGAGTACCTGCTGCGGCTGGCGGTGGTCAAGCGCCCGCTGCGCTATGCCGTGAGCGTGTGGGGCATCATCGACCTGCTGTCGATCCTGCCCGCGTACCTGTCGATGTTCATCCCCGGCGCGCAGAGCCTGCTGGTGGTGCGCGCACTGCGCATCCTGCGCGTGTTCCGCATCCTCAAGCTGACCCGCTACATCGAGGAAAGCGGCGTGCTGATGCAGTCGCTGTGGCGCAGCCGGCGGAAAATCCTGGTGTTCCTGTTCACGGTGATCACCATCACCATCATCGCCGGCGCGCTGATGTACGTGATCGAAGGACCGGAAAACGGCTTCAGCAACATTCCTGCCAGCATGTACTGGGCGGTGGTGACCATGGCCACGGTCGGCTTCGGCGACATCGTGCCGCAGACCGTGCTCGGCCGCTTCGTCACGTCCGTGCTGATCCTGATCGGCTACAGCATCATTGCCGTGCCCACCGGCATCTACACCGCTGAACTGGCCAGCACCATGCGCGAGGCCGAGCTGGCGGCACGCCGCGATGCCCGGGGTTGCCCGCACTGCGGGCTGGAAGGCCACGAACCGGATGCACGCCACTGCCGGGCCTGCGGCAACGCGCTGCCGGAAGCCTTCAACCGCTGACCCGTACCTGCGCGGGGCGGTGAGCAGCCTGCCGCCGCTCCCGCCTCAGCGCATCTGATTGCTGGCACTGACCAGTGCGTCGGCACACTGGACTGTCACCCGGATCTACTGCCGGTTGCTCTGGAACACCAGCGCGTTGTAGACATGCAGCAGTCGCCCGGCCGAACCCCGCGGGGCCATCGACGGCGAATCCAGCATGCGCCGCTCGAAGTCGTTGTACGGGGTCTTGCTGCTGACCCGCTGCAGGCGCTCCTTGCCCTCGCGACGGAAGTTCTCGGCTTCGCGCTCGAAGCTGTTCCAGTCCAGCTTGCCCGGCTCCTGATCGGCCACCTTGGCATGTGCTTCGTCGGAAATGCGATTGAAGGCCTGCAGCCGTTCATCGGCCTGCGCCGGATCGAAATCGTCGTCGCCCATCAGGTCCATGATCGCTTTCGCTTCCAGCATCATCGCCAGCCGGTAGTACTCGCGGGTGCGGCCCTCGGCCTGTTCCAGCGCCTTGAGGTGCTCGCGCTGGGCAGCATCGTTCTGGCGTTCCAGTTCAACGTTGAACGTTTCGCTGGCGCCGGCGAAGGCCTTGAACGCCGCCATCAGCGGCGCGTGCAGCTGCTTGCCCTTGGCGAACTGGTCGTCCTCGTAATCCTGGCGCTCGTAGTAGTCGTGTGCCTCATGGCTGACCGGCACCAGTGCCTTCAGCGCCTGCAGGTAGCGGCCAGCCGCCGCATCGAGTTCCGGCAGCGCGGGCTGGGCCGCGATCGCCTCGGTGATCGGTGCGTCGCACTGCTTCATGTCGTAGTCGTCGATCTCGCTTGGTCCGTACACACGGGTCTCGCGTCCGCTCGGACCGGCCTCCAGATCCTTGATCCAGCCCGTGTAGGCGCGGGCGCTGCCATGCACCTCGGAATCGACCGCGTTGAAGCAGCCGATATAGGCATTGAGCTTGGCGGTCAGCTGCTGCTGGGCATCCTGCGTAGGCGCGGCATCGGCCTTGTCGGACGTGCCGGACGAGGCGGGCGGCTTGCCACCACAGGCGACCAGGGCAAGCGACAACGACGCAGCGAGCAGCGCTGCAGTGGTACGACGGAGCATCTACGCACATCCTTGTTGAAAACGATTACAGCCGCGAATTCTATCGCAGTTGGCCGATCATGACACTCGCATCGGATCAGTCGAGGAACAGATCCGGCAGCAGCGGCCGCGACGGATCCACCGCATAGCCGGACAGGTCGGTGATGCCAGCCTGTGCCAGCACCTCGTCATCGATCAGGAACTGGCCGTGGAAACCCGCGGCTTCGCGTACCAGCACTGCATGCGCGGCATCGGCCATGATCTGCGGCGTGCGGCATCCCGCCGCGTCAACGCCGGGGATCATGTTGATGGCGTCGGTGGCGATCACCGTGCGCGGCCACAGCGCATTGACCGCCACGCCCTGCGGCCCGAACTCGGCGGCAAGACCGAGGGTGACGAAGCTCATGCCCATCTTCGCCAGCGTGTAGCCGGTATGCGCACCCCACCACTTCGGTTCCAGGCTCGGCGGCGGCGCCAGGGTGAGGATGTGTGGATTCGGGGCCTGCCGCAGGTACGGCAGGCAGGCCTGTGCGCACAGGAAACTGCCACGCGCATTGACCTGCTGCATCAGGTCGAAGCGCTTCATCGGTGTCTCCAGCGTGCCGCGCAGCCAGATCGCGCTGGCATTGTTGACCAGGATGTCGATGCCACCGAAGGTATCGACCGTAGCGGCGACGGCCGCCTGCACCTGCTCTTCCTCGCGGATGTCGCATTTCAACGCCAGGCCCTGGCCGCCGGCCGCATTCACCGCATCGGCAGCGCTGTGGATGGTGCCCGGCAACTTCGGGTTCGGCACCGACGACTTGGCCGCGATGGCCACGTTGGCACCATCGCGCGCGGCACGCAGCGCGATCGCCAGGCCGATGCCACGCGAGGCACCGGTGATGAAAAGGGTCTTGCCCTGCAGACTGCCCACGTTCCAGACTCCAGCGTATGCAATGAGCGGCTAGTATGCCGCGCCGACGCGGAGTTCACCCGGTCTTGACGATACTCGGGCCTCCAGTCAACGCACGAGGTCCACGCCATGCGCCGTTCCCGTCTGCTGCTGCCTGCCCTCGCACTCGCCCTGATGACCGCCTGCCAGGGCAGCTCGCCCGAGCCCGGCAAGGAACCTGTCGCCACGGACACCCCCAGCGCGGAGAAGGCAGCGACCGATGGCCGGATGCGCTGGAGCGAGGCGGTGGTGTGGGACGGCGACCTCAACGCCTGCCGTCAGGGAGGCGATGCGGCGACGCGCGACTGCCTGCGCGATGCGATGCGCAGCGGCGGCGCCAGCTCGGATGCAATCACGGCCGCCGAGCAGCTTTCCACCGGCGGCGAACTGGCCTATGTCAGCGCGTGGCATGAGCATGACGGACTGGGCGTGGCCACGGTTGAATATCCCTTCCGCGCCAACACCAACCAAGGCACGCGTCTGGTGGATGCAGGCGGCAAGCGCATCGATGTCGATGCGGTGCAGCTGGACGATGCGCTGCGCGCCGACCCGACTGTGCAGGCAGTGCTGAAGGCCAACCCGCAGGCGACGCCGTTCGCGCCGGCGCAGGCCGCAGGCACCACAGCACTGGAAGGCGGCGGCATCCGCCTGCTGTACCGCACGCCGCTGCGCGACTGCCATGCCTGCCCGGATGTGGGGCAGCTGCAGATCGGCTATGACTTCGATGCCAAGCGGAACTTCATTGGCCAGCAGCTGGTGCCGGCAACGCCCTAGCGCTCCGGCGGCGCCGGGTGCCGCCGGGCCCGGCCTACCCGTACGCGCGTACCTGCCTGCGCAGCAGATGCGGCACGATCAGCCGGTGCATCGGGTCCACCGGCAGCATGTACAGGCGCCCGAACGCGTTGTGCGTATGCACCACCGTCGCCACTTCCAGCGTGTCACCCTGCCACTGCAGCGCCAGCTGCACGTGCAGGTGCCGGTCGTCATCCTCCAGCACGATGGCATCATCGTGCAGCGACTGCAGGGTGAAAATGCCGAGCCGCTGCCCGGGACTCGGATGCTGCGCAGCCTGCACCGCACGCAGCGAACCCAGATCCTTCATCCCGAGCAGGCGCATGCCCTGGTTGCGCAGCGCCATCAGCCCGTCAAACCACGTGGGGACCGTCGCTGCCATGTCGCGATAGGCCTGCAGTGCACTGCGCCCCTGTCGATGGGTGGCGACGCGGCAGGCATGCACGAAACCCGCACCCGCCAGCTGCGGATGCAGGACGCTGGCCGCGCTCGGCAGCGTGGTCACTACGTTCCACCGTCTCACGGCTTCGGCCCCTGCCCTTCGTTGTCTTCCCAGTGCAGGATGCGCCGTGTGACGAAGCGGTAGACCGGCTTGCCGGTGGCGAACCACAGTTCGCGTACCCACGACGTGCGCTTGAGCACGCGCTTCTCCACCGGCGTCAATGACTCGCGGCAATACATGCGTTTGTGCTTGAGCAGATGGCGCAGATCCTCGCGGGCCAGCAGGCGCATCCAGCGCGAGCGCGGATTGCCGATCACCGCCAGCTGGAAGTCGATCAGCGCCGGACGACCATCGTCGGTGACCAGCCAGTTGGCCTCCTTGGCCAGGTCGTTGTGGGCGACGCCGCGCCGGTGCAACTGCTGCAGCAGGCGCCGCGCGGCGCGGAACCAGGCGAGGTCGCCGCGCGGCGGGCGCTGGTACATGGCATCGCCGGCCATGAAACTGCGATCCAGGTGGCGGCCATCCCAATCGATCAGCTGCGGGACATCGGCCATGCCGTGGATATGGCGCAGCGCGCGTGCTTCGCGCCGCGCCAGCCACCACGCCGGCAGGCGCAGCCACAACGGCGTCGCCCCCAGATCGCGGCGCACGAACGGCCCGTCGGGGCCCTCCATACGAAGGATGCGGCCGAAGCTGTCGGCCTTCAATGCATGTGGTGGGACGTCTGGCGAATGCGGCATGGCGCCATTCTAGGCGATGCCGACGGTGGCAAACGGTCGGCAAGCGGCTGGGAACCAGTCACCTTCACGCCTTTATAATCGGGCAATGGACTCTTCATGGATCGACGCCACCCTCGCGTGGATTGCCGCTCATCCCGTGCTGGCGGGCGCGGTCATTTTTCTGATCGCGTTCTGCGATGCGGTCATCATTCTCGGCGCCATCGTGCCCGCACTGCCCTTGCTGTTCGCCGTGGGCGTGTTCATCGGCCTTGGCCAGATCTCCGGGCCGTACGCGGTCGCTGCGGCAGCGCTGGGTGCGTTCGCGGGCGACGGCATCAGCTACTGGATCGGCCGCCGCTGGGGCGATCGCCTGCGCGGCGTGTGGCCGTTCAGCCGCTACCCGCAACTGCTGGACCGTGGCGAGAACCTGTTCCGCCGCAATGCCTTCAAGAGCATTCTGGTGGCCCGCTACGTCGGCGCGATCCGGCCGTTCGTCCCCGCCATCGCCGGCATGATGAACATGCCCGCCAGCCGCTACATGCAGGCCAGCGGCATCGCCAGCATTTCCTGGGCCGTGCTGTTCCTGGCGCCAGGCTGGATCCTGGGCGAAGCCTATGACGCGGTCGCGGCCGTGGCAGGTCGCCTGGTGGTGGTGGTCGGCCTGCTCGCGGTGATCCTCAGCCTGGTCTGGGCGATCGTGCTGTACGGCTACCGCTGGTCCGCCGCGCGCATGGATCATTGGCTGTCGCGCCTGCTCGACTGGTCCAACCGCCATCCGACTCTGGGCCGTTACACGGTCGGCGTGCTCGACCCGAAGCGGCGCGAGTCGGTGCCGTTGGCGATGCTGGCACTGATGCTGCTGCTGCTCGGCTGGGGCTGGTTCGCACTGCTCACCCTGGTGGTCGCGCACGGTGAACCGCTTGCGGTCGATCTGCTGGTGCACCAGGCCATGCTGGCGCTGCGCAACCCGCTGGCCGACTACCCGATGGCGGCGCTGGCCTCGCTCGGCGCATGGCCGGTACTGCTGCCGGCCACCGCCGCGGCGATGGGCTACCTGATCTGGCGCCGGCGCTGGATGGCTGCGGCGCACTGGCTGGCCGCGCTCGCCTTCGGCCTGGCCCTGACGCTGCTGCTCGGCGCGACCGTGGATGTGGTCCGCCCGGTCGACGCCAGCAGCGGCTTCGGCTTCCCGTCGGTATCGGTGACCATGGCCACCATCACCTTCGGCTTCTTCGCGGTCCTGATCGCGCGCGAGATGCCCGGCCGCACCCGCGTCTGGCCGTACCTCGTATCGGGCATCGTGGTCAGCCTGATCGGCTTCTCGCGCCTGTATCTGGGCGCACACTGGCTGAGCGATGTGATCGGCGGCATGCTGTTCGGCACGTTCTGGCTGCTGGTGCTGGGCATTGCTTACCGCCGCCGGTTCAACCGGTCGTTCTGGGTCAAACCGGTCGCCTGGCTTTTCTACGGCGTCTTCGCCGTTGCCGCGATGTGGTATGCGCCGCGCAACATCGCGGTGAAGCTGGAACGTTTCGAGCCGTCCCTGCCCGCCGCGCAGGCGATGGATATGCAGGCGTGGTGGCAGCACGACTGGTCCGCGCTGCCGGCGCGCCGCAACGAGTTCGACGATGACCAGCGCTGGCCGCTCGATGTGCAGGTCGCCGGTCCCCTGGCCCCGTTGCAGGCACAGCTGGAGGCACGTGGCTGGACGCTGCAGGAGCAGGCCGGTTGGCAGGAAGCATTGCTGATGCTGGACAAGGACACCGGTGCGGAGCAGCTGCCGGTCTTGCCGGCAACGCTGGACACGCGCGTGGAAGCATTGCTGATGGTGCGCCAGGGGGCGCGTCCGGACGAGCGCTACGTGCTGCGCCTGTGGCCGGCCGCCGTGCAGCTGCAGCCGGGCGACACGCCACTGTGGCTGGGCAGCGCACAGACCCTGCGCTACGAGCGCCACTTCCAGTGGATCGGCATGTGGCATCCGCTGCGCGGCGTGGATCCAGCCTTGAACGCGGTGAAGGACGCCGTGCAGGACCTGCCGCAACGCGAGGATGTGCACGGCGAAACCGGGTTGCCGGTACTGCGGTTGAAGACCATCGCACCGTGAGGAGCCGCCGGGCGTGGCCCGGCGCTACCGCGCGGGTTCCGGATGCCGCCGGGCATGGCCCGGCGCTACCGCGCGGGATGATTCTCTACGGCATCCATCCCAGCAGCTGCTGCAGGCGCTGATGCGGATCGTCCATCTGCAGCAGTTGCAGGCGCTGCTGTTCGCTCAACGGCAGCAGCTCGGCCAGCCGCCAACCGACCCAGCTTGCCTGGTCCAGCAACGCAGGGTTGGCCGGAGCGTAGGCTTCGCCGGCCTGCTCGATGATGTGACCCAGCACGGTGGCCAGCAGCGCATGCTGTGGACGCAGCTCGTCATCCGGGTCTTCTTCGCACCAGCGCACGTCGGCCACCACCAGGCCGTTGTCGCGCACCCGGGTGCGCTCGACATGGAAGCGGCGGGTACCGCGCAGGCGCAGCTGCAGCACGCCGTCGGCGCCGACATCGAAGTCCTCGATGCGTACCTGCACACCGTAGGCGGCCGGCGTTGCCGGCGCACCGACCTCCTGGCCATCAAGGATCAGGCAGACGCCGAATCCCTCCGCACTGCGGCCGCTGTCGCGGATCAGGTCCAGATAGCGGCGCTCGAACACGCGCAGGCCGATCGCCGCGCCAGGCAGCAGGGTGGCGTGCAGCGGGAACAGGGGCAGTGACGCGTCCGTGCTCATCGCGCCTGCAATGCTGCGAGGAAACGGCGCGGCGCGCCGTCGAAGCCACCATTGGACATGAACACCACGTGGTCACCGCGGTGCACGCGCTCCTGCAGCTGTGCCAGCAATGCGTCGGTATCGGGTACCGCGTGCGCGTGGCCGCGCACCGCTGCGATCACCGACGCTGCGTCCCAGGCCAGCTCGGGACGATGCAGGAACACCACCTCGTCGGCCAGCGCCAGCGAGGGCGCAAGCGCGTGTGCATGTGCGCCCAGCCGCATCGAATTGCTGCGCGGTTCCATCGCCACCACGATGCGTGCATCGCCCACCTTGGCGCGCAGGCCCTCGAGGGTGGTGGCGATCGCGGTGGGATGGTGCGCGAAGTCGTCGTAGACGGTGATGCCGTCGTGGCTGCCGATCACTTCCATGCGCCGCTTGACGCTGCGGAAGCGCGCCAGCGCCGGGATCACCTCGGCCGGTGCCACGCCCACCGCATGGGCAGCGGCCAGCGCAGCCAGGCCATTGAGCACGTTGTGCCGCCCCAGCAGCGACCATTGCACATCGCCCAGCGCTTGCCCGTGATGGTGCACGCGGAAGGCGCTGCCATCGGCGGCCAGCAGTTCGGCATGCCATTCCAGCGCCGGATCGAATCCGAAACGCTCGACCGGCGTCCAGCAGCCCATCGCCAGCACTTCGGCCAGGTGCACGTCCTCGCCGTTGACGATCAGACGGCCGCGCGCCGGCACGGTGCGCACCAGATGGTGGAACTGGCGCTGGATCGCGGCCACGTCCGGGAAGATGTCGGCGTGGTCGTATTCGAGATTGTTGAGGATGGCGACCAGCGGCCGGTAGTGGACGAACTTGCTGCGCTTGTCGAAGAAGGCGGTGTCGTACTCATCGGCTTCCACCACGAACTCACGGCCCTGACCGAGGCGGGCGGAAACGCCGAAATCCTCGGCCACGCCGCCGATCAGGAAACCCGGTGCGCGACCGGCATTCTCCAGCAGCCAGGTGAGGATGGTCGTGGTGGTGGTCTTGCCGTGGGTGCCGGCCACAGCCAGCGTGTCGCGGCCCGGCAGCACCTGCTCGGACAGCCACTGCGCGCCGGAGCTGTAGCGCTGGCCGGCGTCGAGCACCGCCTCCACGGCCGGGTTGCCACGCGAGAGCGCGTTGCCGATCACCACCTGGTCGGTGCCCGCCGGCACGCTGTCGACCCGGTAGCCCTGGTCCAGGGTGATGCCCAGCTGCTCCAGCTGGGTCGACATCGGCGGATAGATGGCCTGGTCACTGCCGCTGACCGTATGGCCCAGTTCCCGCGCCAGGGCGGCCACGCCACCCATGAAGGTGCCGGCGATTGCAAGGATATGTACGCTGCTCATGAGCGAGGATTGTGACCGATCACGGCTGTATAGGGCCAATGTCCGTAATGGGGTCAGACAAGTCCTACACCCGATGTGAGAAAACTCCAGCCACCTGTCAGGGAATTCCCGATAGCGATGTTCTGTGAACCCGGACACAATTCGGATTGCCAGCCGCAGTACCCGAACCGGTCCTACTCCCCAAGAGGCCATCCCCAAGGGAGCTCATGCTGCGGGGCCCTGAGCAAGCCCTCCGCTGGCACCTATGAAAACGACACAGGCCTGGTCCGTGAGGACCAGGCCTGTGTTCTGCATGCCGACCGCAGCCGGCCGCGCGCCTGGTTCAGGCCTTGATCGCGGCCAGGATGCGGGCTTCGATCTCGTCGAGCTCGCCGACGCCATCGACGCGTGCCAGGGTGCCCCGGCCTGCATAGAAATCCACCACCGGCGCGGTCTGGTCGTTGTAGACCTGCAGGCGCTGGCGCACCGATTCGGGATTGTCGTCGGCGCGGCCCTGCTCCTTGGCGCGGCCGGCGATGCGTTCGACCAGCAGCTCGGTGGCCACATCCAGCTGCACCACCGCATCCAGCGGCTGACCGATCTTGGCCAGCAGGCCGTCCAGCGCATTGGCCTGCGCCACGTTGCGCGGGTAGCCATCCAGGATGAAGCCCTTGGCGACATCCGCCTGGGCCAGCCGCGACTCAAGCATGCCCAGCAGGATCTCGTCCGATACCAGGTTGCCGGCATCCATCACCGCTTTCGCCTGCTTGCCCAGCTCCGAGCCCGCAGCGATCTCCGCACGCAGCATGTCACCGGTCGAGATGTGGGCGATGCCCAGCTTGTCCTTCAGGCGCGTCGCCTGTGTCCCCTTGCCCGAACCGGGCGGTCCCAACAGAACCAATCGCATTGACCTGACTCCAACGTGTTGAAAACAAAGAAGGTTCGCGTCCCGGACGGTCCGGTATCGCTGCACCGCAATAGCGCCACTTTACCGCATCCGGGTAATGTCCCTGCAATGTCCCTCCCCTGAGCAGGTAGAAGCATGCGCAACGGTACCCTCCTCTATGCCCAGTCCGGTGGTGTCACCGCGGTCATCAACGCCACCGCTGCGGCGGTGATCGAACAGGCCCGGGCCAAGGGCATCAAGGTCCTGGCGGCCCGCAACGGCATCCTGGGCGCCCTGCGCGAAGAGCTGATCGATACCAGCAGGGAGAGTGCGGCGGCCATCCGCGCCCTCGCCCATACACCGGGCGGTGCCTTCGGTTCGTGCCGCTTCAAGCTGAAGTCGCTCGATGCCGACCGTGCGCGCTACGAACGTCTGCTGCAGGTCCTGCGCGCGCACGACGTGCGCTGGTTCCTCTACAACGGCGGCAACGACTCGGCCGATACCGCGCTGAAGGTCTCGCAGCTGGCCAAGGCCTCCGGCTACGACCTGACCTGCATCGGCGTGCCGAAGACCATCGACAACGACCTGGCTGTTACCGATACCTGCCCCGGCTTCGGCTCGGCGGCCAAGTACACCGCGGTGTCGGTGCGCGAGGCGGCGCTGGATGTCGCGGCGATGGCCGAGACCTCCACCCGCGTCTTCATCTACGAAGCGATGGGCCGCCATGCCGGGTGGCTGGCCGCTGCCGCAGGCCTGGCCGGCAATGGCGACGATGAGGCCCCGCACATCATCCTGCTGCCCGAACGTGCCTATGACGAGGCGGCCTTCCTGGCCAAGGTCAAGGCGGTGGTCGAACGCGTCGGGTACTGCGTGGTCGTGGCCTCCGAGGGCATCGCCACGGCGGATGGCCGCTTCGTCGCCGATGCCGGCGGCAGCAAGGATTCATTCGGTCATTCGCAGTTGGGCGGCGTCGCCGCGCACCTCGCTGGCCGGGTCAAGGACCAGTTGGGGCTGAAGGTGCACTGGGCCCTGCCCGATTACCTGCAGCGCTCGGCACGTCACATCGCCAGCCGCACCGACTGGGACCAGGCGCAGGCCGTGGGCAAGGCGGCTGTGCAACTGGCATTGAAGGGCCAGAACGGGGTGATGCCGGTGATCGTGCGCAGCAGCGACGCACCGTACCGCTGGAAGATCGAGTCCGCGCCGCTGTCGAAGATCGCCAACCACGAGAAGAAGATGCCGGCCGGCTTCATCCGGCGCGACGGCTTCGGCATCACTGCCCGGGCGCGCGCCTATCTGTCACCGCTGATCAAGGGCGAAGCGCCACTGCCGTACGGCGCCGATGGCCTGCCGAAGTATGTGACGCTGAAGAACGTGGCAGTGAAGAAGACGCTGCCGGCCTTCGAGGTCTGACTGCGATCATGGCCCTGCGGATCGTCCGCCTCGGTTCTCCGCGCGTTCCGGGCGAAGGCCTGCGCATCGGCACCGTACGCCGCCCGCCGCGCGGCGTGCCACGCAGCGAGTTCGCCCGCCAGGACTGGTACGACGTCTGGTTCCCGACGTTGTCGCCCAGCGCGGAACGGGTGAAACAGGCTCGCGGGGCGACCACCGCGGCCGACTGGAATGCCTTCTTCCGCAGCTACCGTGCCGAGATGAAGGCGCCCGACGCAGCCCACGCGCTGGATCTGCTGGCCGCGCTGTCGCAGCACACCGACATCAGCGTGGGCTGCTACTGCGAGGATGAGGCGCACTGCCATCGTTCGGCACTGCGTGACCTGCTGGTGGCCCGCGGTGCGAAGCTGGCCGAGTGATGGCAGGGGTGCCGGCCAGCGGCCGGCACTACCGGGTTCTCCGCCGGGCATGGCCCGACGCTACCGGTGCGCGCCGAAGTACATCCACGCCCTGCGTGGCTTCGCCCTGCCGGACGGCGTCAGTTGCAGGCCTTGCCTTCCACCTGCAGCTGCGCAGCGAACATCGTCACCTGCGGAATCTTGCCGGCGGCGGCCTGCTTCTTTGCTTCTTCCAGATAGATGCGCGACTGCCCCTGCCCGTCCAGCGCCTGGCGGTTGTCGACCGGCAGACGCCACACCCGCACCACCGCCTGCTGTGCCGGGCACGTCGCGCTGGGCACGCGGATCACGTCATTGAGCTTCCAGCCCTTGTCGACAGCGGGCTGCGCCTTGGCGAAGTCGACAAAACGAGCGCGCGGCTGGCACTGCTCGCTGGTACGGACCACGGCGAATCGATACGGCTCGGCAGCCTGGCCGGTGAAGGCGCCCTCCAGCCGCGCACAGGCTTCGGGAATCTGCCGCAGCGTGTGTACCGCTCCCACCGCCTGCGGCGCACCCACCGCGCGTTGCAGTTCCGGGGTCTCGGCGGCAGATGCAGGCATTGCCGGCACAAGGGCGGCAAGCATCAACAGGGACAGACGCATGGGAGGGTCTCCTTCAGGACTGAGCGCAGGCTTGCAGAGGAAGGCTTAACAGGGTGCAAAGGCGCGTCGGTGGAGGGGCAAGCGCTGCGCCTTCCACGCACGGCGCTACCATCCGGGCGCATGTGCACGCATACTGCGGCCACCAGGGAATGCTGAACACCGCCATACGTCGGACGACCGCCACGGTCGGCACGGGTTGGTTCCAGGCTGCAGCCCGTCGTCCCCCTCGTGGTGAAGTTCATCGCCACTGGATGCTCATCATCCATTCTGCGGAGGGGTCTAATGCTGGAACGTCACGGGCTGTCATTGGCGCTGGGCTGCGCCATTCTCGCGATCCTGTTCGGAATCGTCTCGGCGCGCTGGATCCTGCGCCAACCCACCGGCAATGAGCGCATGGTCGCGATCGCCACCGCGATCCAGGAGGGCGCACGCGCCTATCTGAACCGCCAGTACCTGACCATCGGCATCGCCGGCGCGGTGTTGTTCGTGCTCGTAGGCGTGTTCCTGAGCTGGTACACCGCTGTCGGCTTCGCGGTGGGTGCGGTGCTGTCCGGCGTTGCCGGCTACATCGGCATGAACGTGTCGGTGCGCGCCAACGTGCGGACCGCTGAAGCCGCACGCAACGGCATCAGCGCGGCGATGGACGTAGCGTTCCGTGGCGGTGCGATCACCGGCATGCTGGTGGTCGGCCTGGGCCTGCTGGGCGTGGCCGGCTATTACGCCCTGCTGCTGCGGCTCGGGCTGCAGATGGACCAGGCGCTGCATGCGCTGGTCGGCCTGGCCTTCGGCTCCTCCCTGATCTCGATCTTCGCGCGCCTGGGCGGCGGCATCTTCACCAAGGGCGCCGACGTCGGCGCCGACCTGGTCGGCAAGGTCGAAGCCGGCATTCCCGAAGACGATCCGCGCAACCCGGCGGTGATCGCCGACAACGTCGGCGACAACGTCGGTGACTGCGCCGGCATGGCCGCCGACCTGTTCGAAACCTACGCAGTCACGGTGATCGCAACCATGCTGCTGGGCAGCCTGATGCTCGCCGAAGCCGGCGCCAACGCCGTGCTGTATCCGCTGGTGCTGGGAGGCGTGTCGATCATCGCATCGATCATCGGCGCACTGTTCGTCAAGGTGAAGCCCGGTGGCTCGATCATGGGGGCCCTGTACAAGGGCGTGATCGTGTCGGGTGTTCTGGCGGCGGTCGCCTTCTACCCGATCACCACGGGGCTGATGTCCGACAACGTGCACGGTCCATTGGCGCTGTATGGCTGCGCCCTCATCGGCCTGGTCCTGACCGGCCTGATCGTCTGGATCACCGAGTACTACACCGGTACCCAGTACAAGCCGGTGCAGCACGTCGCCCAGGCGTCGACCACCGGACATGGCACCAACATCATCGCCGGCCTCGGCATCTCGATGAAGTCCACCGCGCTGCCGGTGGTGGCGGTCTGTGCCGCGATCTGGGGCGCCTACGCGCTGGGCGGCCTGTACGGCATCGCCATCGCCGCTACTGCCATGCTGTCGATGGCCGGCATGATCGTGGCCCTCGATGCCTACGGACCGATCACCGACAACGCGGGCGGCATCGCGGAGATGGCTGAACTGCCCTCGGAGATCCGGGACATCACCGATCCGCTTGACGCGGTGGGCAACACCACCAAGGCCGTGACCAAGGGCTATGCGATCGGCTCGGCGGCGCTGGCGGCGCTGGTGCTGTTCGCCGACTACACGCACAACCTGCAGGCGGCGAACCCCGGGCAGGAGTTCCGCTTCGACCTCAGTGACCACACGGTGATCATCGGCCTGCTGATCGGCGGCCTGATTCCGTACCTGTTCGGCGCGATGGCCATGGAGGCGGTGGGTCGGGCCGCCGGCGCGGTGGTGGAGGAAGTGCGCCGGCAGTTCCGCGACATCCCCGGCATCATGCAGGGCACCGGCAAGCCGCAGTACGACAAGGCCGTGGACATGCTGACCCGTTCTGCGATCCGCGAGATGATCCTGCCCTCGCTGCTGCCGGTGGTGGTGCCGGTGGTGGTCGGCCTGCTGCTGGGCCCACGCGCGCTGGGGGGCCTGCTGATCGGAACGATCGTCACCGGCCTGTTCGTGGCGATTTCGATGACGACCGGCGGCGGTGCCTGGGACAACGCCAAGAAGTACATCGAGGATGGCCACTTCGGCGGCAAGGGCAGCGAAGCGCACAAGGCCGCGGTGACCGGCGACACGGTCGGCGACCCGTACAAGGACACGGCCGGGCCGGCGATCAATCCGCTGATCAAGATCATCAACATCGTGGCGCTGCTGCTGGTGCCGCTGCTGTAGCGGATCGGTGGAGCCGGGCGTGGGCCCGGCTCCCCCCCCCCTCACGCGGACTCAGCGATTCCAGCGACGCCCACAGCGGCGCGGATCGCCGACATCGCCACGTTCGACACTCTGGGGCGGCTCCAACCGTGGCGCCGGCCGGCTGAGCACATAGCCGGCGCTGACCGCGAAGAACAGGCCCACGCCCAGCAGCAGCCGCCAGGAAGGGTGCGCGCCCCAGCAGAACAAGGCGAACCCCACCGCCATGCCAGCGCTGGCCAATGCCTTGCCCCGGCGCGACACCGCGCCCTGTTCCCGCCACAGTCGCAGTGGCGGGCCGTAGCGAGGATGTGCCAGCAGCCGTTGCTCGAACCGTGGCGAACTGCGCGCGAAGCAGCCCAGCGCCAGGATCAGGAAGATGGTGGTGGGCATCACCGGCAGCAACGCGCCGATCACCCCCAGCCCGACCATCATCCAGCCCAGCGCGAACCACAGCCAGCGCATCAGCGCATCGCCCGCAGGCAGAGCCCGGGCATCAGCCGAACTCGATTTCAACGTGGCCATGCACGCTACGGAACGCGGCATCGGCGGCATCGATCACCTGCTGTTCCTGCGCGGCGCTCAGGGGCACCGCATCCAACGCGGCGGTGAATTCCCGCCAGTGGCGGGCCGCGCCATCCGGGTGCGCAGCCAGGTGGCGGGCACCGAACCCTTGGTCCAGGCCAAGCCGCGCGGCCATCTTGTACAGCACCGTGCCCCCCAGGTTGGAGCCTTCGGCCACGTACAGCCACCCCAGCGCCACCGGCAACGGCAGGTCACCTGCCAACGGCGCCATGTCCGCGCCAGGGAGATCCTGCCCCAGGTCGTGCAGATCAGCTGCCACCTGCTGCAGACGCCGACGCCCGGCCAGCCCCGGCAGCAATGCGTCCAGCGCCGGGCTGGCGTACAGCCGGTCGATGCTGCGGTGGAAGCGGTACTGCACGCGCAGGAAGCGGGCGAAGCTGCCGAGATCGGCAAAGATGTCACCGGCCATGATGCGCTTGTCCAGTGCGCCGTGGCTGTCGCGTGTGGCGGCCTTGAGGCGCAGGCTGCGGCTGTCTTCAGGAGCGATGTGTGCGTTCATGGAGGGTACCTGGGAGAGAGGTCCTGCTGTAGACGTGTGGCGCAGGGCTTTCCCCAAGCCCGCTTGCGTCGATAATGCCCCTCCCTCTTTCCCGCCGGGAACCGATGATGATCACCACCGAACCGCGCATGACCAACCTGTTCCTGCAGCTGGGCCTGGATGCCAGCGCCGAGGGCATCGCCCGCTTCATCCGCGACCACCAGCTGGCTACCGGCGTGGCGGTGGCCGACGCGCCCTACTGGAACGATGGCCAGCGGCAGTTCCTGGCCGAATCGCTGCAGGCCGATGCGGCCTGGAGCACGGTGGTCGATGAACTGAACGAGTCGCTGCACGAAGATGCGGTGAAGGCAGCGACCGGGCTGTAAGGCCCCGGTCGCGGCAAGGCGGTGCGGACCAAGGTCCGCACCCACCGAAGGCGCTCTGCGCAGGTAATCAGTACCTCCAGGTGAATGCAAGGCGCGCGGTGCGGCCCGGGGCGGGCATCACGCCCAGGGCGAGCGGATCGAGATAGTAACGATCCGTCAGGTTGTCCACATTCGCCTCCACCGACAGCTGGTCGCTGAAGCGCCAGCTGGCGAACAGATCCACCAGGGTGGTGGGCCGGTACAGCTGCTGGATCGCCGAAAGGCCGACATTCCAGTCCTTGTCCAGTCTGCTGATCGGGCCGGCGTTGTGGATCACCCGGGTGCCGAAGGTCAGGCGCTCGTCGAACAGGCGCGATCCAGCCGTCAGGTTCACCATGTAGCGCGGCGGGTTCTGCGTATTGGTGTAGGAACCCTCGAAGCCACCGTCCACGCAGTTGGGCGTACTGGCCAGTTCATCGTTGTTGCGCTGTGCACCGTACGCCCGGCGCTCGGCGGCGATGTCCGGGGCGCAGGTCTTGGCCTTGAAGTAGTAATGCGCGGACAGGTCGGCAAATACCTTGCCGCTGTCATAGCTGGACTGGAACTCCATGCCTGAGACCTTGAACTGGTCGACGTTGCGGATCAGGCCGGCCGACAGCGTGCGGTAGTCACGCGTGATCAGGTCATCAATGCGCGTATCGAAGTACGCCAGCTTCAGCGCCAGGCGATCGCCGGCGGTGAACAGGTCATGGTGGACGGTGCTGGCACCGATTTCCCAACTGCGCGCGCGCTCCGGCTTCAGCTCTCCGACGGGTTTGGCGGCGGTGAACAGGCCCAGTGTCGTCTCGAACAGGCTCGGAAGCTTGGTGCCCTCGGCGTACTTCACGTAGACCATCGTGTCCTCGCTGAAGCGATAGGCCACGCTGGCGGTGGGTGAGAAGGCACTGTCGCGGCGACGGATCGGCTGCGACCAGGTCCAGCTGACCGGCACCTCCAGGTCTTCCGGTGCGTCAGCGTCGTAGAAGTTCCAGCCACCGATGTCAGCCACTGTGCCTTTCTTGTACGGCGAGGCCAACAGCGAGGCCTGGGTGAACGCACCATCGGCGTCCGGATACCAGTTCAGCAGCGCGATGCGCTTGGCGCGCCAGGAGGGCAGTGCCGGGTTGCCATCCAGCAGCTCGGTGTAGCGGTACTGTCCCTGCACTTCATAGGCATCGGGTGTGGCCAGACGATTGCGGTCATGCACGTCCACCCGGTTCCAGCGGCCACCGGCCATCAACTCCCAGTGTTCGTCGGGCTGCCACTTCAGCGACGCCACCGCACTGTATTCCTTGCGCTCAGCGTTGCGCAGGAAACGGTTGTTGACCAGATCATCCTGCTTGATCGGTGCGGAGCTGCCCGGTGCGATGTCCTCGTCGCTGTAGGACAGGCCGTAGTCGAGGGTGAACACGCCTGCACGGGTGTCGAAGATCGAGGTGTTGCTGGCATCCAGGCCGAAGCGCTTCTGTCGCAGCGGATTGCGGTAGGCATCCTTGTAGCCCGGATCGCCGCTGAAACTCGGCGCGTCGTACCACTCGGTACGGCGGTCGAAGTACCACGGCGTGATGCCGGTCAGGCTGTTGTGCATCACGCTGTCAGCATCGGTGTACCAGGCGTTGACGCGCAGATCGATCCGTTCGCTGTCTGGATCGAAGCGATAGCGCAGGCTGTAGCTGTCCATGTCGACGTGGCCGGGATCCCACTGTGGGATGCGATCCCGCTCAACGCGGATGATCTGCGAGGCCATGATCTCGCCGGCGCGGCCCTCATAGCGGCGATAGCCAGCTTCGAGGGTCTGCGCATCGTCGATGCGCCAGGTGCCCTTGAGCAGGGCCGACGTCGAGCGCGAGGAGGTGTTGAACACTTCGGTGCGCGGCGGATTCAACGGTGCCAGCGTGCGCCGGGTCTGCGGAAAGTCATCGTATCCGTGCCTGCCGGAGAAGTAGTTGCCGTTGTCGCGGTGGGCGTACGCCGCGACCAGATCGAAGCGGTCCCACTGCCCAGCGGCGGCAACGTTGAAGAACTGGCTTCCGGTGGCGCTGCGGTCCGTCCGGGGCACGGCGCTGTAAGCCGGCACGCTGTTGGCGCTGGCGTTGGCCAACCCAGCGCGCACGCGGACGCCGACGTCGCGGCCCTCGCGCAGGATGTCACCCACGTTCAGCGTCTCCATCTCCACCACGCCGCCGATGCCGCCGGACGCGTTGGCCTTCAGGCTGGGGCCCTTGGTGATGGTCAGGCGGGAGATCAGGTCCGGATCAAGATAGCTGCGCTGTGACTGGCCGGCGTAGCCCCGGTAGGTGTCCATGCTGGACTGCCCGCCATCGATGATGACGGGCACGCGGCTCTGGCCCTGGATGCCGCGGATGTTCACGTCGAAACCGTTGCCCACGCGCGGATCACCGGCGGTGACCCCGGCCACGCCCTTGACGATGTCGCCGTTGGATGTGCCACGGAAGCGCTCCAGCGTTGTGCGATCCAGCGTGGTGGTCGAGCCGACGCTGCGATAGCTGTCGAGCAGGCGCGCCTCGTCGCTGCCGATGCCTTCAGCGACGCGATCGCCGGCCACACGCAGCGGGCCGGTGATGGTCGGCGATTGCGCCTGCAGGGCGCCGGCCGCTGCCAGTGTCACTGCACCGTCGCCGACACGGCGCACGCCCATGCCACTGCCCTGCAGCAGCCGCGCCAGCGCCTCGTCTGCGGTGAGCGGGCCGCTGACAGCCTGCGACGTGACGCCGCTGGCCAACGCAGCCGGATAGACCACCTGTACGCCGGACTGCCGCATGTAGCTGCGCAACGCGCTGTCGAGCGGCTGCGCGGGAATGTCGAAGCGCTGCGCGGCTGCCTGCGGGTTGGCAGTGTCCTGGGCCAGCGCGGGCGGTACTGCGCCGGCAATACCGGCGGCGAGCAGTGCGACACACAGGCGGGACGGGCGCGGAGTGCGGCCCGGACGTGGGGAATCGAACATGGAGAAACCTGTCAGGAGAGCGGAGCCGCAGGCGCGGCGTCATCCACGGCACGCGTGGACACGGCGACGTACGTGGCGGCTGCGGGTACGTTCGTGGAGTAAGACGAACGGCAGCGCCACAGCCCCAAGGGGGATCACTGCCGATCACGTCTCCACGCGTGACACGGCGTCATCTGTGAACGATGACCACACCCATCGGCAGGCGGGTGATCCTCAGCCCCGTCGTCTCCGCGAGTGCATCCAGGGCCTGTTCGGGGCGATCGATACGCAGTGCGGCGCTCACGGCCGGCAAGGTCGAAAGGTCGCCCTGCACGAAGGTCGGACCGGCACGATAACGACCAAGCAGATGCACTGCATCGGCAACATTGGCCTGCTCCAGCAGCAGTTCGCCCTGGCGCCACGCACCCACGCTGTCGGCAGCGACATCGCTCAGGCGGACGACGCCGGACGCGGAACCGTACTGCGCACGCTGCCCCGCCTGCAGATAGGTCCAGCCAATGTCGGCCGGGGCGGCCACGCGCACCCTGCCCTGCCCGACCTGGGTTTCAACCGCTTCCTCGACCCGCGACACGGAGAATGCCGTGGAGATGTCTTCAACTACGCCGTTGCCTGCGGCCACGCTGAAGCGCCGCTGCGGATCGGCGACCACCTCGAACCAGGCGCGGCCACGCAGCAGATCGACCCGCCGAGTGCCCGCATCGAAGTGCACGGCGATCGCGCTGTCCGCGTCGAGCACCGCACGGCTGCCGTCGGGCAACTGCACATGCTGGACGCTCTGGCGGCTGCGGTGGTCCGCCTGCAGGCGCAGGGACGCCTCGGGCCAGACCATCAGCATCGCCAGGGCGGCAGCGGCAGCCGTCATCCAGCGCAGCCGCTGACGCCGGCGCCGCACCGCAGACGCGACAGCCGGTCGAGGGCCGAGGCTGCGCCACAGCGTGCGCTGCTGCTCGAAGGCGTGGCGATGGCCCGGTTGCGCCAGCCACTCTTCGAATTCGCACATGCCAGCATCGGTGATGTCGCCCGATGCCAGCCACGCGATCCAGCGCATGGCCTGTTCGGCCACGACGTCTTCGCAGGCGGCGGGAGAAGAAGTGTTCGGCGGGCTCATTGGCTGGCGGACAGGAATACTCACGCGCGGGGAGAGGGAACTGGACCGCAGGTACAGTCCAGCCATCAAGACGTTTGAACCAGGCCCATCCCCAAGCGCGTCCGCTCAGCGGCCGCTGCGGGCCCAGGCCAGGCGCTGCAACGCGGCGCGGATGTGGTTCTCCACGGCGGTGACCGACACGCCAAGGCGACGCGCGATCTCGGCCTGGGTCAGGCCCTGCAGCCGATTGAGGCGGAAGATGGCGCGGGTCGGCTCCGGCAGGTGGCTGGCCGCATCGAGGACACGCTGCAGCTCATCCTGCGCCATCACCTGCTCTTCGGTGGACGTGGACGTAGCCTCGTCCGGTCCCCACAGGTAGTGATCGGCCAACAGGCGGTTGCGGCGCGTCGACTCGCGTCCATGATCGGTCGCCAGGTTGGCTGCCAGGCGGTACAGATAGGCCCTGGGATTGTCGATCAACGGGGCGTTGCCCACCCCGCGGGCCTTGAACCAGACAGCCTGGATCACGTCCTCCGCACCCGGGTCGCCCCCCAGGATGCGCTGCACCCGGCGCAGCAGCGCCGGCCGCTCTCGGATCAGCAGTTCGGTGAGGGTGGCGGCATTGGATGGCATGCGCGGAGCCGGTACGACGGGAGGGCGCCGCGCATCCTACACCGTCAATGCGAATCAGTCACGTTCTCATTTGAGAGAATCACAGGCAACCGATCAGCCCCTCGTGAATCGAAATGCGGCTGCCTGGCGGCGTGACATGGATCGCACGGACGGGCGCGGCCTGCTCCAGCGCACGGAGGAAGTCCTCAAGCCGTGTTCCCGTCGCCACGGGCAGTGGACAGGCGAAACTGCGCAGGTCGACATCGATCCGTCCATCATCAGCCACCGCGGTGGCGCTGCCGGCGAAGGTCCAGATGCAGCTCTGGATGGCGCCGCTCGCCGCATGCACCGAGCAGCGCAACCGCATCGGCAGCAGATTGCTGTATTCGCCTTCGCAGAAGGTGTCACCGCAGACGTGGTCAAAGCTCTGCCGCAGCGACCGTTCGACCGCCAGGAAGCGTTGCCACCCAGCCGCCTGGTTGGGGAACAGGCGTGCATCCACATAGGCCGGCGCAGCGTGTGCCGCGCCGGCCAGCCCCATCAGGCCTGCAAGAACACCCCTCTTCAGCGCGCGCATCAGGCGGCCCTCCCGGCATTGCCCGGCCGCCCCAGGCAGGTCGGCAGTGTGTCGAAGACCGTCACATCGGTTCCCGGGAAGGGCTCGAACGCGCCCTCCTCCTGCTCCAGCGTCGCGTGGAACACCTCCACCGGAATCCCCTCCCCAAGGGTGACGGGGCAGATCCAGCGCGCATTGTCCACCTGCACTTCGCCGCGGACCGGTTCGACCTGCAGCTCGCTGGCCACGATGCCCCAGGCGCAGTGGCGTACGGTACCGGCGTCGGCCTGAACGGCGCAGCGGAACGTCAGTACCCGGTAGTTGCTGTACTCACCTTCGCAGAAGGTGTCGGCGCAGATGCCGTCGAACTCGCGCACCAGCGACGCCTGCAACCGGTGGAAGCGGTCCCGATTGGCTTGGGGCGAGGGGTAGTCGACAAGGTCGACATGGCTGGCGTGTGCCAGCGCCGGCAGGGTTGCGAACAACAGGAACGTGCCGCAGCAGCGGGTTGTCCAGGACATGGCGGATATCTCCCAGGGAACGAGCCAGCAGCCTGCGCCGGCCGGCCTTCCGGGCCCATCGGGCAAGGCGGGCGCCGCAGGTCGTCCGCCTGCGCAGCGGCCTGTAGGGGTCGCCCCACCTGCACAGCGGCCTGCAAAGGCATAAAATGGAGGGCTATCCGCCTACATCCCCACCTGGAGCACGACCATGGGTCTGGAACTCGTCTCGCCCGGCAAGAACCCGCCGGAAGAAATCAACGTCATCATCGAGATCCCGAAGGACTCGGAGCCGGTGAAGTACGAAGTGGACAAGGAAACCGGCGCGATCTTCGTCGACCGCATCCTGTCGACCCCGATGCGCTACCCGTGCAACTACGGCTACGTGCCCAGCACCCTGTGCGGCGACGGCGATCCGGCCGACGTGCTGGTGGTGCTGCCGCTGCCGCTGGTGCCGGGCTCGGTGGTGCGCTGCCGCCCGGTCGGCGTGCTGAAGATGAGCGATGAGGCCGGCAGCGACGAGAAGATCCTGGCCGTGCCGGTCGCCAAGATCTTCAGCGGCTATGCCCACGTGGAGGACATCGAGCAGGTCTCCAGCCACTGGCTGGAGCGCATCGGCCACTTCTTCGAGCACTACAAGGACCTGGAAAAGGGCAAGTGGGTCAAGCTCGACGGCTGGGGCGGCGCGGCGGAAGCCAAGCAGATCCTGGTCGAAGCGCACGCGCGCTACCTGGAAGGCAGCAAGGCCTGATCCTGAACCGCGTCGCTCCGGTGTGTCCTGCCGGAGCGATGCGGGTCACGTTTCAACACCACGGCACAGCACTCCGGGTGCTGTATTAGGTAAATTGCGTCACTTCACACGTCGTCGACATCCAGCGTCGAGACAGCCAGGGGATTGTGTCGTGCGTATTCTGCTTGTTGGAGATGCAGCCAGCCTGCCGGCCGAGCTGACCGAATTCATTGCCGATCTTGGGGAAGACTGGCAGCCGTTGACCGCCGCCGACGGCCACACCGCGATGACGGCAGTGGCGACGCAGGGCGTGGACGCGGTGATCGTCTGCCCGCAGCTGCCGGACCTCAATGCCACCACCTTGCTGGGGCAGATCCGGACACTGCGCCCGGAAACCATCCGTATCGCCCTGGTCGATGCCCAGCACGGCAACCGGCCACCACCGGCGCGCCTGATCGGCGTTGCCCACCGCTTCCTGCCGCTGCCACTGGCGCCGGAAGTGCTGCTGGAGGCCTTGACCAGCCTGGAAGAGCTGCGCGAGGTGCTGGACAGCCCGCGCCTGCGTGATGCCATCGGCCGCATCGAGAAGCTGCCTTCGCCGCCACACCTGTACCTGAGCCTGACCCAGGCCCTGGAACACGATGACGATACCGACAGCGCCGACGTGGCCAAACTGGTCGCCGCCGATCCTGCCATCGCCGCGAAAGTCCTGCAGCTGTCGAACTCGGCCTTCTTCAGCCAGGGCCGCACCATCGCCGATCTGCGCACGGCGGTCACCCGACTGGGCCTGTCCACCCTGCGCGACCTGGTCCTGGCAAGCGAGGTGTTCTCGGCGCCGACGCTGTCTGCGGCCGAACGCAACTCGCTGCAGCAGCGCGCCCTGCTCGCCTCGCGCCTGGCCGCCCGCCTGCTGCCCGATTCCAGTGCGGAACTGGGTGCCACCGCGGCGCTGCTGGCTGACATCGGCCTGCTGCTGCCGGGCGTCCGCAACGAGCGCAGCGAGCCTGCGCTGGCCGGCGACCTCCGTCCCGGGCACGCCGAAGCCGGCGCCTACCTGCTGGGGCTGTGGGGCCTGCCGATGCCGATCATCGAAGCGGTGGCGTTCCACCTGCAGCCGCAACGCGCCACGACCCGCAGCTTCTGGGTGACCGGCGCGGTGCACGTGGCGCTGGCGCTGGTCAACGGCGATCCCGTTGACGAGGACTACCTGCAGCGCGCAGGCGTACTCAATCGATTGCCGCAGTGGCGTGAGCATGCCAATGCACTGATGGGGCTGACACCCACTGACGCCTGAGCAGCACGCAGGCGACTGCCGTCACCTCGGATGAGGGCGCGTCCAACGGACGCGCCCTTTTTCCTCTCTCAGCGCTGCGGACAGGCGTCCAGCACGCACAGACGCCATTGACGCTCGCACAGGGCCGGGGCGTTGCCCTTGGCCAGGCACTCCAGCCGGAGTTGCTCGCAGTACACACCGCCGCCGCAGACGATGATGTTCTGTGCGGACAGCGAGCCCACCAGCGTTGCATAGATCAGGACGGCGGCCGATACCTGGCGGAAAAGCGTGCGCTTCATATCCATCTCCCAGTGTCCGGTATTGGACGCGCCTACTGTGCTGAATGCGACAAGAGCAGACAGTGACCGCACTCACTTTCCCGACCTGATCAGAATTCCCTTACAGAAACGAAAAGGGCGGACCTTGCGGTCCGCCCTCCTCGTTCTGCTATCGCACTTCGATGGATCAGAAGCGCTGGGTGTACTTCATGTACAGGAAGCGACCCACGTCGAAGCCGCCGTAGTAGGCGAAGCTCGAGTTCGGCTGGGTGAACATGATCGGACCCTTGTGGTCGAACACGTTGTTGGCGCCCAGCGCGATGGTGGCATCCCACGGTGCCTTCCAGCTGACCTGCAGGTCGTGGAAGGTGTTGGAGCCGGTCTTGCGCAGCGGCGACTTCTCACCGTTCTGGTAGCGGTCGGCGTCGTCGCACGGACGGTTGGCCACGCAGGCTTCGTTCATGCCCGAGTAGTAACGCGCGGTGTACGCCACGCCGAAGTCACCCTTCGACCAGGTCAGGCCCAGGTTCGAACGCACGCGGAACAGGCCCGGCTCACCGACACGGCCGATGGTGATGTTGCCACCGTCAGCGTTCTGGCCCTGCTCGTCGTACTTGGCCAGGTAGCTCGTCTGCCAGTCGATCGCGAACTGGCCGATGGCCAGCTCCGGCAGGCGGTACTTGATGCCCAGGTCGTAGCCCTGGGTTTCCATCTGGCCGAGGTTGGCCAGGCCGTAGGTCATGCCGTTGATGTGGCCATCGCCTGCACGGGTGTGCGCGGCGCAACGCGAAGCATCGCCCAGCACGTAGCAGTCACGCAGGATGCGGTCGACGCTGTCAGCGATGATCATGTCGCTGATTTCGTACTTGTACCAGTCCAGCGAGATGTCCAGGCCCTGCACCCAGCGCGGGCTCCAGACCAGGCCGACGGTGGTGCTCTTGGAGGTTTCCGGGGTCAGGTTCGGGTTGGCACCCGAGATGAACTGGTCCGGCGTCGCACACGGGGTCGAGGTGCACGGAATCAGGCCCTGGCCCAGCTGGGTGTAACCGACCGGGACGCCCGCCGCCGAACAGGCCGCGTTGCCGTTGACCGAACCCGGCGCGGTGATGCCGCACGGATCGGTGTACGACTCGAAGCTGCTGCTCAGGCCACCGTACAGGTTGTCGATGGTCGGAGCACGGAAGCCCTCAGCCCAGGTACCGCGAACCAGCAGCTCGTCCAGCGGACGCCAGGTGAAGCCGAACTTCGAGTTCAGGGTGTCGCCGAAGTTGCTGTAATCCGAGTAACGGGTCGCAGCATTCAGGGTCAGCTCCTTGGCAAACGGCATGTCCGCCAGGACCGGCACGTTCAGTTCCAGGTAGACCTCGTCCAGCGAGTACTCACCCTGGGTGGTCTGCGCGCCCAGGCCGGTGGACTGGCCCGACTGTGCGAAGGCATCCGGCGAGAAGCGGCCTTCTTCCTTGCGGTGCTCGACGCCCACGGCGAAGCCCAGGTCACCGGCCGGCAGGGTCACGATCGAACCCGACAGGTTGGCGGTGAAGCTGGTGGTCTTGGTCAGACCGGTATCGGTGAAGTACGGGAACAGGAAGTCCTGGGTGGCCTGGTCGGCCAGCGAACCGGCACCGGCAACGCCGAACGGCAGCAGCGGGTTCCACGGACGGCAGCCGCTGGTGGCGAGCGGATCGGACATGCTGGTGCCGCAGCGGGCGACGCCATCAGCACCGATGAACGAAGCGCCCAGCGCCTGTTCCGATGCGATCAGGCTCATGTCGCCGTGACCACGCTTGGTGGTTTCGTTGCGGTTCCACAGCGCGCCGACGTCCCAGTCGAAGGTCTTGCCGGCGAAGTCGAAGAAGCCGCTGATGCTCGGGGCGAAGCGCAGGGTCTTGACCTGGCTTTCGGTGGTGCGCGGCACTTCCCACAGACGGCGGCGGAAGGTCAGGTCTTCACCGGTCGGGTTGAACGCGCTGTCGGCCGACAGCGGGGTGTCGAAGGATGCCGACTGGTACGGATAGCCTGCGATCTGCTGGGTGGTGTTGCGCTCGTTGTAGAGCACGTCAGCGTTGAACGAGATCGCGTCGGTGAAGTCGTAGTTGCCGTTGACGTACAGCGACTTACGCTCGATACCGGTCTGCACCATCATCTGCTGGTTGGCATTGACGGCGTCAGCGGAGGTTTCCAGACGGTAGTCGGCGCGGTTGGCCGGGTTGCCGCCATCACGCAGGGTGTACCAGCGCTGGTCGCTCGGGCCGACATAGCCCGGCTCGCCCTGCTTCAGGTTCGGGGTGACGCACGGGTCGCAGAAGCCACCCTTCTGGTTGATCGGGCTGGCGCCCGAACCCGGGTAGTTCGGGCCGGCGTTGCCGTCACGGCTGAACCAACGGTCCTTCGCCCACACCGGATCCTGCTTGGAGTACTCGGCGGACATGGTGACACCGCCGCGCTCGCCCATGCTGCCGAGGGTGAACGAATAGGTTTCGGTGTCGCCGTCGCCCTTGCCGTACTGACCGACATAGACGCTGGCTTCAGCGCCGTCGAAGCGCTTGCGGGTGATCACGTTGACCACGGCCGCGATGGCGTCCGAACCGTAGATGGCCGAGGCGCCGTCCTTCAGGATCTCGATGCGCTCGATGGCGGCCATCGGGATCTGGCTCAGATCCTGGTAGCCGGCGGTGGTCGCGCCCAGGCGCTTGCCGTTCATCAGCACCAGGGTGCGCTGCGCGCCCAGGTTGCGGATGTCGACGTAGTAGCCACCGACGTTTTCGCCCGAAGCCAGCGACTCCGAACGGGAGATGGCCGGGGAGCCGGCCGAGGTCAGGTTCTGCAGGACGTCGGCAACCGAGGTGTAGCCCTGCTTTTCCAGGTTCTCACGGCTCAGGGTGACGATCGGCTGCTGGGTTTCAACGGCAGCGCCGCGGATGCGCGAGCCGGTGACCGAAATGCGGTCCAGGTCGGTGGTGCCCTTTGCTTCCGGTGCTTCCTGTGCGGAAGCGAAGGCGGGCGCCAGCGCCAGCGCAATGCCGGCCGGCAGCAGGCCGAACCGCACTGCGGGGTTACGAACGTTCATCAATCTCTCCAAGGTACGTGTTAGCAGCGTGTTAAAACACCCCAGCACGTTACGATTGCGTTGCAGCGCTGTATTTGCGCGAACCAACCAGAGACTTTGCGGATTGTGGCGGGAGCAAGCCGCCGTTTTCCCTGAAGCGCGAAGCGGACTGCCCGTAGCGGGCGCGGAACGCCCGGGCGAAGCTGCAGCAGTTGTCGAAACCACTGGCCGCGGCGACCTCTCCCACCATCATGTCGGTGTCGCGCAGCAGGTCGGCGGCGCGCTCCAGGCGCAGCCGTGCCGAAAGCGACTGCGGGCTTTCTTCATACAGGCTCTGGAACGTCTTGGAGAGATACCAGCTGGAGAAGTTGGTCAGCTCGGCCAGTTCGCCGATGCGTACGACGCGGTGGCTGTTGCCTTCCAGATAGAGGCGGGCGCGCTGCATGCGACCGAACACCTGGCGCTTGCGGCTGCGCGAACGGCCAGGGCAGCGCTGCACGTTGTCGGCCAATCCACGCTGCAGGCCGGCCAGATGCAGCAGCAGCGGGCGCAGGTGCTGCGCCGGGTGGCCACTGGCCAAGGCATCACGCCACAGGCGCAGCGCGACGCGAGCGTCACTGCGGCCCATCCGGCCGCGGCCCGCGTACAGGCCGCAGTCGGCCATCTCCGCCAGCACACGCAGCGCTTCCACGTTCAGGTTCAGGCCGATGCACAGCCCGTTGCGCCCTGCCTGCACCAGCGGGCGCGATTCCTTCTCGAACGCGATCCATTCGCCGTGGCGCAGGCGGAAGCGCCCCTCCTTGGCCTCCACCCAGGAGCTGCCGCGCACCTGCATCCACACGGTGAAGCTGCTGCCCGCGGTCTGCAGGCTGCCGAGCCGGGCCACGCCCAGGCAGGTCGGCACGACGTCATCGAGTGCCTTGTCCAGGGAGACGGATTGGCCACGATCGGCCAGTGAGAGTTGACGCATGGTGCACCACGGATTTGCCAAGTACAGGCCTCCGTTTTGCCCAATCAGGCGGCACCGCGTCAGGAAAGACCGACGAGATCGCCACGAATTCGCGGCGAGATCCCGACGAAAAAATTACGAAGGCCCATTTCCCTTGAACATCAACATCTTGGAGAAGGCCGGGAACAGCGCTGGCGCCTTTTCGGGCAGCCGCATCACGCCGATGTCGGCGCCATCACTGACTGCCAGAGCGACAAACAGGGCCGTCCCGTCTGCGCTGGCGCTGAGTCCGTTGCTCGCGCTCAAGCGCTGCGCGTCCAGACAGCGCCCGGCATCCTCCTGCCCGGCGGCGATGCGGACGAGGATGGTGCTGCAGCGGGTGGAACTGCCGAGATAGCCGATGCTGTCGTGGCCGGCAACCGTCCACGAGCGGTAGCGCCAGCGGCTGGGTTTGTCCTCGCTGATCTGCCGCACGCTGTCCGGGGACAGCGCCGCGTCCGCCGCCCACAACCCCTCCGCCGCCAGGCGGGTGAACAGCACCCGACGGCCTGCGCGGTCAAAGCGGACCTGGGAGACGCCGTCGATGCTCGCCAGCCGCCGCCAGGGTTGGGTGCTGCGATCGAACAGACTGAGCCGCGTACGCTGGTCGGCATCACGTTCGACCACCAGCAGCTGCTCGGGCGTGGCGCCATACAGCGCCTGCAGCGGCTGTTCGGCGGGCACCGGCAGCGGTTGCAGACGCTCGTCGCGGGGTGCGATCTCGTAGACCACCGCGCGACCGTGTGCATCGCGCCCAACCACCAGAAGTTGCCGGCTGTCGGCCGACCAATCGGGGGCCTGCCGTGCTTCCGGGCGCAGGCCCTCGATCGGCCGCAGCGAATCGGGGCGTTGCATGTCCGCCCACCAGAGAGCGAAGCTGCCCGAGCGGTCAGAGGTGAATACCAGCTGGCGACCGTCCGGTGCTGCCATCGGTTGACCGTCGCGGCCGCTGGACGCAAACAGGCGCTCCGGTTCACCGCCCTGCATCGGCACCTTGAACACGCCGAACTGTGCACGGCGATGGACGAAGGCCAGCATGCCGCCATGCCGCGATACCGCCGGCCACTGCGCGTCATCCAGTCCGGCATCACGCAGCGTGCGCCGCTCGATGTCGAGGTAATAGAGCCGCACCTCGCTGTCGACCCGGCGGCCGAACACGATGGTGCGGCCGTCGCCAAGCCAGGCCCATCCGCGCAGCTCGGCCGACTCGCTGGTCAGCTGCTCCGGCGTGCCACCCGCGGCAGGAACCCGCCACAGGTCGCCCATCTGCGGGTTGCGCACGAACACCAGCCATTTGCCGTCCGGCGAATAGCGCGGCGCGTAATCGAAATCGTCCTGATCGACGGCGTACTGCAGCGGCTGCCACTGTCCGCTGGCCAGATCGAGTACTCGGATACCGCGGTGGGCATAGCGGCCCACCATGCTGCCGAATACCAGGCCGCGCCCGTCGGGTGTCCAGTCGAAGCTGAGCAGCTCGGTGCCATCGCAGCGCGTGGCCTGGCGCAACGCGCCGCCGGTCGCACTGGCGATCAGCACCTGACAACCCCCATCGGCGGAGAAGCGGGCAAAGGCGATGTCGCGTCCATCCGGCGACCAGTTCGGGAAGCGATCAACCGCACCCTCAGGAGGAACAAGCAGCTGCCGCGCCGGCGCGTTGCCGGACGTCTGTACCTTGATCGCACCGCCGCCCAGGCCATCCTCGCTGGCACCTTCGTAGGCCACCTGCGAACCATCCGGCGACAGCGTGGGATAGGTTTCGAAGCCTGCGGTGGCGGTGATCAGCCGATAGGGCCGCTGCGGGCTGCCGATCACCCGCGTGCCGTTCTCCACCGCCGCCTCCACCGGAGAGCTGGCCGGCGCACGGCGCAGCAGCAGGACCGTCATCACCAGCAGTGCGGCCAGCATCAACAGGCCCAGCACCAGCAACAATCGACGTCGCAGGTAGCGCCAGCGACGGCGTCGCATGTCCTCCGGGGCTGGCGTGTGCACTTCCACGACCGCGTTGGAATCGCCAGCCGCGCCTTCGGCATCGACCGCCAGTTCCGCTTCGGGCTCGGGCATGGCCTGCACCGGCACGCGCAGGCGGTAGCCTGTCTTGGCGATCGTCTCGATATACGCCTGGCCGTTGTCATCGTCGTTGGCGAAGGCTTTGCGCAGCTGGGTGACCGCCTGCGTCAGCACATCGTTGGTGGGCAGCGTATCGGGCCACACCTCGGCGAACAGTTCTTCGCGGGTGACCACGCGCCCGGGTTGCCGCAGCAGCACACGCAGCACGCCCAGCGCCTTCGGCGTCAGCCGGCGCGGGCGACGCGCGCCGGCAACTTCGACCTCTCGCGAGGACAAAGTGACGACACATTCGCCAATCCGGATCCGATCAGATTCGGTGGGCTGGATTTCGCTGCGGTTCATTTTTTGCTAAACAGTAGAGACAGTTTCCGGGCAGTGTTCGCCTTCGATACCGTCCCCAACGGGGAACAGCGAAAAGCCAGACTCCGCACAAAGCATCGGCGCATACCGCAAAAACAATGGAGCGCGCGAATACTAGCCTATGCCGGTTACCTCGCCTATCGCGTGGTCGACATCAGGCTCTCTCTCGCCGACGCATTCACATAACTTCGCACCATCATTCGCGCCCTTTCGGGCGCGAAATTTTTATCTTCCATTCATTTTCAGAAACGCCGCAGCATGGTCAATCCGACCAGCCGCGAAACCACCAAAGCCACGTACATCACGCCTGAGAACTGCTCCAGCATGACCAGTGCGCGTGCCTCCGGATGCAGCGGCACGACATCGCTCAGGCCGACCCCGGACAGCAAGCTGAAGCTCAGATAAAGCAGCTCCATCCAGCTTCGCTGAGGTCCCTCGCTGCTGCCCTGGAAGCTGCCCGGATACCACTGTTGGCACACCCCAAATGCGAAGGCGAATGCCCACGCGAGCAAGGTGAAGGTGGCGCCGGCCGCGAACAGTTCGTCGCGGGTGACTTTGTGGTCCTGCAGCATGTAGGCGATCAGGGCGCCGGCCGTATAGAAGTAGAGCAGGCTCTCCAGCAGCTGCGCGGTGGTCACCAGCGCGGCGCGGTCCAGCAGCGCGCCGGCGATGGAGAACACCACCGCCGGAATCGCCAGCAGCAGTGCCAGCCATGTACCCAACGGGCTGCGCTGGACCACCCACAACGCCAGGCCCAGCACCGCCATTCCAAACATGCCCAATGCGGCGCGGCCGGCGGCCGTGTCGTCCAGCGCGGGATACAGCATCACCGCCAGCAGCTGCGCGCCCAGCAGCCACGCGGACGGATGGCGGCGGGCGATGGCCAGCCAGCGGGTGGTCACGGCAACAGGCATGGCGTCCCTTCCCCGGAAAGATGGGCGGAGGATAACGGGATGCGCGTGAGGCGCGCGATGCAGCGCCGCCGGGGCACGCCCGGCGACGCCAGTCCGATCAGCCCTGCTGGTAGACCTCCGCGCCCGCAGCGCGGAACTGCTCGGACTTCTCCTTCATTCCGGCCTCGGCGTACTCGCGCACGTCCTGGGTGATCTTCATCGAGCAGAAGTGCGGCCCGCACATCGAGCAGAAGTGCGCCAGCTTGTGCGCGTCCTTGGGCAGCGTCTCGTCATGGAATTCCTTTGCCTTCTCCGGGTCCAGCCCGAGGTGGAACTGGTCTTCCCAACGGAACTCGAAGCGCGCCTTGCTCAATGCGTTGTCGCGGACCTGCGCGCCCGGATGCCCCTTGGCCAGGTCGGCCGCATGTGCGGCGATGCGATAGGCCATGATGCCGTCGCGCACATCCTGGCGGTTGGGCAGGCCAAGGTGTTCCTTCGGCGTCACGTAGCAGAGCATCGCGGTACCGAACCAACCGATCATCGCTGCGCCGATGGCACTGGTGATGTGGTCATAGCCGGGCGCGATGTCCGTGGTCAGCGGCCCAAGCGTATAGAACGGAGCCTCACCACATTCGCGCAGCTGCTTGTCCATGTTTTCCTTGATCAGCTGCATCGGCACGTGCCCGGGACCTTCGATCATCGTCTGCACGTCATGCTTCCATGCGATCTTCGTCAGCTCGCCAAGCGTTTCCAGCTCGCCGAACTGCGCCGCGTCGTTGGCGTCTGCGATGCAGCCCGGGCGCAGCCCATCGCCCAGCGAGAAGGTCACGTCGTAGGCCTTCATGATTTCGCAGATGTCCTCGAAGTGCGTGTAGAGGAAATTCTCCTTGTGATGGGCCAGGCACCACTTGGCCATGATCGAGCCGCCGCGACTGACGATGCCGGTCACCCGCTTGGCGGTCAGCGGCACGTAGCGCAGCAGCACGCCGGCATGGATGGTGAAGTAGTCCACGCCCTGTTCGGCCTGTTCGATCAACGTGTCGCGGAAGATCTCCCAGGTCAGTGCCTCGGCACGGCCATCGACCTTCTCCAGGGCCTGATAGATCGGCACCGTGCCGATCGCCACCGGCGAGTTGCGGATGATCCACTCGCGGGTCTCGTGGATGTGCTTGCCGGTGGACAGGTCCATCACCGTATCGCCCCCCCAGCGGATCGCCCACACCAGCTTCTCCACTTCCTCGGCAATGCCGGATGACACCGCGCTGTTGCCGATGTTGGCGTTGATCTTGGTCAGGAAGTTGCGGCCGATGATCATCGGCTCGCTTTCCGGATGGTTGATGTTGTTGGGCAGCACCGCCCGGCCACGGGCGATTTCGTCGCGGACGAACTCCGGGGTGATGATCTTCTGGATGGATGCGCCGAAGGCTTCGCCCGGATGCTGCTGCAGCAGGCCTGCATCGCGGATCGCGTCCAGGCGCTGGTTCTCGCGGATGGCGACGAATTCCATCTCCGGCGTGATGATGCCGCGGCGCGCATAGTGCATCTGGGTGACATTGCCACCCGCACGGGCGCGGCGCGGCAGGCTGCGGGCCGGGAAGCGCACCGCATCGAGCTTCGGGTCGTGCTCGCGATCGCGGCCGAAGGAAGAGCTCAGGCCATCAAGCTGTTCGGTGTCACCCCGCGCTTCGACCCAGGCACGGCGCAGGGCCGGCAAGCCCGCGGACAGGTCGATGCGCACGTCAGGATCGGTGTAGGGGCCGGAGGTGTCATACACCGTGACCGGCGCGTTCTCTTCGCCGCCGAACAGGGTCGGCGTGCGGCTCAGTGTGATCTCGCGCATCGGCACGCGCAGGTCCGGGCGCGAGCCGGTGACATGGATCTTGCGCGAGCCGGGAATCGGCCGGGTCACGGATTCGGAGAGTTGCTGGGCCTGTTGCTGCAGGGCGGAGAGCTGTGCGTTCATCGGGCATCGTCCAGGAGGGTCAGGGACGAAGCGGCGGCGCACTGCCCCCGCACGCGGACGGCCCTTGGGCCGCGTCCGGGTTCGGTTGCATTGCAAAGCTTCCCTACGCCGGTATGAGCCGGATCAGGTTCCAAGGGACTGTCTCAACCGTGGCCGATGGCCGCGGTACCCCCGCTTCTTGCCGGCATTAGACCATAGAAGTCCTGCAACAGGGCGAGCCCACGGGGCGGCTGCGCGTCACGCGACATTGATGAATTAACGCAACCATGACGTCGCGTTCAGTAACGTGCACGCGCATCGTGTCGCTGCGACCGATGACGCATCGCCGCCATCGCGGCCCCTGCCCGGCTAGCGCTCGAGTGCCGCCGGCCCCTCGCTGCAAGCATTTGCTCGCTCCCTCAATCCCTTTGATCGGAGAAGCTCCTTCATGGTGTTTCGTGTTTCCATCGCACTGGTCCTGTTGCTGGTGCTGCTTGCCGGCGTAGCACCCGGTCCCTTCAACGCCGTGGTGCAGAGCATCCTCGGCGAACTCATCCGCGGCATCGGCTGGCTGTACCTGCTGGTGGTGTTCCTGGCGCTGGTGTTCCTGATGTACCTGGCGTTCGGCCGCTTCGGCAACCTGCGCATCGGTGGCGAAGACGCCGAACCCGAATTCTCGCGGGCCAGCTGGATGTCGATGCTGTTCGCCGCCGGCATGGGCATCGGCCTGGTGTTCTGGGGGGCGGCCGAGCCGATCTCCCACTTCAGCAAGCCGCCGGAAGGACTGGCACCGGAAAGCATGGACGCCGCACGTGCAGCGATGCGCTATGCGTTCTTCCACTGGGGCCTGCATCCGTGGGCGATCTACGCGCTGATCGGTCTGGCAATGGCATGGTTCCAGTTCAACCGCAACGGCCGCGGGCTGGTCAGCGACATGCTGCAGCCGATCATCGGTCATCATCATCGGGGCTGGATCGGACGGATTGTCAACATTGCCGCGGTGGTGGCCACGGCAATCGGTGTGGCCACCACGTTGGGCTTCGGCACCATCCAGATCGCAGCCGGCATGCAGCGCGTGTTCGGCGTGCATGCCGGTGTGCCGCTGCAGCTGACCATCATCGCCGTCGCCTTCGTGTTGTACATGGCCTCCACCCTCAGCGGCGTGGAGCGCGGCGTGAAATGGCTGTCGAACTTCAACCTGGCACTGGCCGCCCTGCTGCTGGCACTGGTCCTGGTGCTCGGGCCGACCGGCGCGATCTTCAATACCTTCACCACGACGCTGGGGTCCTACCTGAACCAGCTGGTGACGATGAGCCTGCGCATGTCACCGTTCTCCTCCAGTACGTGGGTCGCCGACTGGACGATCTTCTACTGGGCCTGGTGGATTTCCTGGGCACCGTTCGTGGGTTCGTTCATCGCGCGCATCTCGCGTGGCCGCAGCGTGCGCGAGTTCGTGGTGGGCGTGGTACTGGCGCCGACGCTGCTGGGCTTCTTCTGGTTCTCGGTGTTCGGTGGCACCGCGATCTGGTCGCAGATCTTCGGCCATGCAGACCTGGTACAGGCGCTGGGCAATGGCTATGAGACCGTACTGTTCACCCTGTTCGACAGCATGCCGCTGCCATTGCTGCTGTCGTGCATCGCGCTGGTTCTGCTGATGATCTTCTTCGTGACCTCGGCTGACTCGGCGGTGCTGGTGCTGGCCAGCATGTCCACCGACGAGGCAGGCGACCCGCCCGCCAAGCGCAAGCTGGCCTGGGGTGTGGGCATCGCGCTGATCGCAGGTGCGTTGCTGCTGGCCGGCGGCCTCGACGCGCTGCAGGGCATGATCACGATCTCGGCACTGCCATTCGCGCTGCTGATGGTGCTGGTGATGGTCTCGCTGTACCGGGTACTGGACCAGGAGTACACGCGGGAGCGGCGGCAGGCACAGCGCCAGCGGCACATGATCGATGCGTGGATCGCGCGCGAAATGGCGGCACAGGAAGAAACCCAGGCCGAAGCAGCGCGCGCGCAGGATTCGGATTGAGGGTGTTCGGCAGCCTGCGCCGGAAAAACACGAAGGGGTCGGATCCGTTTCCTCTGGAAAACGGATCCGACCCCAACCCACAGCGCGCGGCTGTTGCTGTTGCTTTTGATCGTCTTCTTTCTCTTCCGTGGCTGACGCGCACGGAAATTGTCGG